>NZ_JAAKZX010000019.1 GCF_011045025.1 Streptomyces ureilyticus
ACGATGAAGTGGGTGTTGATGATGCCGGAGACCGACATCCAGCCGCGCGCGATCTCCTCCACGCACAGCGCGTAGGCCCTTCACGCCGTCGCCCCCTTGGCCGCCACCTGGTTCAGGGCCGCCGCCAGGTCCGGAGTCTCGCTCAGGACCAGGGCCGCGCCGCCGAGCGCGCCGACTCGGGCGCCGAGGCCTGACTCGGGTGGCACGTCGCGGCCCAACTCCGCCTGGACCACGTCCACTTCGCGGACCAGGGCGAGGGCGTAGCGGCGGATCGCCGTGCGTATCGGGGTGAGCAGGAGTTCGCCGGCGCGGGACAACTCGCCGCCCACGATGATGCGTTCGGGGTTGAGGAGGTTGCACAGGTTGGCCAGGGCCTGGCCAACCACGGTGCCCACGTCGGCGAGCACCCGCTCGCCCGCGCGGTCTCCGGCGAGTGTGCGGTCCAGCATCTCGTCGAGGGTCAGGGTCTCGCCGAAGACGGGGCGCAGAGCGGCGAGTACGGCGGGGATGCCGGCGCGCAGTACGAGGCAGCCGCGGTTGCCGCAGCGGCAGGCGGGGCCGTTGACGCTCACCGAGACATGGCCCAGCTCGCCCGCGGCGCCGACCGCCCCGCGGTACAGGCGTCCGTCGAGGATCAGCCCTGAGCCGATGCCGCTCGACAGGCCGAAGTAGAGCAGGTTCGCCACCGAGCGGCCGGCGCCCCAGCGGGACTCGGCGACGCCTTCGAGGCGGGTGTTGTTCTCCACGGTGACCGGCAGCCCGAGCGCCCGCTCGAACTCGTCGGCGGCGTGCACATCCGACCAGGGCTGCCCCGGCAGGGAAACCCCGACCACTCCGGTGCCGCGGTGAATGGGCCCCGGGACTCCGACGCCGACACCGAGGACCTGCCCTCGGCCCAGACCCTCCTCGTCCAGAAGCCGCTCAAGGATCGACGCACCGGCCGCGATCCGCTCGGCCGGCCCGGTGTCGGGATCCAGAGCCGTACCGGCACTCGCGACCTCCCGCGCGGCGAGGTCGCCGAGATGCACCCACACGCCGTCGAAGGTGTGGTTCATTCCGGCCACGACCGCCGCACGCGGATTGACCGACAGCAGATCACCGGCACGTCCGTCGAGGTCAGCAATCGGTTTCCGCTCGGTCTTCGCGACCAGACCGCGCTCCAGCAGCTCGTGGGTGATCGTCGACACCGTCGTACGGGACACGCCCGCCAGCCGCGCCAGGGCGGCCCGATGCAGGGGACCTTGATCGAGCAGCAACGCCAGGAGCTGCTCCTGGTTGGTTCGCCGCAGACTCCGGAGCGACCCTCCGGCCTTCTGGCTCATGTCGCCGAGGTTACCCAGTCTTTTCGAAAGTTCGTCAAGACTCTTGACGCAGATTCCAGACAGGAAGAAGCTCTGCCCACTGCTCATAGCAACCGGTTGTCCAGAGCCGCTCGGCTCCGTGCCGGCTCCCGTCGGCCTGCCCAACTCCCAGCAAGAAGGTGAGGCGTACATGCACGCACACCCTGGTGCTCCTCCCAGCCGCCGCCGATTCCTCGCCCTCGCGGCGGGCGGTGCCGCGGCCGGAGCGGCGGCCCTGAGCGGCTGCGCGCTGTCGACGGCGGGAGCCGCACCCGGCGGCAGCGAGAGCGTCACGATGATGGTCAATCTCGACGATGTCTCCCCTGAGCTGGTCAAGCAGGCTCAGAAGGAGATCGGCGTCAAGATCACCATCGTCGCGTACGACATCACCCGGCTGATCGCGATGCTCACCAACGGCAACCCTCCGGACCTGGTCCGCGGCCTCGGCGCCCTGGACGCGCCGTACTTCGCCGCCCGGGACGTGGCCGAGAACCTCGACCCGTACTTCGCCAAGTCGACCGTCCTCAAGGTCGACGACCTGGACCCGGCCAACGACCTGTGGCGGTTCGACGGCACCACGCAGGGCAAGGGCCCCCGCTACGGCATGGCCAAGGACTTCTCCCAGGACGCCATGTTCTGGTACAACACCGCACACTTCGACAAGGCGGGCGTCGACTACCCCTCCGACACCGATCCGATCACGTACGAGGAGTGGCTGGACAACGCCAAGCGG
Organism: Streptomyces ureilyticus; assembly: GCF_011045025.1. Classification (GTDB taxonomy): domain Bacteria; phylum Actinomycetota; class Actinomycetes; order Streptomycetales; family Streptomycetaceae; genus Streptomyces; species Streptomyces ureilyticus. The sequence continues at coordinate 2,074 of NZ_JAAKZX010000019.1, forward strand.
CTCGTCCAGCGCAAGAACGGCCAGACCACCGTCTACGGCGGCAGCTACAACGGCCTGGGCCTCGGCATCCTCTTCACCAACCTGACGGCCGCCGCCGGAGGCAGCCTCTTCTCCGACGACTTCAGCCGGGTCGACTTCACCAGCCCCGAGGCCCGCAGGGCCCTGACCTGGTACGTGGACTACGCCAAGACCAGGGTCGGGCCGAGCCTCATCCAGCCCAACCCGGACGCCTGGGACGGGCCCACCTACGTCGCGAGCCGGATGGCCATGTCCGGCAGCGGCTACTGGCTGGGCGGCATGATCAACGCCGAGGCGAAGGTGGCGGAGGTGTCGCGCCTCGCCCCGGCCCCGGTCTTCGAGGGCGGTCCTCGCATCAGTGCCTGCCAGGGCGGCACGGGCATGTGGATGCCGAAGAAGGCGCGGAACAAGGACGCCGCCTGGCGGGTCTTCGAGTGGTTCTTCGGCGAGGCGCCGGCCAAGGCCCGTGCGGAGGGCGGCTGGGGGATACCGACGCTCAAGTCGCTCCAGTCGCTGATGCCGGACAAGGAGGACTACCAAAAGCGGGTCCTGGAGGTGCAGAGGGCCGAGCTGAAGCACTTCTCGGTCACCCCCTTCACCCCCTACATCAAGACCGAAGCCATCGACGCCATCATCAACCAGATCATCCCGGCCGCGATGAACGGCCAGCTCTCCGTCGACACCCTCGCGGGACGCCTCAACTCGTCGGTCAACGAGCAGATGAAGCGCGGTAAGGAGCAGGTGGGATGACAGTCGGCCAGATCCCCGAGATCCCCCAGGTCACCGGGCAGCCCCGGAAGGTCGCGCGCACCGGCGCCGTACGCTCCGGTGACCTGCCCCGGACCTCCATGACCGCTCGCCGGCACCGGGCGTTCTACATGTTCACCTCGCCCTGGATCATCGGCTTCCTGCTGCTGACCATCGGCCCGATGGCGTACGCGCTGTGGCTGAGCTTCACCACATTCGACGGCATCTCCCCCAACTGGAAGTACGTCGGGTTCGGCAACTATCAGGAACTGCTCTCGGACTCGGTCACCTGGGACTCGCTCGGGCGCGCCGGCCTGTTCGCCATCACCTCGGTACCGCTGTCGATCATCGCGGGAATGGGGCTCGCGGTCCTGGTCAACCGGCCGCTCAAGGCGCGCGGCCTGTGGCGCACCCTGCTGTATCTGCCCGCCGTGGTGCCGCCCGTGGGTGCGGGCCTCATCTTCAAGCAGCTCTTCAACCGGGACTCCGGCGCCACCAACGGCGTCCTCAACATCTTCGGCATCGACGCCATCGCCTGGCTCGACGACCCGTACGCCCGCTACGTGATCCTGATGGCGGTGCTCTGGGCCGCCGGCAACATCATGATCATCTCGTTGGCCGGGCTCCAGGACGTGCCCCGTGAACTCCACGAGGCGGCCCGGATCGACGGAGCGAGCGCCTGGCGGACCTTCCGCAGCATCACCGTGCCGCTGCTCTCGCCGGTCCTGCTCTTCCAGGCCGTGACCGGAATGATCGCCTCGGTACAGACGATCATGCCCATGCTGCTCGCCGCGGACGCCAGCCCCAAGGGCGTCACCTCGATCCCGCAGTCCAACTACATGTACATGATGCACGTGTTCGCCGAGTACTTCGCTCTCGGCCGCTACGGCTACGGCTCCGCGCTCCTGTGGGTGCTCTTCGTCCTGATCCTCATCGCGACCGGTCTGATCTTCAAGTTCACGTCCGGTGTGGTGTTCTACAACGTCGACCCGGAGGCGAAGAAGTGACCGCCACTACCGTGACCTCCCAGGCCGCCCAGACCCCCGAGCCCCTCAACACCCCTGATTCCGGGGGCCGGGTACGGGTGCGCGCCTCCCGTCTCGTGCTCTACACCGTGCTGGTCGTGATCACCGGTCTGATGCTCGGCCCCTTCGGCTGGCTGGTCATCACCGGCCTGAAGACCACGCCCGAGCTCGCGGCCTCCCCGGTGCACTGGCTGCCTGAAACGTTCCAGTGGCACAACTTCGCCGACGCCTTCACCAAGATCGAGTACCTCGGCTACACCCGCAACTCCCTCATCATCTCCCTGATCTACGCCATCCTCGTCACCCTGAGCTCCGCCTGGGTCGGCTTCGGATTCGCACGCCTCAACGCCCCCGGCAAGAAGATCCTCTTCGGTGTGCTGCTCGGCTCGATGATGCTGCCGCAGATGATCACGCTCTTCCCGACGTACCTCATCTTCGCGAAGATCGGCATGGTCGACACGTACTGGCCGTGGGTCCTGTGGGGTATGGCCTCGGCCCCGTATCTCGTCTTCCTCTTCCGGCAGTTCTTCGCCGGGATGCCGCGGGAGCTGGAGGAGGCCGCGATCGTCGACGGCGTCGGCTACGCCGGGATCTTCTGGCGGATCTTCCTGCCGCAGTCCTGGCCGGTCCTGACCGCGAGCTTCGTGATCGCCTTCACCTGGAGCTGGGGCGACTTCATCGCCCCGATGCTGCTCCTGTCCAGCGACAAGACCACGCTCTCCGTCGCCCTCATGACCTCCTATGTGACAGAGGCCGGGATGCCGGTCAACAACCTGCTGGCGGCCGGCTCCGTGATGTACGTCGTCCCCATCCTGCTGATCTTCCTCGTCGCCCAGCGCGGCTTCGTCGCCGGGATGTCCACGACCGGACTGAAGTAGTCCCTCTTACCGAACCTTTTGCAAGGAGTTACGTATGAACGCGCCCCTGTCACGCCGAACCACCCTCCAGGCCGCCGGTGTCATCGCTGCCGCCGGCTTGGCCGGCAGCATCGGCGGCACCGTACAGGCTGCCGCGGCGGAGAACGGCGCCGCCGGCGACAGCGTGGTCATCCACCCGACGCTTCCGAAGGTGCCTGTCAACAACGCCTTCACCGTCAAGGTCCGGCCGCTCGGCGGCACTTGGCAGAAGCTCGGCGTCTACCTCGCCAAGCTCGCACTGATCGACCCGATCACCGGCAGCAACAGAGCCCAGAACTCCTCCTGGGCCGCCTTCGACTTCTCCGGCACCGTCGAGGTCGAGGTCGCATACAACCCGGGCGGCGGCGAGAAGGTCCGCATCCGCCCGGACTCGTACGGCATCAAGCCCGAGGTGCTCGGCAGCACCGCGCGCTTCACCCTGGACCGGCCCCGCAACCTCGTCGTCCAGATCGACGACAAGATCTTCGACTGCCTGCACCTGTTCGCGAACCCGATCGAGCAGGACGTGCCCGCCGAGGGCGACAAGAAGGTCATGTACTTCGGGCCCGGTCTGCACACCCACCCCGACCGGACCCTGAAGGTGCCCACCGGCACCACGGTCTACCTGGCCCCAGGCGCCGTCCTCACCTCCGCCGTGATCTTCGAGGGCGTGGAGAACTCCCGGCTGATCGGTCGCGGCGTGGTCTACGACTCCACCGGCGGCGCGGTCTTCGTCCGCAAGTGCGAGAACGTCACGATCGACGGCGTCACGATCCTCAACCCCCGGTACGAGAACATCAGGGTCGCCGAGTCCAAGAACCTCACCATCAAAAATCTGCGTGCCTTCAGCCACCAGGGCTGGGGTGACGGCATCCAGCTCTACTGCTCCGAGAACGTCACGATCGACGGCTGCTTCCTGCGCACCTCCGACGACAGCGTCGCCCTCTACACCCACCGCTGGGACTTCTACGGCGACACCCGCAACATCACCGTCAAGAACTGCTCCCTCTGGGCCGACGTCGCCCACCCGATCAACATCGGCGTGCACGGCAATTCCGACACCCCAGAGGTGCTGGAGAACCTGCGCTACGAGAACATCGACATCCTCGACCACCGCGAGCCGCAGGTGACCTACCAGGGCGCCATCGCCTTCATGGTCGGCGACAGCAACCTCGTCCGGGACGTCACGTTCGACAACATCCGCGTGGAGGACTTCCGCTGGGGCCAGCTCATCCACATGCGGGTCGAGTACAACCCGAAGTACAACACCTCGGCAGGCCGCGGCATCGAATCCGTCTACATCAAGGACCTCAGCTACAACGGCAAGAACGCCGACCTCTCGATCATCGCCGGCCTCGACGCGGAGCACGCGATCAAGGACGTCACCTTCGAGAACCTCCGCGTCAACGGCAGGGTGATCGCCGACAGCACGGGCAAGCCGAGGTGGTACCTGGCCTCGGACGGCGTGCCCATGTTCGTCAACGAGCACGTGACGAACCTCAAGTTCCTCACCACCGCCGAGGCCGAGGCGGCCGCCGCGTCATGATCACACCTGCTCCGAGCCGCCGGAACTTCCTCGGCGGCACGGCGGCCCTGCTGCTGGTGGCGGGCGCGAGCGGACTGCTCGCGCCCGGCACCGCCCGGGCGGCCGGCCACCAGACCAGTCGCACTCAGTTCACACACCCCGGCCTCCTGCATACAGTCGACGACATCGCGCGTATGAAGGCCGCCGTCGCCGCCAAGGAATCCCCGATCCACGACGGCTACCTCGCGCTCGCCGCCCACGCGCGCTCGAAGCCCACCTACGCCATCCAGAACGCCGGCCAGATCACCTCCTGGGGCCGTGGCCCCACCAACTTCCAGAACCAGGCGGTCGCCGACTCGGCCGCCGCCTACCAGAACGCCCTCATGTGGTGCGTCACCGGCGAGCGCGCCCACGCCGACAAGGCGCGGGACATCCTCAACGCCTGGTCGAAGTCGCTCACCGCGATCACCGGGGCCGACGGCCCGCTCGGCGCCGGACTCCAGGCGTTCAAGTTCGTCAACGCGGCCGAGCTGCTGCGGCACAGCGGCTACGACGGATGGGCGGAGGAGGGCATCGCCCGCTGCGAGCGGTCCTTCCTGGACGTCTGGTATCCGGCGGTGTCCGGATACATGCTGTACGCCAACGGCAACTGGGACCTGACGGCCATTCAGACGATCCTCGCCATCGGTGTGTTCTGCGAGGAGCCCACCCTCTTCGAGGACGCCCTCCGCTTCGCCGCGGTCGGCACCGGCAACGGCAGCGTCCGCAACCGCGTGGTCGCCGACTCCGGTCAGGGCCAGGAGAGCGGCCGCGACCAGGGCCATGAGCAGCTCGCCGTCGGCCTGATGGGCGACGCCGCGCAGGTCGCCTGGAACCAGGGCGTCGACCTGTGGGGCTTCGACAAGAACCGCATCCTCGCCAACGCCGAGTACGCCGCCCGCTACAACCTGGGCAACGACGTCCCCTTCACCGCCGACCTGGACCGCACCGGCAAGTACATCAAGACGACCGTCTCGGACCGCGTCCGCGGCAACATCCCTCCGATCTACGAGATGTACTACGCCCACTACGCCGGCGTCCGCGGTCTCGACCCCCCGAACACCAAGGCCGCCGTCTTCCGCGGCACCGGCGGCGCCCGCGTCGTCGAGGGCAGCAACGACGACCTGCCGAGCTTCGGCACCTTCGCCTACGCCGGCACCAAGGCACCCGCCCCGACCGCGCCCACGGCTCCGGCCGGTGTCACGGCGGTGGGTGAGGACAAGGCCGTCACCGTCAACTGGCTGCCGTCCGCCTGGGCGAGCGAGTACACCGTCCAGCGGGCCACGAGTCCCGGCGGCCCGTACGAGCGCGTCGTCTCCGGCCTCGACAAGCCGGTGTACACCGACAGCGACGTCCGCGCGGGAGACACGTACTACTACAAGATCGCCGCCTCCAACTCTCAAGGAAAGAGCGGCAGTTCGGGCTGGGCGTCGGCCGCCGCCGGCCTTCCCGAGCCCTGGTCGACCCAGGATGTCGGGGATGTGAAGCGCGCCGGTTCCGCTGTCTTCGACGGCGAACGGTTCGTCCTGGAGGCGAGCGGCACCGCCGACACGTACCGGCTCGCGCACCTGCCGCTGCGCGGCGACGGCACCATCACCGCGCGCATCGTGTACCCGCTCAGCTCGCAGTACTCCAAGATCGGTGTCACCCTGCGCGACTCCCTCGACGCAGGCGCCGCGCACGCCTCGATGCTCATCCAGGGGCTGCCCCTGCACACCTGGAGCGGTGTGTGGACGGTCCGCCCGAAGGCCGGGGCGTCCGTCTCCGCCACCGGCAGCACCCCCGTGCCGCCGACCCAGCAGCAGGCGATCACCACCGGCGCGGCGTTCCCGATCTCGAACCTCGGCACCCTGCCCGAGTCGGCGACCCCGCTCGAAGCCCCATACGTCGAGGGTGCGGGCGACGGCTACCGGATGCGCATGCCGTACTGGGTGCGCGTCACCCGCAAGGGCCGCCGCTGCACCGGAGCCATCTCCCCGGACGGTATCCGCTGGACCGAAGTCGGGTCCACGGAGGTGGAGTTGGGGCGCACCGCGTACGCGGGAATCGCCCTCACCTCCTCCCTCGGCGTCGACGAGGAGTACGCCGAGACTGGCACCGGCGCCTTCGACAACGTCACCGTGACCTCCAGCTCCGGTGAGGTCTGGTCCGTGCCGCGCTCCACCCGCACCGCCGGCGACCTGCGGGCGACCGCGGGCGCAGACGCGGTGGAACTGGCCTGGACCGACCTCGACCTCTCCGCCCGGTACAAGGTGCTCCGAGCGACCGACGCCGACGGCCCCTATGTGACCGTCGCGACCGCCGTCGGCCCGGTCGGCTTCGGCACCCGCATCCGGTACGCGGACGCCACCGGCCGGCCCGGAACCACGTACCACTACGCCGTCGCCAAGACCAACAGCGGCGGACGCGGCCCGCTGTCCGAGCCCGCCACCGCGAAGATGCCGCGTCCCTCGGTGCCGGAACTGACCTCCGCAACCGGCGCGTTCGCGAACAAGGGCGTCGCCTTCCGGTATCTGCTGCGGGCCTCGCACGAGCCCGTACGCTTCACCGCGAGCGGCCTGCCCGACGGTCTGCGCCTGGACAAGCGCACGGGCTGGATCTCCGGAACGCCCACCGAGACCGGCGAGTTCACCGTCACCACCAGCGCGGGCAACGCCGTCGGTGACGGGACCGGCACGCTCAAGCTCACGGTCGGCACACCGCCGCCCGGCCCCTGGACGTACGGCGACCTCGGTGACGTGGTCCTCGACGAGCGGGAGTTCGGGACATTCGGTGTGGTGGCCGTGCGAACCCCCGGCAGCACGGCGTACGAGGACGGGACCCTCGTCGTCCGCGGTGCCGGGACCGACCTGACCGTCAACAACCAAGGGATGACAGGTCAGTTCGTACGGCGGCCGGTCACCGGTGACTGCGAGGTCACCGCCCGGCTCGTCTCCCGCGAGGGCGCGAGTGCCGACCGGGTCGGGCTGCTGATGGCCAAGTCGCTGTCACCGTTCGACCAGGCGGCCGGAGCGATCGTCACGGGCGGGACCGCCGCCCAGCTGATGCTCCGTACGACCGTGGCCGGACGCTCGGCGTTCACGGGCAACGGCACGGTCACCGCCCCCTGTCTGCTGCGGCTGAAGCGCGCTGGGACCGCCTTCACCGCGGCCGTCTCCACCGATGACGGCGCCACCTGGACCGCCCTCGCCACGGGCGAGGTCTCCGGCTTCGGTGACGCCCCCTATTACGTGGGCCTCGTGGTCTGCTCCCGCGACCCCCTGGCCCGCAGCACCGCGCGATTCAGCGAGGTGAGCATCACCCCCCTGTAGATCCCCCACGGGATTGGAGATGCACCACATGAGCCGCACATCCCCCCACCAGCACCTCCAGCAAAAACCGGAAGTGAGCCGCCGCGGTCTCCTCAAGACCGCCGGCGGTCTCACCGCCGCCCTCGCCGTCGGCGCCTCGGCCACCGCCCTCACGGGCTCGGCCGAGGCTGCCCCGGCGACCTTCACCCACCCGGGCATGCTGCACGCCTACGGTGAACTCAACCGTGCCAAGGTACGGGTCCGCGAGGGCGCCCAGCCGTGGCTGTCCGGCTGGCAGCGCCTGACCGCCAACGGCCACTCCGCGAGCACCTGGCAGCCCAACCCGCAGGCCACGATCATCCGCGGCGGCGACGGCCAGAACTACGGGATCCTCTTCAACGACATCCACGCGGCCTACCAGAACGCGCTGCGCTGGCAGGTCGGAGGCACCCGGGACAACGCCGAGTGCGCCGTACGGATCCTCAACGCCTGGTCGTCCAGACTCACCTCGGTCACCGGCAACGCGGACCGCTTCCTGGCCGCCGGGATCTACGGCTACCAGTTCGCGAACGCCGCCGAACTCATGCGCGGCTACGGCGGGTTCGACCTCGAGCGGTTCAAGAGGATGATGCTCAACGTCTTCTACCCGCTCAACAACCAGTTCCTGACCAACCACAACGGGGCCTGCATCACCAACTATTGGGCGAACTGGGACCTGTGCACCATGAACTCGATCCTCGCGATCGGGATCCTGTGCGACGACGGCGCCAAGTACGACCAGGCCGTGAACTACTTCAAGAACGGCGCGGGCAACGGAGCCATCCGCAAGGCGGTGCCGTTCCTGCACCCCGACAACCTCGCCCAGTGGCAGGAGTCGGGCCGCGACCAGGGGCACACCATGATGGGCATCGGCCAGATGGGCGCCTTCTGCGAGATGGCCTGGAACCAGGGCGACGACCTGTACGGCTACGACGGCAACCGGTTCATGAAGGCCGCCCAGTACGTCGCGAAGTACAACCTCGGCGAGAACGTCCCCTTCACCACGTACACCTGGGGGACAGGGACGAACTGCGCCCAGCGGTCCCACACCGTGATCGCCTCCGGGGGCCGCGGCCACGTCAGGCCGGTGTGGGACATCCTCCACTACCACTACGCACGGCGACGGGGCCTGTCCGTTCCGTACATCACGCGCATGGCCGAGCGCGTCCGTCCCGAGGGAGGAGGCGGCGACTACGGCTCCACGAGCGGCGGCTACGACCAGACGGGCTTCGGCACGCTGATGTACGCCAAGTAGCCGCCCACCAGCGACGCACGCCGGAATAACCGGAGGAGGTGTGGTGCTCTGAAGTGAACGACGGTTCACGAGCGTGCGAGGAGCTGGTGCTCGGATGACGGCAGACCGGACGCAGCCAACGGTCAGGACCCCGTACGGGGACGTACGCGGCAGGTACGAGGACGGGATCGCCGTCTTCCGCGGCATCCCGTACGCCGCGCCGCCCTTCGGCCCCCGCCGGTTCCGGCCGCCCGTGCCGCCCACACCCTGGGACGGTGTGCGCGACGCGGGCGCGTTCGGGCCGACACCGCCGAAGCCCCCGTACTCGGAGGCCTTCGCCCGGCTGCTGTCCGACCCGGTCGTGCCGGGTGACGACTGCCTCAACCTCAATGTGTGGACGCCGGAGCCGGGCCGAGGGGCCCGGCTGCCGGTGCTGGTGTGGATCCACGGCGGCGCACTCACCCGCGGCTCCTCGGCCGTGCCCGTCTACGACGGACGGGCCTTCGCCCGCGACGGCGTCGTCATGGTCTCGATCAACTACCGGCTGGGCGTGGAGGGCTACGGCCTCTTCCCGGACACCCCGCCCAACCCGGGCCTGCGCGATCAGTTGGCTGCCCTGGAGTGGGTGCGCGAGGCGATCGCCGAGTTCGGCGGCGACCCGGACCGGGTGACCGTCTTCGGCCAGTCGGCCGGGGCGATCAGCACCGGAGCCCTGCTCGCCGCCCCGCAGGCACAGGGCCTTTTCAGACGGGCCGTCCTGCAGAGCGCGCCGCCCGAAGCCTTCGACCGAGACAAGGTACGGCGCATGGTGCGCAGGATGGCGGCCCGGCTGAAGATCCCGGCGACGGCCGAGGCCTTCGCCGCCGTCGACCGCGAGCTGCTGCTGCGCACCCAGGTCGAGGTAGGCCGACTGAGCAGCCCGGTCCTCGGCGGGCCCTCCTTCGGCATCGTCGTCGACGACGACCTCGTCCCGCGGGACCCTATGGAGGCCCTGGTCGAAGGGGGTGCCGCGGCGGGCGTCGAGCTGCTCATGGGCTGGACCCAGGACGAGTACCGGCTGTGGCTGGTGCCGGGCGGGCTCATGGAACGTGTCGACCGGCTCGGCCCGGTCGCCCTGGCCGGTGCCATGGCCCGCTGCCACTGCGGCTCCGAGGTCCCGCGCGGCTATCGCGCCCTCCACCCGGACGCCCGCCCCGCCGAACTCCTCGGCCAGATGGTCACCGACCACCTGCTGCGCATCCCGCTGCACCGGCTGGCCGACGCCCGCCCCGGCTCCTCGTACGTGTACGAGTTCGCCTGGCCCTCGAACCTCCCCGACCTCGGCGCCTGTCACGCCCTGGAGCTCGGCTTCGTCTTCGACACCGGGGACGTCCCGGAGTCGGCCAAGCTCGCGGGTGACGGAGCCCCGAAGGAGCTGGCCGACGCGATGCACTCCGCGTGGGTGCGGTTCGCCGCCGAGGGCGACCCGGGCTGGCCCGCCTGGGACGCCTCGCACCCGGTGCGCGTCTTCGGCGCGGACGGGCCGCCCGTGGTGCACGGTCCGCGTGACCGTGAACTCGCCCTGTGGGACGCCGAGTCGGCGGGAGAACTCACTCCTCGGGAATCCACACCCGCATTGCGCCCTCTTCCCGGTTCGCCCAGGCGTAGTACGGCACCGCTGTCAGCCGTACGCCGCTTCCGTCGCTCCGGCGGCGCCCGTCGGCCGTGACGACGGCGACTCCGCCAAGGAGCTCCGGCTCCTGAGCGACCGCCGGCTCGGAGCCGTACGGCAGGGTCACGTCGTCGAGCCGGACCCCGGGCTGCTGGTCGACGCCCTCCAGACAGTGCACGAGCGGGCCCCGCTCCACGGCCACACAGCCGCGGACCGCGTCGACGCGCGGGTCGGGCCGGGTCAGGCGGACGCTCATGTCGAGGTCGAGGGTGAGCGTGTCGCCCGCGGACCAGCGGCGGCGCGTCCGCAGCCAGCCGTCGCCCGTCTCGGTGGGGGCGCTCCCGTCGGGTGCCGAGGCCTCGAACTGCGTGCACCAGGACGGGATCCGCAGCGACAGCGACCAGTCACGGTCCGCCGGAGCCTCCTCGACGGTCACGGTGATCCGGCCGTCCCACGGATACGCGGTCTCCACGCGGACGACGCCCTCCCCGGCGGCGTACACCCCCGTCGCGTACTGGTGCAGCTGCAGACCCTCCGCGTCGCCGCTCGCCACATAGTGGGGGAGCGAGGCGAGCAGCCGCATCACGTTCGGCGGGCAGCAGGCGCAGCGGAACCACGGGGTGCGGCGGGCCGTCTGGTCGCCGCCGCGGTCGGCGTACTCCTCGCGGACCTGGAGCGGGTTGACGTACAGCCAGCTGTCGCCGTCGAGGCCGACGCCGGACAGGAAGCCGTTGAAGAGGGTGCGCTCGACGAGGTCCGAGTACTTCGCCTCGCCCGTCAGCAGGGCCATCCGCCACGACCACTGGACGGACGAGATCGCCGCGCAGGTCTCGGCGTACGCCCGGTCCGGCGGCAGCTCGTAGGGGTCGCCGAAGGCCTCGCCCTCGTGGCGCGAGCCGACCCCGCCGGTCACATACGTCTTGGTCGCCACCATGGCGTTCCACAGGCGCTCCAGCGCGGCCCGCAGTTCCGGGTCGCCGGTCTCCGCCGCCAGGTCGGTCGCCCCCGCGAGCAGATACAGCTGCCGTACGGCATGGCCCTCGACCGTGTTCGCCTCGCGCACCGGAACGCGGTCCTGCCAGTAGGCCTGGCCCATGTCGCGGTCGTGGCCGCGGTCGACGCCCGCGTTCAGCACGGCGTAGCCGCGCCGGTCGACGAAGTAGCCGGCGAGGTCCAGCCAGCGGCGCTCACCGGTCTCGCGGTACAGCTCGACCAGCGCCGTCTCGATCTCGGGGTGCCCGCACACCCCGTCGATCGCCTTCTCCTTGCCGAACGTCGCGTCGATGTGGGCCGCGAACCGCTCGGCCACCTCCAGGAGTTCACGCCGGCCGGTCGCCCGGTGGTGGGCCACGGCCGCCTGAATGAGATGGCCCGCGCAGTACAACTCGTGGCCCCAGCCCAGCTCCTGCCAGCGCAGCTCGGGATGCGCGACCTGGTAGTACGTCTGCAGATAGCCGTCCGCGTCCTGAGCGGCCCCCAGGAGAGCCGTCAACTCATCGATGTGTGCGGCCAGTTGGTCGTTCTCGGGGTTGTCGGCGAGCTGCCAGGACGCCGCCTCCAGCCACTTGTGCACATCCGAGTCCTGGAACTGGAAGTCACCTATGAAGGTGCCCTTGCCGTCGGCCGCCGCCCGCAGATTGGCGAGGTTGCCCGCCTCCTCCAGCTTCGACGGGCCCTGCGGGATGCTCACCTCGGCATTGGTCGACCGTCTGGCCGCCCAGAAACCGCCGGTGATCCGGGCCGCGGCCGCCGGGCGCAATGCCGTGTGCGCACCGTCGGTGAGGCGGATCGGACCGGTGTTGTTCGTTGTCACGTCAACCCTCCAGCAGGAGCTTGCGAGGAAACCCTGGCGCTTGCGTCCGGAACTAACTGCCCAGGCACCGCCGCCACCGAATCCCGCACCACCACATGCGTTCCCAGCAGGAGGTGCTCGTTCGGGGCGTCCGGTGTCCTGCCGAGGGCCGTGCGGACGGCGAGGCGGCCGAGTTCCTCGTAGGGGACGTGGACCGTGGTCAGCGGCGGATGCAGATCGCGGGCGAAGGGGATGTCGTCGTAGCCGACGAGGGAGACGTCGTCCGGGACGGACAGGCCCGCCTCGTGCAGGGCGGTGAGCGCGCCCGCCGCGACCATGTCCGTGGCGGCCATCACCGCCGTGAACTCCAGCCCTTGGGACAGGGCCTGGCGGATGCGGCGGTGGCCCGAGTCGCGGGTGAAGTCCCCCGCGAGGAGCAGCTGAGGGTCCGGTTCCTCGCCGCGTGCGCGGTGCGCGGCCAGATAGCCGCGCTCGCGGCCCTGGGCCGTGGTGTTCTCCGGCTTGCCGCCGAGGAACAGGATGCGCCGGTGGCCCCGGGCGAGGAGGTGGGAGCACAGCGCGTACGCCCCGCTCTCGTTGTCGTACTCGATCACCGTCACCGGGGTGCCCGGATCAAGCGGCGGCCGGCCGCACAGCACGAGCCGTGAGCCCGCCGAGGCCAGCGAGTCGGCGATACGGGACATCCGTGCGCGGTACTCGGCGGTGTCCGCGGTGCCGCCGACCAGGATCACGGCGGCGGCACGCTGGGCCCGCATCGTCTCGATGAACTCCAGCTCGTGCTCCGTGTCGCCGTCCGTGCTGCACACCAGGCACAGATGCCCGAGCCGGGTCGCCTCGCGCTCCACGCCGTGCGCCATGTGCGCGAACGACGGGCCGGTGATGTCGTCCAGTACGAAGGCGAGGGTCGGTGTGCCGACGCCCGCGATCGCCTTGGCCCGGGCGTCGGCGACATAGTCCAGCTCGCGGACCGCCCGCATCACGCGCGTACGCGTCGCCGTGCTCACCGGGTAATCGCCGGCCAGCACGCGCGACACCGTCGAGGCGGACACCCCCGCCCGGGCCGCCACGTCCCGGATCGTGCTCCGGCCCCCGCCGTCCCCGTTGCTCTTCCTCGTCATCCCCGCCCCTTCGACCGCTCAGTGGCTCGGGAACTGCGGCAACACTCGTGGCAACCGGTTCCCAGACCGGAGGCTAGCGGTGGGGTAACCGGTTGTCACGCCGTTTCCCACCGTAGAACCGCCCCGCACCACGCACATCTTCGCGGCCAACAGCGATTATCCGCACCCGGACGCGGTATTCGCAGGGAAGAGACGCAGTATGCGAAGAGTACGCGCAGGGAAGTGCAGCCAGCAGCCACGTCGTACGCACCCGCACACCCGGGAGCGCCCCTCATGAACGCCACGATGCCATGAACGCCACGAACAGCAGGAACGCGATGAATGTCCCCGATTTCTCTTACGAGAGCCGGCCGATACGGGTCGTCTTCCGGCCCGGTGCCGCGACGGCCGCGCCGGCCGACGAGGCCGTACGGCTCGGTCTGCGGCGGTTGCTGGTGGTGTGCGGCAGGCAGGGCGCGGTCACCGCGCGTGCGGTCGCGGACTCGCTGGGTTCCCTGTGCGCGGGGCTGCACGCCGAGGCCCGTATGCACGTCCCTGTCGAGGTCGCCGACCGGGCCGTCGAGGTGGCGCACGCGGCGGGCGCCGACGGCTGTGTCGCGGTGGGCGGCGGCAGCGCGATCGGCCTCGGTAAGGCGATCGCCCTGCGGACGGGCCTGCCGCTGATCGCCGTGCCCTCCACCTACGCCGGCTCCGAGATGACCTCCGTCTGGGGCCTCACCGAGCACGGCGTCAAGCGCACCGGACGCGCCCCGGCCGTCCTGCCCCGCAGCGTCGTCTACGACCCCGAGCTCACCCTGAGCCTGCCCCCGGCCCTCTCCGTGACCAGCGGCTTCAACGCCGTCGCCCACGCCGTCGAGGCGCTGTACGCCCCCGACACCTCGCCCCTCGTCGCGCTGATGGCCGAGGAAGGCGTGCGCGCGATGACGTCCGCGCTCCCACGGGTGGCGGCCGATCCGGAGGCCATCGGGCCACGCAGCCGTGCCCTCTACGGGGCCTGGCTCTGCGGCTCCTGCCTCGGCGCGACGACCATGGGCCTGCACCACAAGTTGTGCCATGTACTGGGCGGCACCTTCGGCCTGCCGCACGCCGAGACGCACACGGTCGTCCTCCCGCACGCCCTCGCCTACAACGCACCCGCCGTCCCCGAGGCGATCACCGTCCTCAACCGCGCCCTGGGCACGGACAACGCCCCGCACGCCCTCTGGGAGCTGGCCGGACGCCTCAGCGCACCCCGTTCCCTCGCCCGACTCGGCCTGACCGACGACGACTTGACGGTGGCAGCCGGGCAGACCGCAGCCGAGGCGTACCCCAATCCGCGGACGGTCACGATGGGCGGGGCCCTGGAGGTGCTGAGGGCGGCATACGCGGGCCGGTCTCCGCACACTGTGGCCGTGGCGTAGAACGCTCCGGCGCGTAAGCATCCTGGCCTGAGCGGCCGGGACTGGCGTGATCGGGACGGGTCCCGGAAGTCTCGCGTAACCATGTGCCCCTGGCGATCGGTTGAGCACGTCGTGTGTACGTGGGCTGATCACACGCGCTTTGAATCCTCCCCTCCCTACGGCATCGCCCACCGGATGGCGGGCAGCACGTCCCACACCCGGCCGCAGCGGGTGATCGGCACGCCCGGCTATCTCGCCCCGGAGCAGCTGTACGGGGGTTCGGCCACGCCCGCGTCCGACCTGTTCGCGCTCGGTACGACCCTGTATTTCGCCGTCGAGGGCAGGGAGCCGTTCGCCGAGGGGGCAGGCAGCGGCTACCCGCCGGCTCCCGCGCCGCCGCGCCGTGCCGGGCCGCTCGGCGAGGTGCTGACGCAACTGCTGTCCGCCTCACCCCTGCACCGCCCGGAACACGGCGCGGTACTGCGCCGACTGCGCGAGCTCACCGGAGAGACAGGCGGGACCCCCTCCTGACGCGGCCCTTTCCTGACGCACCGCCATGTGGAGCGAGCCGTTACGCCTGTGTGGGGCGAGGGGAGGGTTCGCGCAGCCGCGCGGCGCGCACTTCTGGCGGCCTGCGAGGTGGAGTAGCAAGGGCACCGCTGGCAAGCGGGATTACGGCGCTCGCACCGCGACACAAGCGCCACTTGGAGCACAACACCCTTGGAAATCACGGTCATACGGATGCGCCTGCTGGCGGAGGCGCCGTTCCGGCTGTGGATGGCGGTCAGCGGCACGCTGGGCGCCACCACGCAACGGCAGCTGAGACAGCGGCTGCACGATCAAGTCGACGAAGGACACCGGGAGTTCTTCCTCGACCTACAGGAACTCCGCTGCGCCGAGGGGCTCTCGGACGGCGAACTGCGCGCGCTGTTCCCCAAGGACCCCGCCGTGCGCTTCCACCTCATCGGAGCCCCCGAATGCATCCGCGAGTGCGTCGCCGGCGACCCGGCGTTCACCCTGTACGCCGATCCGGAATCGGCCTGGTGCCAGTGGGGCAGGGGCGCCTGATCCGGCTCGTACGCCTCCTTCTCATGTACGAGCCCATGTACGAGTTCTCACGTACGGGCCGGCTCACCCGCGTCGGCCCCGTGGTGGCGCCCCATCGGAATGACCAGGGGTGTGCCGCTGACCGGGTCCATGGTGATCTTGCAGTTCAGGTCGAAGACGTCCGCGACGGTCTCTGTGGTGATGACCTCGGCCGGCGGGCCCTCGGCGACGATCCGGCCGGACTTCATGGCGACGACGTGGTCGGCGTAGCGGCAGGCCTGGTTGAGGTCGTGCAGCACCATCACGACGGTGCGCATCTCGCGCCGGTTGAGGTCGGTGATCAGGTCCAGTACGTCGATCTGGTGGGCCAGGTCCAGATACGTCGTCGGTTCGTCGAGGAGCAGTACGGGCGTGCCCTGGGCGACCGCCATGGCGATCCAGGCGCGCTGGCGCTGCCCGCCGGAGAGCTCGTCGACGGGACGGTCCGCGAGGTCGGTCATGGCGGTGGCGGCCAGCGCCTGGTGGACGGCCTGTTCGTCGGCCTTGGACCACTGCCGCCACCAGGTCTGGTGCGGTGAACGGCCGCGGTTGACCAGGTCGATGACGGTCAGTCCCTCGGGGGCCACCGGGCTCTGCGGCAGGATGCCGAGGCGCTGGGCGAGTTCCCGGGACGGTATGGACTGCAGGGCCCGGCCGTCCAGGTGGACGGCGCCCTCACGGGGTGCGAGCAGCCGGGCCAGGGCGCGCAGCAGTGTGGACTTGCCGCAGGCGTTGGCGCCGACGATCGCGGTGATCCGGCCGGGCGGGACAGCGAGGTCGAGGCCGTCCACGACCAGGCGGTTGTCGTACGCCAGGCGCAGTCCGCTCGCCCGCAGGTCCGGGTCGCTCCCGGGCGAGGCGTCCGCCGACTTGGGTCCAACCGACATGGATCAACCTCCTGAACCCGCGCGGTTCACGCGGACGAGCAACCAGAGCAGGACCGGCGCGCCGAGCACGCCGGTGACGATTCCGACCGGCAGTTCCGGGCCGGGGACGAGCGTACGGGCGATGAGATCGCTGCCGAGGACCATCAGGGCCCCGGTCAGTCCCGAGGCGACCGGGGGCGGCCAGGCGGTGCCGGCCAGCCGCTGGGCGATCTGCGGCGCGGCGAGCGCGACGAAGGCGACGGGGCCCGCGGACGCGGTGGCGAAGGCGATCAGACCGACCCCGGTGAGCAGGATGGACAGGCGCACCAACTGCACCCGGGTACCGAGGCCGGTGGCCACGTCGTCACCGAGCTGGAGGGTACGCAGCAGCCGCCCGAGCAGCAGCGACGCCGGCAGCAGCACCGCCAGCACGATCGCGAGCGGGGCGACCTGGTCCCACGTACGGCCGTTGAGGTTGCCCACCAGCCAGCCGACGGCGGCCTGTGCCTCGAACCGTCCGCCCTTGGCCACCAGATAGTCGGTGGCGCTCGTGCAGATCCAGGCCACGCCGATGCCGATCAGGATGATCCGGTAGCCGGTGGTGCCGCGCCGCCAGGCCAGCGCGTACACGATCAAGGCCGTGGCCAGCGCGCCGAGCAGTCCGAGGGCCTGGGTGCCGAGGCCGCCGTCCCAGCCCAGCACGATGCCCGCGACCACGGCGGTGCCCGCACCCTGGGTCAGGCCGATCATGTCGGGGCTGGCCAGCGGATTGCGGGTCATGGTCTGGAACAGCGCGCCGGAGACGGCGAACGCGATCCCGGCCAGCAGTCCGACCAGGGCCCGTGGCAGCCGCAGTTCCTGGATGACGAGGACGGTGCCGGGGTCGCCGGCGCCGACGAGGGCGCGTACGACGTCGGCGAAGGCGATCGGGTAGTCGCCGATCGTCAGGCCCCAGCAGAACAGCAGGAAGGTGGCCGTGGCGAGCACCGCGTTCAGCGCCACCAGGCGGGGGCGGAAGATCCCGGAGACCGGCGGTGCGGCCAGCCGGAAGGTGCGGTAGGAGCGGACGCGTGCGGGGGCGGGCGAAGTTCCGGAGTCCAAGGGGGACTTGGTGAGGGTGGACTTCGAGTTGGCCATGGTCACACCTCCGCGAGCCGGCGTCGGCGGACCATGGCGATGAAGAACGGGCCGCCGATGAAGGCGACGACGATGCCCGCCTGGACTTCGGTCGGCCGTGCGACGAGCCGGCCGACGATGTCCGCGGCGAGCAGCAGGCTCGGGGCGAGGACAGCCGACAGCGGCAGCAGCCAGCGGTGGTCGGGGCCGATCCCCGCCAACTGGGCGAGGACCCGGGCGACATGGGGGACCACCAGGCCGATGAAGACGATCGGGCCGATGACCGCGACCGCGGCTCCGGTCAGCAGGGTGACCGCGGCGACGCCCTGCAGCCGGATCAGGCCGAGGCGTCGGCCGAGTGAGGCCGCGACGTCCTCGCCGAGGGCCAGGCTGTTGAGGGCCGGCGCGCAGGCCAGGGCCAGAATGAGGCCGGCGGCGAGGAACGGCAGGATCCGCAGCACCGTGGCGCCGTCCTGGTCGGCCATCGAACCGGCGGTGAAGAAGCGGTAGCGGTCCAGCGCGTCCGGGTCGGTCAGGACGATGGCGCTGGTGAGCGAGCTGAGCAGAAAGGTCACCGCGATACCGGCGAGCGCCAGCTTCACCGGCGTCTGGCCGGAACGCCCAAGGCCGCCGAGGAGGTAGACCACGACGCTCGCCGCGAGCGCGCCCGCGAAGGCGAACCACACGTACCCGTAGAAGGAGCCGAACCCGAACACCCCGACCGCCAGCACGATGGCGAAGGACGCGCCCGCGCTGACCCCCAGGATCCCGGGATCCGCCAGCGGATTGCGGGTCAGGGCCTGCATGAGGGCGCCTGCCAGACCCAGGGCGGCGCCCGCCGCGAGGCCGAGTGTGGTGCGCGGCACCCGTGCCGACCAGACGATGTTGTCCACGAACCGGCTCGGCGCGTCGCCGAACAGTGTCCGGATCACCTGGCCCGGCGGGACACTTGCCGCGCCCAGCGCGAGCGACAGCAGACAGAGCACCACCAGAACAGCGCCGAGCAGCGCCACCAGCAGTACGGGGCGAAGTCTCGTGCCCCGCTTCACCGTTCGGTCTCCACGGACCCGACTCCCTTAGGTTAGGCAGACCTTAATCCTAGTCGTGAGCTTGGCCGCCGCAGGGATTGGGTCTTTTGGTTAGGTAATCCTTACCTTAGTATGACCTGCGGTCCTCCGGCAGAGCCGGTTTCGCACACCCGGGAGGCACGGTCAGCTGTGTCCGGTTTCGTAGAGCGTGTGTCTGGCATCGACGACAACGAAGTACAGGCTTTTTGGAGTCGACGGCTCGACCCGCTCCCTCAGGAGACAGCCCTCCCGGTCGATTTCCCGTATCCCTTGCGGCCCGGCGGGGAACACGGGGCGGTGAGCCGCCCGTTGGGCACCGCGGCCGACGAGGCGACGCTGCTGTCCGCGTACGTCGCGGTGCTGCACCGCTACAGCGGCGCGCGGGACATCACCGTCGGGTACGACGGACTGCCGGTTCGCGTCGCCCTGGACGGCGGTACGGAGTTCACTGAGCTGGTGCGCCGGGTGGCCGAGGCCTGTGCGGAGGCCCGGGACCACCGGGTCGAACTGTCCACGCTCATCGCCCAGTTGCGTCCGGAGCCCACCCGTGGCGGCGGTCTGCTGTTCAACACGGGCTTTGGGGACAGCGGATCGGCCGGTCCGCTGGACGTCACGCTCGAAGTCACCGCCGGCGAAGTCTCCGCGGGTGAAGTCGCTGCGGGCGAAGTGCGCGTGACCTACCGTCAGGACCTGTTCGAGGCCGCCACCGCCGAGCGCATCGCGGACCACTACGCGACCCTGCTGGCCGACGCCCTCACTCGGCCGCACACTTCCATAGGCGAACTGGAACTGCTCGCCGCCGACGAGCGCCGGCGCATCGTCGAGGAGTGGAACGACACCGAGCACGACGTACCGGCCCGCACCTGGCCGGAGTTGTTCGCCGAGCAGGTGCGCCTGCGCCCGGACGCCGGCGCCCTCGTTTTCGAGGACACCCGGCTGACCTACGCCGAGCTCGACGAACGCGCCAACCGGCTGGCCCACGCCCTCATCGCGCGCGGCGCCGGACCCGAACGGGTCGTCGCGCTCGCGGTGCCCCGCTCGGCCGAGCTGATCATCGCCGAGGTCGCCGTGCTCAAGTCCGGCGCCGCCTACCTGCCGGTGGACACCGACTACCCGGCGGACCGCATCTCCTACATGCTCACCGACGCGGCCCCCGCCTGCCTGGTCACCACCACCGAGGCCGCCGCCGACATCCCGCCGAGCGACGGCGTGGACCGCCTGATCCTCGACGAGCCCGACACCGTACGGGAGTTGGGGCAGCGCCCGGCGCACGATCCCACCCCCGAAGCGCTGTCCACCGGCAACGCCGCCTACGTGATCTACACCTCCGGCTCCACCGGCCGCCCCAAGGGCGTGGTGCTCTCACACGCGGGCGTCGCCAAGCTCGTCGCGACACAGACCGAGCGCTTCGGCATCGGCCCGCACAGCAGGGTGCTCCAGTTCGCCTCGCCCAGCTTCGACGTGGCGTTCTGGGACCTGTGTCTCGGGCTGCTCTCCGGCGGCCGGCTTGTCGTCGTACCGGCCGAGCGCCGGGTGCCGGGCGCGCCGCTCGCTGAGTACGCGCACGCCCACGGCATCACCTTCATGATCCTCCCACCGGCCCTGCTCGCCGCCATGCCCGAGGACATCGAACTGCCGCCCGCCACCCTCCTCGCCGGCACCGAACGCGTCTCGCCCGAACTGGTCGGCCGCTATGCGCGCGGCCGGATGATGTTCAACGCGTACGGCCCCACAGAGGCGACCACCAACTCCACCCTCGGCCTCTGCGACCCCGACACCCCCGCCGGCACCATCGTGCCCATCGGCGTCCCCGACCCCGGCACCCGCGCCTACGTCCTCGACGCCCGGCTGAAGCCCGTCCCTGCGGGCGTGGCGGGCGAGCTCTACCTCGGCGGCGCGGGACTGGCCCGCGGCTACCTGGGGCGGCCGGACCTGACGGCCGAGCGGTTCGTCGCGGACCCGTTCGGGGCGCCCGGCGAGCGGCTGTACCGCACCGGCGACCTGGTGCGCTGGAAGGCCGACGGACGCCTTGAGTTCCTCGGCCGGGCCGACTCCCAGGTGAAGATCCGCGGCTTCCGCATCGAACCCGGCGAGGTCGAGTCCGTACTGCGCGGCCACCCGGCCGTCGACCAGACGGCGGTCGTGGTGCGTGAGGACCGGCCCGGCGACCGCAGGCTGGCCGCCTATGTCGTGCCTTCCCTGGACGCCGAGGCGGCCGGGGACGAGACCGAGCAGGTCCAGGAGTGGAAGGACCTGCACGAACTGCTCTACTCGGCGGCCGGATCCGAGGGCCGCCAGGACAGCTCAGCGGGCTTCCGCGAGAACTTCGCGGGCTGGAACAGCATGTACGACGGCCTGCCCCTCCCCGTCGACGAGATGCGCGAGTGGCGTGACGCCACCGTCGCCCGTATCGAGGAACTGACGCCCCGCCGGGTGCTGGAGATCGGCGTCGGCAGCGGACTGATCCTCTCCCGTGTCGCGCCCGGATGCGAGGCGTACTGGGGCACCGACCTCTCCGAGGAGGCCGTACGCGCCCTGCGCACCCAGGTCGAGGCGGTGCCGGAGCTGATCGACCGGGTCCGCCTGAGCGCCCAGCCCGCGCACGACACCTCCGGGCTGCCGAAGGGGTACTTCGACACCGTCGTCATCAACTCCGTCGCCCAGTACTTCCCGAGCGCCGACTACCTCGCCGAGGTCCTGGCTGCCGCGTCGGAGCTGCTGGCGCCCGGCGGTCGGCTGTTCGTCGGCGACGTCCGCAACGCCCGTCTGCTGCGCTGCCTGCGCGCGGCCGTGGAGACCCGCCGCGCCGCCGCCGCGGAGGACAAGCAGGCCCTGCGCACCGCCGTGGAGCGGTCGGTGGCCTGGGAGGGGGAGCTGCTGCTCGACCCCGACTTCTTCGCCGCGCTCGACGGCTTCGACGCCGACATCCGCGTCAAGCGCGGAGCCCATCACAACGAGCTGACCCGGTACCGCTATGACGTGGTGCTCACCAAGCGGGCCGCCGCCGCTCCTGCTCCGGCTGACGGCGACGAGATTGCGTGGGCCGACCTCGGTGGCCTGGACGGCCTCGACGCCCGCCTGAGCGAGGGGCCTGACGTGCTCCGGGTTGTGGGCGTACCGAACGTCCGGCTCGCCGAGGACCTGGCCGCGTTGGCCGCACTGGACGACAGCAGCCGCACCGCCGCACCTGCCGACGCGCCGGACCCGGAGGAGTTCCACACCCTCGGTTCGCGGCACGGGCATCGGGTCGCCGTCACCTGGAACGGCTCCGCCGACGACGGCAGCCTCGATGTGCTGTTCGCCCTCGGTGACGCCCCGTACGACGGCCGCTTGTACCGCCCGTCCGGCACGGCGGCGCACGCCAACCGCCCCGCGCCCTTCCGCGACGTGAACGCCCTGATGAGGGCGCTGCGTTCGTACGCCGCCGACCGGCTCCCGGAGTACATGGTCCCGGCCGCCGTCGTCCCCCTTGACCGTCTCCCGGTCACCCCCAGCGGCAAGCTCGACTCGGCCGCGCTGCCCACCCCCGACTACGGCGCCCTCAGCTCCGGCCGCCCGCCGCGCGACGCCCGCGAGGAACTGCTGTGCGCGGCCTACGCCGAGGTGCTCGGCCTGCGCTCGGCCACCATCGACGACGACTTCTTCGCCCTCGGCGGCGACAGCATCACCGCCATCCAGCTCCTCGTCCACGCCCGCCGGGCCGGGCTGCGGCTCAGCTCCCGCGACGTCTTCCGGCACCGTACGGTCGCGGCCCTCGCCGAAGCCGCCGACGTACGGACCGACACGCAGGACACCGAGCAGGACACTCCGCTACTCCGGCTCACGGAAGCCGAACTCGCCGAGCTGCAAGGTGAACACCCGGTCGGCGTCCAGGAGTTGCTGCCGCTGAGCCCGCTCCAGGAGGGCTTCTACTTCCACTCCCTCGTCGACGGCGCCGATCGCGACGCGTACGTCGTCCAGCAGGCCCTCGAACTGTCGGGCCCGGTCGACGGCGAGACCCTGCGCCGGGCCGCCCAGCGCGTCCTGGAGCGGCATGCCCCACTGCGCGCCTGCTTCCGCCCGCTCGCCGACGGCCGCCCGGTGCAGATCGTCGCCGACCGGCTTGAGCTGCCCTGGCGCGAGGTGGACCTGCCCGCGCAGGACGCGGACGCCCGGCCGACGCTCGCCGACGCGGTCGCCGCCGACGAACGTGCCCGGCGCTTCGACCTCGCCCGCCCGCCGCTGGTGCGCTGCGCGCTCGTACGGCTCGGCGAGAACCGCAGCCGACTGCTGCTGACGTTCCATCACATCGTCGCCGACGGCTGGTCCCTGCCGGTGCTGCACCGCGAGCTGATGGCCTGCTATGGGGACACGCCGGCCGAACTGCCCGAGGTCGCGCCGTACGACGCGTATCTGCGCCGCCTGGCCACCGCCGACCGCGACGCCGCCCGCGAGGCCTGGCGCACCGCCCTCGCCGGTCTCGACGAGCCCACGCGGCTGGTCGAGGCGCCCGCCGACGGTACGCCGATCGAACCCGCGCAGGTGCGTGTCGAACTGTCCGAGCAGGTCACCGCCCGGCTTGCGGCTCGTGCTCGGGAGCTCGGGGTGACTCTGGGCACGGTCGTGCAGAGCGCCTGGGGTCTGCTGATCGGGCGGCTGGCCGCCCGGCAGGACGTGGTGTTCGGCACCACCGTCTCCGGCCGTGACGCCGAGGTCGAGGGCATCGAGTCGATGGTCGGGCTGTTCATCAACACCCTGCCCACGCGCTTTTGCTGGGAGCCCGCCGACACCCTCGCCGAGCTGCTCGGCCGGCTCCAGGACGAGCAGGCGCGGCTGCTGGACCACCAGCACCTCGGCCTCGCGGAGCTTCAGCGGGTCGCCGGGCTCGCGGGCAGCGGCGAACTCTTCGACACCCTGGTCGTTTTCGAGAACTACCCGTCCGCGACCGGACTCACCGACCCCTCCGGCACCGTCCACGTCACGGGCCACGAGTTCCACGACGCCGTGCACTACCCGCTCGCCCTGATCGTGAAGCCGGGCCGCCGACTCGACCTGCGCCTCAAGCACCATGCCCAGCGGCTCGACGCCGAGAGCGTGCACCTGATCGCGGACCGGCTCACCCGGATCCTGGACGCCCTCGCCGCCGACCCCGGGCAACCGGCGGCCAACCTGGAACTGCTCTCCGCGGAGGAACTGTCCCTCGCCCACCCGGCCGGCGAACGACGCGACGTGCCCGAGACCACGCTGGCCGCCGCCTTCGAGAGCCAGGCCGCCCGCACCCCGCAGGCAACGGCCGTGGTGTACGAGGACGAGACGCTCACGTACCGCGAACTCGACGTCCGCGCCGAGGAGTTGGCGGCACGGCTCCGGGCCCGGGGCGCCCGCCCCGGCGCGGTCGTCGCGGTCGCCGTACCGCGCTCGGCGGAACTCATGGTCGCCCTGCTGGGTGTGCTCAAGTCCGGCGCCGCCTACCTCCCGGTCGACGTGGACTACCCGGCCGACCGCGTGACGCACATGCTCACCGACTCCGGAGCGGCGACGGTCGTCACCACGACGGCCACCGCTCCCCGGCTGCCCGAAGTCCCCGGGCTCACACCGTTGTTGGTGGACACCCCGGCCGAGTACGTGCCTGAAGCCGCGTCCGTCTCCGTTCCCGCGCGTCCCGACGACCCGGCCTACCTGATCTACACCTCCGGCTCAACCGGCCGTCCCAAGGGCGTAGTTGTCACCCACCGTGCCATCATCAACCGCCTGGCCTGGATGCAGGGCGAGTACCAACTTGCCCCCGACGACCGCGTGCTGCAGAAGACCCCGGCCAGCTTCGACGTCAGTGTCTGGGAGTTCTTCTGGGCACTGTGCGAGGGTGCCGCAGTCGTCCTCGCGCGCCCCGACGGACACCGAGACCCGGCGTACCTGGCCGAGCTGATCCGCGAACAGGGCGTCACCACCCTGCACTTCGTGCCCTCGATGCTCGAAGCCTTCCTGCAGTCGGAGGAGATCACCGCCGACCCGGCCTGGGCCGCCTCCCTGCGCCGCGTCTTCAGCAGCGGCGAGGCGCTGCCCGCCGCCGCCGCGTCCCACTGGCACGAGCTCACCGGGGTACCGCTGCACAACCTGTACGGCCCCACCGAGGCCGCCGTCGATGTCACGTACCACGCGTACGACGGCGCACCCGGTACCACCGTGCCCATCGGCCGCCCGGTGTGGAACACGGGCCTGCGGGTGCTGGACTCCTGCCTGCGTCCAGTGCCGGAAGGCACCCCTGGCGAGCTGTACTTGACCGGCGTTCAGCTGGCGCGCGGCTACCATGCCCGGCCGGGACTGACCGCCGAGCGGTTCGTCGCCGATCCGTACGGCGGGCCGGGCGAGCGCATGTACCGTACGGGCGATCTGGTGCGCCGCCGCGCCGACGGAACCGTCGAGTACCTGGGCCGCACCGACCGTCAGGTCAAGATCCGCGGCAACCGCATCGAACTCGGCGAGATCGAGGCCGCGTTGGGCCGACAGCCAACCGTCTCTCAGGCCGCCGTGACCGTCGCGGGCAGTGCACTGATCGCGTACGTCGTCCCCACCCGCGACGCCCGGCCGGAGCCCGCCGAACTCCAGGCCGCCCTCGCCGATTCGCTGCCCGCGCCCATGGTGCCCGGTGCCTATGTCGTCCTGGACGCCCTGCCGTTGACCCCCAGCGGCAAGCTCGACCGGGCCGCACTGCCCGCGCCCCAGACGGTACGCGCCGAGGTGCGGGCCCCGCGCGACGAGCGCGAGCGCGCCCTCACCGAGATCTTCGCGGCCGTGCTGAAGCTGGACGAGGTCGGCATCGACGACGACTTCTTCATGCTCGGCGGCGACAGCATCACCTCGATCGGCGTCTCCAGCCGCGCCCGCAGGGCGGGCCTGGAGCTCAACCCCCGGGACGTCTTCGAGCACCGCACACCCGCGGCCCTCGCCGCGGCGGCCGTCCCCGTGGCCTCGGCCCGCACGCTGACCTCCGCGTTCTCCCTGACCGCCGCGGAGACCGAACGCGTCCACCGGCTCAGCCCGTACCCCGTCGAGGACATCTGGCCGCTGGCCCCGCTCCAGGAAGGGCTGTTCTTCCACTCGACGTACGACGACAGCGCCCTGGACGTCTACACCGTCCACGAGTCGTTCGACTTCGCCACGCCCCTCGAAGCGGACCGGCTGCGCACCGCGGCCCGCGTCCTGCTGGAACGCAACCCCAGCCTGCGCGCCGGGTTCACCAGCGAAGGCCTGCGCCAGCCGGTGCAGTTCATCGTCCGCGACCCGGAGATCCCGCTCCACGAGGTCGACCTGTCCGGGTTGCCCGTCGTCGAACAGGACGTACGGCTGCGGGAGTTGATGGACGAGGAGCGCACCCGCCGCTTCGACCTGACCCGGCCGCTGCTGTTCCGGATGCTTCTCGTGCGGCTCGGCGAGGAGCGCGGTGACCGTCTGGTCGTCGGACGCCATCTGCTGCTGTGGGACGGCTGGTCGGCTTGGGTCTTCCTGGACCAGCTCTTCGCCCTGTACGAGTCCGGGGGCGACGCGAGCTCCCTGCCCGCGCCCGGCTCGTACCGCGACTACCTCACCTGGCTGGAGGCCCAGGACACCTCCGTCGCCACCCGTGCCTGGCGCTCGGCGCTCGCCGGTCTGGACGAGCCCACCCTGCTCGCCGCCGCCGACCAGGGCCTGGAGCCGGACATCCCGGAGAGCCTGGACGCCGCCCTGCCCGCGGACCTGGGCGAGCGGCTGCGCGACACCGCACGCCGGCACGGACTGACCCTCAACACGGTGCTCACCGCCGCCTGGGGCCTGACCCTCGCGAGCGCGACCGGCCGTACCGACGTCGTCTTCGGCACCACCGTCGCGGGCCGGCCGAGCGAGGTGCCGGACATCGAGAACGTCATCGGCATGTTCCTCAACACCGTCCCCGCCCGCATCGCCTACGACCCCGCCGAGCCCGTACTCGGCCTGCTGCGGCGCGTCCAGGACGAACGCCTTGCCGTGATGCCGTACGAGTACCTGGGTCTGGGCGTCCTCCAGGCCGAGACCGGCCACCGCCGGCTGTTCGACACGCTCTTCGTGCTGCGCAACAGCGACACGGAGGAACGGCTCGCCGAGCTCGCGGACCGGCACGGCGCCCGAGCCGTCGCCAACGTCGACGCGACGCACTATCCCGTGAACCTGGTCGTCACCCCGGGGCAGCGCATCCAGGTCACCCTCACCCACCGGGCCGACGTCATCGGTGGGCGGCAGGCCCAGGACCTGCTCGACCGCTTCACGCTGCTGCTGGAGCGGCTGGCCCAGGACCTGGACGCCCCGGTGGGCGGCCTCGACCCGCTGCTCCCCGCCGAGCACGCCGAGTTGGAGCGCGAGCGGGCCGCGAGCCGTGTCCCCGACCCCGAGGACACCATCGCCGACCTCCTCGCAGCACAGGCCGCCGCCACTCCCGAGGACACCGCGCTCGTCTTCGGCGACACGACGCTGTCGTACGCCGAACTCGACACCCGTATCAACCGCATGGCCCGGCTGCTGCTCGCCCGCGGTGCCGCGCCCGAGAAGGTCGTCGCCCTCGGGCTGCCCCGCTCCCTGGACATGGTCGTCGCCCTGTTCGCCGTACTGCGCACCGGGGCCGCGTATCTGCCGCTGGAGCTGGACTACCCCGACGACCGGCTCAGGGCGATGCTCGACGACGCCCGGCCCGCGCTGATCCTCTCCACCGAAGCGGTCGCCGCACGACTGGAGGGGGCCGCCCCCGACAGCCCGCGCGTGCTGCTCGACGACCCGGCGGTGACGGCCGAAATCGCCGCGTTCTCGGGCGACTTGACGCGCCAGGTGTTCAGCCTGGAGCACCCGGCGTACGTCATCTACACCTCCGGCTCCACCGGCCGACCCAAGGGCGTCGTCACGCCATACCGCGGCCTGACCAACATGCAGCTCAACCACCAGCGGGAGATCTTCGAACCGGCCATCGCCTCGGCGGGCGGCCGTAGGCTGCGCATCGCACACACGGTGTCCTTCGCCTTCGACATGTCGTGGGAGGAGCTGCTGTGGCTGGTCGAGGGGCATGAGGTGCACATCTGCGACGAGGAGCTGCGGCGCGACGCCGAGGCCCTGGTCGCGTACTGCGAAGCTCATCGCGTGGACGTCGTCAACGTCACCCCCACCTACGCCCATCTCCTCATCGAGCAGGGACTGTTGGAGGGCCACCGGCCGCCGCTGGTGCTGCTCGGCGGCGAGGCCGTCTCCGAGACGGTGTGGAACCGGCTGCGC
Organism: Streptomyces ureilyticus; assembly: GCF_011045025.1. Taxonomy (GTDB): domain Bacteria; phylum Actinomycetota; class Actinomycetes; order Streptomycetales; family Streptomycetaceae; genus Streptomyces; species Streptomyces ureilyticus. Next base: position 30,232 of record NZ_JAAKZX010000019.1, read on the forward strand.
GACACCGAGGGCACGTATGGCTACAACCTCTACGGGCCGACCGAGTACACCATCAACACCCTCGGCGGCGGCACCCTCGACAGCGCGACCCCGACGGTCGGGCGTCCGATCCGCGGGACCCGCGCCCACATCCTGGACGACTGGCTGCGACCGGTTCCGGACGGCGTGCCCGGCGAGCTCTACATCGCCGGCATCGGCCTGGCCCGTGGCTACCTAGACCGGCCGGGACTGACCGCCGATCGCTTCGTGGCCGACCCGTTCGGCGAGCCGGGCGAGCGCATGTACCGCACCGGCGACCTGGTACGCCGTCGCGCCGACGGCAACCTGGACTTCCTGGGCCGCACCGACGACCAGGTCAAGATCCGCGGCTACCGGGTGGAGCTGGGCGAGATCGAGACCGCGCTTGCCCAGCACCCCCGGGTGGCCCAGGCCGCCGTCCTCGTCCGCGACGACCGGCTCGTCGGTTACGTCGTCCCCGACCGGCCCACCGGCGGCGACCGGGACACCGCCGAGCGTGAACAGGTCGGCGAGTGGCAGGAGATCTACTCCGACGAGTACGAGGAGATCAGCACCGCCGTCTTCACCGAGGACTACGCCGGCTGGGATTCCTCGTACGACGGGCAGCCCATCCCCTTCGACCACATGCGGGAGTGGCGCGAGGCCACCGTCGAGCGGATCGGTTCGCTGCGGCCCCGGCGGATCCTGGAGATCGGCGTCGGCTCGGGCCTGCTGCTGTCCCAGCTCGCACCGCGGGCCGAGGCCTACTGGGCCACCGACTTCGCCGCCCCCGTCATCCGCAAGATCGGCGAGGACCTGCGCCAGGACCCGGAACTCGCCGCCAAGGTCACGCTGCGCGCCCAGCCCGCCGACGACCTCAACGGGCTGCCCGGCGACGGCTACTTCGACACGATCGTCATCAACTCCGTCATCCAGTACTTCCCGAGCATCGACTACCTGACGTCGGTGATCCAGGGCGCCATGGAGCTGCTCGCCCCCGGCGGCGCGCTCTTCGTCGGCGACGTACGCAACCTGCGGCTCGCCCGCACCTTCCAGACGGAGATCCAGCTCGCGCGCGGCGTGAGTGGTGACGCTCTGGGCAGGGCCGTCGAACGCGGACTGCGCCTGGAGAAGGAACTCCTCGTCGACCCCGACTACTTCACCACCCTCGGCTACGGAGTCGACCTCCGTACGAAGCGCGCCCGCCATCACAACGAGCTCAGCCGCTACCGCTATGACGCCGTGCTGTACGCGGGCGATCCCGCCCTGCGGCTCGACGACGTCCCGGCTGTCGACTTCACCGGGGACCTCGACCTGGCGGAGCTCGTCGCCACGGCCCCGCTGCGTCTCGCCGGTGTCCCCGACGCCCGTATCGGAGCCGACGGGGGAGTGGACCCGCAGACGCTGCACGACCTCGGCGCCGAACGCGGGTGCCGCGTGCTGACCACGTGGTCCCGCGAAGTGGGCACGTACGACGCCGTGTTCCTGGCCGATGACGGCAAAGAGACTGCTGGGCTGACTGCTGGCCTGTATCTCCCCGGCGGCGGGGAAGCCCCCTACGCCAATGAGCCGACCGCCGCGCGCGACGCGAACAGCCTGGTCCGGCAGCTCCGCGAGGACCTCAAGCAGCGGCTGCCCGACTACATGGTCCCGGCCGCCTTCGTCACCCTCGACCGGCTGCCCATGAACGACAACGGCAAGCTCGACGTGCGCGCCCTGCCCGAAGCCGAACCGGCCGTCGCGCTCGGCACCGGACGAGGACCGCGCACTCCCGAAGAGGAGGTGCTCTGCCGGCTCTTCGCGGAGGTCCTCGGCCTGCCCGAAGTCGGAGCCGAGGACGCCTTCTTCGATCTCGGCGGCCACTCCCTGCTCGCCACCAGGCTGATCAGCCGGGCCCGCACCGAGCTGGGCGCCGAACTGGCGATCCGCGACCTCTTCGAGGCCCCGACACCGGAGCTGCTCGCCGCCCGCGCCGACGGCGGACGCCCGGCACGCCCGGCCGTCGTGCCCGTCGTCGACCGTCCCGAGCGCATCCCGCTGTCGGCGGCCCAGCGCCGCCTGTGGCTGGTGGAACAGATCACGGGCAGCGGCGTCGCGTACAACTTCCCGCTGGTCTTCCGGCTCCGCGGCGAACTCGACCTGGACGCGCTGCGGACCGCCCTGCGGGACGTGGCCGGCCGGCACGAGGCGCTGCGCACTGTGTTCCTCGAGGAGGACGGGGAGCCGTATCAGCGGATCGTCCCAGCGGCCGAGAGCGAGCCATCGTTCACCGTCACGGACTGCCCGGATGGAGACGCCCTGCCCACTCTCATCGAGACGGCCCAGCGCCGCCCCTTCGACCTCAGCCGTGAACTCCCGCTGCGCTGCGAGGTGTTCCGGATCGCTCCGGCCGACCATGTCGTGGCCGTGGTCCTGCACCACATCACCACCGACGAGTGGTCCGACCGGCCGTTCCTCAACGACCTCACCACCGCTTACCGGGCTCGTCGCGAGGGCCGCGAGCCGGAGTGGGCACCGCTTCCGGTGCAGTACGCCGACTACACGCTCTGGCAGGACACCCTGCTCGGCGGTCGGCTCGGGGAGGAGCAACTCGCCCACTGGACCGATGCCTTGCGCGATCTCCCGGAGGAACTGACCCTGCCACTCGACCGGCCCCGCCCGGCCGAGCCCACGGGCCGCGGCGGCAAGGTCCGCTTCGAACTGCCCACCGACACCGGCAGGGAACTGCGCGAGCTGTCTGCCGCCACGGGCACCAGCATGTTCATGCTGTTCCAGGCCGCCACCGCCGCCTTGCTGCACCGGCTCGGTGCCGGGGATGACATTCCGCTCGGCGCACCGATCGCGGGCCGTACGGATGACGCGCTCGACGACCTGGTCGGCTTCTTCGTCAACACGCTTGTCCTGCGCACCGATCTGTCCGGCGGTGACCTCACCTTCCACCAACTCCTCGCTCATGTACGGGAGTCGGCGCTGGAGGCGTTCGAGCACCAGGACCTGCCCTTCGACCAGGTGGTCGAGGTGGTCAACCCGGCGCGCGTGGCCGGGCGCAACCCGCTCTTCCAGGTCATGCTCGGATACCACTACCGGCCCGACGGTGACCCGGACGTGCTCGGCATGCCGACCGAGTGGTTCGACATGGACACCGGCATGGCCAAGTTCGACCTCCACTTCACCTTCGTGGACGAGGCGGGCCGGGACCGTCTGGTGCTGCTCCTGGAATACGCGGCCGACCTGTGCGACGAGACGACCGCGGAGCGGCTGGCCCGGCGTCTGGTACGGCTGCTGGAGCAGGTGGTGGCCGATCCGGACCAGCCCGTACGGGACTTGGAGGTCCTGGAGGAGTCCGAGCGGCAGTCCGTCCTCGGCCGGTGGAACGACACCGCGCACGATGTGGAGCCGACCACCCTGCCGGAGCTGTTCCGCGCCCAGGCGGCCAGCACACCCGACGCGCTCGCCCTCGTCCTCGGCGAACAGCGGCTGACCTACGCCGAGTTGGACTCGCGCGTCGAGCACACCGCGCGGGTGCTGGCCGGCATGGGCGTGGGCCCGGAGGGCACGGTGGCGGTCGCGCTGCCTCGATCGGTGGACCTCGTGGTGGCGCTGCTGGCGGTGCACCGCGCCGGTGGGGCGTACCTGCCGCTGGACGCCGACTACCCGGAGGATCGGCTCGCCCTCATGGTGGAGGACGCGCGTCCCGTGTGCGTGATCCGGGACGCCCTGCCGGATGGACCGGCTGGCGAACTGCCGCTGGGCTACGACCCGTTGAGCCCGGCGTACGTCATCTACACGTCCGGTTCGACGGGCCGTCCCAAGGGTGTGGTGGTGCCGCACCAGGGCATCGTCAACCGTCTGCAGTGGATGCAGGCCGCGTACGAACTCACCGGTGATGACCGGGTGTTGCAGAAGACGCCGTCCAGCTTCGACGTGTCCGTGTGGGAGTTCTTCTGGCCGCTGATCACCGGGGCGACTCTCGTCCTGGCCCGGCCGGAAGGCCACAAGGACCCGGCCTATCTGGCCGAGTTGATCCAGGAGCAGCAGATCACGACGGTGCACTTCGTGCCGTCGATGCTCCAGCTGTTCCTCGAGGAGCCCTCCGCGGCGCGGTGCACCGGTCTGCGCCGTGTGATGTGCAGCGGCGAGGCCCTGCCCGTACCGCTGGCGAACCGCTTCCACCAGGTGCTCTCCGCCGAGCTGCACAACCTCTACGGCCCGACCGAGGCGTCCGTCGACGTCACCGCGATCGAGGTGCGACCGGAAGCGGAGAGCGTGCCGATCGGCCGCCCGGTCTGGAACACCGGCGTGTACGTCCTGGACGCCGGGCTGCGTCCGGTACCTCCGGGCGTCCCCGGCGAGCTCTACCTGGCGGGTGTCCAGCTCGCCCGGGGTTACCTCGACCGTCCCGGCCTGACCGCCGAACGGTTCGTCGCCGATCCGTACGGCGAACCCGGCGCCCGTATGTACCGCACGGGAGACCTGGCCCGCTGGACGGCCGACGGCACAGTCGAATACCTCGGCCGCACCGACGACCAGGTCAAGATCCGCGGCTTCCGTATCGAACTCGGCGAGGTCGAGGCCGTGCTCGCCCGGCACGAGGCCGTCGCCCACGCCGTCGTCGTTCCGCATGACCAGCGGCTCGTGGCGTACGTCGTCCCGGCGCCGGACCGGACCCCCGAATCCGCCGCCTTGCGCGCCCATACCGCGGCAGCTCTGCCCGAACACATGGTCCCCGCAGCCTTCGTGGCCGTCGACGCCCTGCCGCTCACCCCCAACGGCAAGCTCGACCGCAAGGCCCTGCCCGCCCCCGACTTCACGGCGGATACGGGCAGCGGCAAGGGGCCGCGCACCCCGCGCGAGGAGATCCTCTGCGGACTGTTCGCGGACGTGCTGGGCCTGGAACGGATCGGTGTCGACGACGACTTCTTCGCGCTCGGCGGCCACTCGCTCCTGGCCATGCGGCTGGTCAGCCGTGTACGGGCGGCTCTGGGAGTCGAGCTGGCGCTGCGCACGGTGTTCGAGGCCCCGACGGTGGCCCGGCTCGCGGAGCAGACGGCGGGTGCCGCCGACGAGCCCGCGCGCCCGGTCCTGACCGCTGCCTCCGACCGCCCCGAACGGCTGCCCCTGTCCTTCGCACAGCAGCGCCTGTGGGTGCTGTATCAGGTGGAGGGCCCCAGCCCCACGTACAACATCCCGATCGTCTGGCGGCTCTCCGGAGCGCTCGACACGGACGCGCTCCAACTCGCCGTCGACGATCTGGTCGCCCGGCACGAGCCGCTGCGCACCGTCTTCCCCGAACAGGACGGCCACGCCCACCAGTTGATCCTCGAACCGGAGCAGGCCGGAATCGAGGTGGAAATCACCCGCACCAGCGAGGAGGACCTGGACGGGCGGCTCGCCGAGGCCGCCGCGTACGGCTTCGAGCTCGACCGTGAACCGCCGCTGCGCGTCCGCCTGTTCCAGGTCGCCGACGATGAACACGTACTGCTGCTCCTGCTCCACCACATCGCGGGCGACGAGTGGTCCGACGGGCCGCTCACCCGGGACCTGACCGACGCCTACGAGGCACGGGCCGCGGGCCGTGCCCCGGACCGGGCACCGCTGCCCGTCCAGTACGCCGACTACGGCCTGTGGCAGCGGGCGATGCTCGGCGACGAGAAGGACCCGGCCAGCCTGGCCTCACGCCAACTCGCTTTCTGGCAGCGGAACTTGGCGGGGCTCCCCGAGGAGCTCGCGCTGCCCGCAGACCGGCCGCGTCCGCTGGAGGCCAGCTACCGCGGCGGGTTCGTGCACATGCCGCTGGACCCGACGTTGGCGTCAGAGCTGCGCGAACTGGCCCGCAAGGGCAACGTCAGCATGTTCATGGTCGTCCAGGCCGCTGTGGCCGCGCTGCTGACCAGGCTCGGCGCCGGTACGGACATCCCGATCGGCAGCCCGATCGCCGGTCGTACCGACGAGGCGCTGGAGGACCTGGTCGGGTTCTTCCTCAACACGCTGGTCCTGCGCACCGACACCGCGGGCGACCCCACCTTCCGCGAACTGCTCGGCCGCGTACGGGAGACGGACCTCGCCGCCTTCGACCACCAGGACGTGCCGTTCGAGCGGGTGGTGGACGCGCTCAGCCCCGCTCGTTCGCTCGCGCGGCACCCGCTGTTCCAGGTCATGGTCGTCTACCTCGCCGCGGGCGGTGACGAGGACGGCTTCGCCGGGCTGCGCGCGCGGCGGGAGGAGATCGGCCAGACCACCGCCAAGTTCGACCTCTCCTTCGACTTCGTGGAGCGGGCCGACGGCGAAGGCGTCGACGGAGTCCTGGAGTACAGCACCGACCTGTTCGACCACACCACCGCCGAGGCCTTCGCCGAACGGCTCATCCGCCTGCTGCGCGCGGTCGTCGCCGACCCCGACACCCCGATCACCCGCATCGACGTCCTCGGCGCCGCCGAACGCCGACGGATCCTCACCGAGTGGAACGACCGGCCCGTACTCGCCCCGCCGACCACCGTCCCGGCCCTCTTCGAACGGCAGGCCGAACTCTCCCCGGACGCCCCCGCCGTGGCCTCCGACGGCATCCGGCTGACCTTCGCCCAGCTGAACGCCAAGGCCAACCGGCTCGCCCGGCTGCTCCTCGCGCACGGCGCCGGACCCGAGCGGATCGTCGCCTTGGCACTGCCCCGTACCGCCCGCACCCTGCTCGCCATCCTGGCGGTGCAGAAGACCGGTGCCGCCTATCTGCCGCTCGACCCGGACGCCCCGACGGGCCGCACCCGCGACATGCTCGACGACGCCCGCCCGCTGCTCGTCCTCACCACGAAGGACCTCGCCCCGCTGCTGCCCCCGGACGGCCCGCCGACCGTGCTCCTCGACGACCCGCGAACCACGGAACTGCTCGCGGCCGAGAGCCCTGCCAGCCTTCTCGACACCGACCGCACCACCCCACTGACGCCGCGCCACCCGGCGTACGTCATCTACACCTCCGGATCCACCGGCCGCCCCAAGGGAGTTGTCGTCACCCACGAGACCGTGGGCAACCTCTTTCACAGCCACCGCGAGACGCTGTACGCACCGGCCAAGGCCGCCACAGGCCGGCGGCATCTACGGGCCGGACACGCCTGGGCGTTCTCCTTCGACGCCTCCTGGCAACCGCAGTTGTGGCTGCTCGACGGCCACTGCGTCCATGTGGTGTCCGACGAGACCCGCCGCGACCCCGAACTGCTCGCAGCGGCCGTCATCGAGCACGGCTTCGACTTCCTGGAGGTCACGCCGTCGTTCTTCGCGCAGATGGCGGAGACGGGGCTGGTCCGCGAGGACGGCAGCTGCCCGCTCGCCGTCGTCGGCGTCGGCGGCGAGGCCGTACCGGTGGCGCAGTGGGAGCGGCTCGGGCAACTGCCCGGCACCGAGGCGTTCAACTTGTACGGGCCTACCGAGTCCACCGTCGACGCCCTCGTGGCGCGGGTCCGCGACAGCGACCGGCCGCTCGTCGGCCGACCCGTGGCGGGCACGCGGGCGTACGTACTCGACGACCGGCTGCAGCCCCTACCGCCCGGCGTCACGGGCGAGCTGTACCTGGCCGGCGGCGGACTGGCCCGCGGCTACCTGGACCGCCCCGCGCTGACCGCCGAACGCTTCGTCGCCGACCCGTTCGGACCGCCCGGCTCGCGGCTTTACCGGACCGGCGACCTGGCCCGCTGGACCGCCGACGGACAGATCGACTACCTCGGCCGCGCCGACGACCAGGTGAAGATCCGCGGCTTCCGTATCGAGCCGGGCGAGATCGAGTCGGTGCTCTCCTCCCATCCCGACGTCGCCCAAGCCGTGGTGACGGTGCGCCAGGAGGGTCCGCGAAAACTGCTGGTGGCGTACGTCGTTCCAGTCGCCGGACAGCTCCCCGACACCGGGCGGCTACGGGCGCACGTCGGTGGGCAGTTGCCGGACTACATGGTCCCGGCAGCCGTCGTACTCCTGGACCGGCTGCCCGCACTGGCCAACGGCAAGCTGGATCGGGCCGCCCTGCCCGCCCCGGACTTCAGCGCCGTCTCCACCGGCCGGGCTCCCGGCACGGAACTGGAGAAGACCCTGTGCGGCGTCTACGCCGACGTACTGGGACTCGACCAAGTCGGCGTCGACGACGACTTCTTCACGCTCGGCGGCGACAGCATCGTGGCCATGCAGCTCGTGAGCAGGGCTCGCGCGGCGGGTGTGCGGATCACCCCGCGCCTGGTGTTCCGGCACCGTACGGTCGCCGCTCTCGCCGAGGTGGCCACGGCTGCCCGACCCGAGGCAGCCGGTGCCCGACCGGCCGACGACGGCATCGGCACCGTGCCGCTGACGCCGGTCATGCACTGGCTGCGCGAACTCGGCGGCTCCTTCAAGGGCTACCACCAGGCGGCCCTGGTCCGGACGCCCGCCGCCCTGGATCGGCCGAAGCTGGCCGCCGTGCTGCGGGCCCTCGCCGACCGGCACGCCATGCTGCGCGGCACGCTGGTCCGCACAGCAATGGATGACTGGACCATCGAGGTCCCGGGCCCGGACGCGGTGGACGCCGAGGAGTGGATCGAGCGGGTCGACGTGCGCGGGTTGGACGGCGAGGCGCTGCGGACGGTGGTCGCGGAGCACGCCCTTGCCGCCCGCGCGACGCTCGACCCGGATGCAGGCGCCATGGTGCGGGCCGTGTGGTTCGACGCAGGCGGTGAGCCGGGCAGGCTGCTCCTGATGGCCCACCACCTCGTCACCGACGGCGTCTCCTGGCGCGTCCTGCTGCCCGACCTGGCCGCCGCCTGGCAGGACGTCGCAGCAGGGCGCCCAGCGGAACTGCCGCCCGTCGACACCTCCTTCCGCACCTGGTCCCGCAAGCTGACCGAGCTGGCCCAGGACCCGGCCCGCGAGGCGGAACTCCCCTTCTGGACCGGCGTGTTCGAAGGCGCCGCGCCCTTCCCGCTGGACCGGCCGCTCGACCCGGACCGCGACACCGTCGGCACGGTACGGGAGCTGGCGCTGCGCCTGCCCGCCGACCAGACGGGCCCGCTGCTCTCAGCCGTGCCCGCCGCCTTCGGCGCGAACGTCAACGACGTCCTGCTCACCGGTCTCGGCCTCGCCGTGGCCGACTGGCGGCGACGCCACGGGGACGGCTCGCAGGGCCCGGTCCTCGTCGACCTCGAAAGCCACGGTCGCGAGGAGGAGTTGGCGGGGGACGCCGATCTGTCGCGTACGGTCGGCTGGTTCACGAGCGTCTTCCCGGTCCGCCTGGACACCGGCCCGGCCGACCTGGACGACGCGCTCCAGGGCGGCCCGGCCGCGGACGAGGCGGTGGCCGCGGTACGCCGGCACCTGGGCTCACTGCCCGCGAACGGCGTCGGCTACGGCATGCTGCGCCACCTCAACCCCCGTACGGCACCTGTCCTCGCCGCCTTCGAGACACCGGCGATCGAGTTCAACTACCTCGGCCGCTTCGGCATCCCCGAGGACACGGACTGGTCGTACGCCCCGGAGGAGGACGTCGCGGACATCGGCGCCGAACCGGAGATGCGGGAGGGCCACGCCCTCGGCATCAACGTCGTGACCGAGGACCGCGCCGACGGCCCCGTCCTGGCCGCCCACTGGTCCTGGCCCGAAGCAGTGTTGTCCGAGGAGGCGGTCCGCGATCTCGCCGAGACCTGGTTCCGCGCCCTGAAGGCCCTGGTCACCCGCACCCAGCACCGTCCCTAGCCCCTAATCCCTGGCCATCTGGCCCCTTGCCCCCGAGCCCGGCACCCAGGAGGATCACCGCATGAGCAGCGGCAACACCAACCCGTTCGAGAACCCCGACGGCGTCTACTCCGTACTCGTCAACGACGAGGGCCAGCACAGCCTCTGGCCCGACTTCGTGGACGTCCCGGCGGGCTGGACCGTCGCCCACGGCCCGGGCCCGCGTCAGGAGTGCCTCGACTACATCGAGACCCACTGGACCGACATGCGGCCCACGAGTCTCGTCGAGCGGATGGAGCGGACCGGCTGACCCCGATGCTCAGCACCAGACTCACCAACGCGCACATCCTGACCATGGACCCGGACCATCCCATCGCCCACGACGTGGGCATATGGGAGGGCCGGATCGTAGGCCTGGACGAGGCGGTGACCGGGCTGCCCGCGCGCCGGGTGGTGGATCTGCAGGGCGCGACCGTGCTGCCCGGGTTCATCGACAGCCATGTGCACCTGGCGTGGACCGGTTTCAAGGCGGCCACCCCGAGCGTGGCACCCTGCACGTCGGCCGAGGACGTGCTCGGGGTCGTCGCCGCCACCGTGGCGTGCACGCCGGCCGGCGGCTGGGCGCAGCTCGTGGGGTACGACCAGCGGGCCCTCGGCCGTCATCTGACCGCCGCCGAGCTGGACAAGGTCAGCGAGGGGCGCAAGGTCTACCTGCTGCACGACTCCGGACACGGCTGTGTGGTCAACACCGCCGTACTGGACCTGCTGCCCGCCCATGTGCCGCACGAGGACGGCTTCCTCGCCGAGCAGGCCATGGGAGCCGCACGGGCGCTGCGACTGCCGTACTCCCAGGAGGAGTTGGCGGAGGCGATCGGGCGCGCCGCCCGGGTCTGTCTGGCCGAGGGTGTGACGGCCTGCGCCGAGGCCGGCATCGGCGGTGCCTTGTTCGGACACAGTCCCGTCGAGCTGGGCGCCTACCAACTTGCGCGAGATCAGGGGAAGTTGCCGCTGCGGGTGCAGCTCATGGTGGCCGCGGACCGGCTGAAAGCGGTGGCCGCGCACGAGGACGACGGCATCCCGCGCGCACTCGACCTCGGACTGCGCACCGGGTTCGGGGACGAATGGCTCTCCGTGGGCGCGCTGAAGATCTACACCGACGGCGGCATGATGGCCCGTACGGCCGCGCTCAGCAGCCCGTACGAAGGCCTGGACCACGCCGGCCAGTTGCAGGACGACCCCGAGGTGCTCGCGGACACGATCGTGGACGGTCATCTCGGCGGCTGGCAGCTCGCAATACACGCCATCGGCGACCGTGCGGCCGACGTCGCCCTGGATGCCCTGGAACGCGCGCATCACCTCCGCCCGCGACCGGGCGCGCGGCACCGCATCGAACACGCGGGACTGATCCGGCCCGACCAACTGTCCCGCATGGCGCGGCTCGGCGTGAGCGCCGTGGTGCAGCCGAACTTCCTGCGCTACTTCGGCGACGACTACGCGGCGATCATGGGCGAGGAGCGCGCACCCTGGATGTACCGGGGGAGGGGCTTCCTGGAGCACGGCATCACGCTGGTGGGCAGCTCCGACCGCCCCGTCGCGGACGGATCGCCGCTGCGGGCCGTCCAGTTCATGGTCGAGCGCGCTTCGGAGTCGGGACAGCTCATCGGCCCGGACGAGTCCGTCACCGTCGACGAGGCCCTGCGCGCGTACACCGTCGGCGGGGCCTACGCCTGCCACTGGGACTGCGTCGCGGGCACTCTCACCCCCGGCAAGCGCGCCGACCTGGTCGTCCTGGGCGACGATCCGAGGCGGGTCGACACCTCGCGCATCGGCGACATAGAAGTGGTGACGACGTACGTCGACGGCCGGGAGACCGGCGACTGGCCCGGACGACGCCGCTCGTGAACGGGCCGGACGAACGGCTCGATGTCGTGCATAGGCCGCGCCCCTCAAGGAGGCCGCAGGCCTTCCTCTAGGGGCGCGGGCTGTGTCAATTTGCGGCTCCGCCGCGATGGGGGAGCGATCAGCCACAACGAACCCGTACCTTCAAACGCCCGCGGAGCAGCCGGCGTTCAGGAAGCAGGCTGCTCCACCTTCGTGGCGGTGTCGCCGTCAACCGCGGCACCCAGCTGCGGCACCAGCCGCTCAAGCATGTACGGCAGGCTCAGCACCGACACGAACGACACGGAGTTGCCGTAGTCGCTCGTCTCCGGGACGAAGACCTCCCGGTCCTGCTTCGCCACGTTCAGGTCGGCGTACAGGGCGTCCTTGTTGAGCTTGGCCTCGTCCTTGGCCACATCGGAGACGATCCACACAATCGCGTCCGTGTCCAGCAGATCGGTGCGCTCCTTGCTGATGTTGGCGCCGAACTCGTCGCCGATGACCTTGTCCAGATCGGTCGGCAGCTTGAAGCCGAGATCGGTGAGCAGCCGGGAACGCGGGTCCTGGCTGCCGAAGACGAACATGCCCTCGTACGGGGTGGCCATCACAGCGGTCTTCCCGGCGAACTCCGGGTTCTCCGCGGCCGCCTTCGCGAAGTCGCCCTTGACGCCCTCGACGAGCTCCTTCGCCTCAGTCTCCTGGCCGAGCGCCTTGCCGATGATCTCGGTCTGCTCCTGCCACGGGACGCCGAAGTCGTTGTACGCCTTCGGCTGGGCCACCACCGGCGCGAACTTCGACAGGGTCTCGTACTGCTCCTTGGTCAGACCCCCGTAGACCGCGAGGATCAGGTCGGGCTTGAGCGCGGCGATCTTCTCCGTCTGCGGACCGGTGCCGGTGTCCGTCAGCACGGTGGGCGCCTTCTCGCTGCCCAGCTTGTCGGCGGCCCAGGGACCGATGGCGCCCTTGTAGCCGCCGAGCCACTCGGTGGTGCCGACGGGCACCTTGCCCAGGGCGAGCACGGCGTCCTGGTCGGTGAGGCCGACCGTGACGATCCGCTTGGGCTCGGCCTTGATGGAGGTGCTGCCGTACTTGTGGGGGATGGACACCGGGAAGGCGCTGTTCGCGGATTCCTTGTTCCCCGCGTTCTCTGCGGATCCCTCGGAATCATCTCCCGAGCCGCAGGCCGTGGCGGTGGTGAAGAGCAGTAGCGCGGAGACGAGCGCCGCGGCGAGGCGTGTGCCTCTGAGAGAGCCGAGCATCAGTGGTCCTTCATGGTGGTGGTTGTGTCGGGACGGTGCTGCTGCGTGGGGGGCTGATCGACTGTGCCGCGCGTACCGGACCAGGCCTCCCACAGGGAGGCGTAGGTCCCGCCCGCCGCGCACAGCTCGTCATGGGTGCCGCTCTCCACGATCCGGCCGCCGTCCATGACGACGATCCGGTCCGCGGCCGCGGCCTGGGTGAGGCGGTGTGCGACGACCAGCGCCGTGCGGCCCTCGACCGCCCGGTCGGCCGCCCGCTCCAGCAGCCGGGCTCCGGTGCTCCCGGCCTCGGCCGTCGCCTCGTCGAGCACGGCCACCGGGGGATCGGCCAACACCAGCCGCGCCAGGGCGAGTTGCTGGACCTGGGCGGGCGTGAGGCGGTGTCCGCCCTCGCCCACGACCGTGTCCAGGCCCTCGGGCAGCGTTTCGACCCAGTCCAGGGCCTCCACGGTGGCCAGGGCCGCGCGTAGCTCCTCGTCGCCTGCGTCGGCCCGCGCCAGGCGCAGATCCTCCGCGAGCGAACCGGCGAAGACGTGGGTCTCCTGCGTGACCAGTGCGACCGGCAGACCGTCGCCGTACGTTCCGGCGCCGGTCAGGTGTATCGAGCCGGACGTCGGTGCGTGTACGCCCGCGATGAGCTTGGCCAGGGTGGTCTTGCCCGCGCCGCTCGGGCCGACCAGGGCCACGCGTTCGCCGGCGCGGAGCGTCAGGTCCACCTCGTGCAGGACGGGACGGCCGGGCTCGTACGCGTGGTCGATGCCGGTCACGGTGACGGTGCCGTCCGCAGCCGTGCCCGGCTCCCGCCGCTTGTGAGGATTCGCTGCCTCTTCCGGCTCGGGGTCCGGCTGGTCGGCGACGCCGACCAGCCGGGCGAGCGCGGCGGTCGCCGACTGCGCGTCGTCGAGCAGCACCAGCGCGGCGTTGATCGGCGCGAACAGACTGTGGAAGTACAGGGCCGCGGCGGTCGCGGTGCCGATGGACACAGAGTCGGCGCGCACCAGCAGGAACCCGGTGACGAGGACCGCGGCGAGGCCGATGAACTCGCCTACGTGCAGCCGGTTGTAGAACCCCAGCACCAGCTTCACTCCGCGCAGCGTCAGCTCCACCGCCGCCGACGAACGCCGGGTCACATGCTCGGTGTGCTGCTCCTCCAGCCGGAACGCCCGTACCGTGCCCGCCCCGGAGATGGAGTCGAGGAGCTGCTGCTGCTGAGTGCCCGTCGCGATGCGCTGGCGGGCGTAGAGCGGCACGGCATGGCGTACGTACCAACGGGCGGTGTGCGCCTGGACGGGGACCGCGAGGAGAGCCGCGAGCAGGAAACGCCAGTCCAACGCCGCCATCGCGCCCAGCGTCAGCACGATGGCCAGCAGGGAACGGGCCAGTTCGGGCAGGGCGTTGCGCACCGCCTCGGCCACCACCGAGACGTCCCGGGTCACCCGGGCGGTGAGGTCTCCGGCGCCCGCCTTCTCCACCTGTTCCAGCGGCAGCCGCAGCGCCTTCTCCACGAACCGCTCGCGCAGTTGCGCCAGCAGGGTCTCGCCGAGCCGGGAGACCAGCGTCAGGCCCAGCGCGGTGGTGCCGCCCTGGGCGAGGGCGACCAGCACCAGGAGGACGACCGGAGTCGTCACGTCCCCGGGCGGGCGCCCCTCGGCCACCACGTCCACGATGCGGCCAAGCAGCGGCTGGACGAGCAGCCCCACACCGGTGGCCGCGACCATCACCGCGAAGCTGCCGAGGGCCAAACCCCGGCGCGGACGCACCAGTTCGCGGACAGCGGCACGAGTGCGGGCGCCGGTCGCGGTGGGCAGCAGTTCCCGGGAGTCGGGCGCCTGCTCGTCCGTATCGGGGCCTGCTGCGGTCATTGCTTCCTTGTTGTCGTTCGCGTTCGCCGAGGTGTCGCTCATGACAACACCGCCGCGCGGTACGCCTCGTGACGGCGTACCAGTTCGGTGTGCGGGGCCGTGTCGGTGATCCGGCCGTCGTCGAGCAGCACCACCCGGTCGGTGACCGCGAGCAGCGCGGGGCTGGTGGTCACGAGCACCGTGGTGCGGCCCTTGCGGATCTCCCTCAGGCCGGCCGCGATTCGGGCCTCGGTCACCGCGTCGACCGCGGTGGTCGGATCGTGGACCACCAGGACGGGCCGGTCGGCCGCCAACGCGCGGGCGAGAGCGACCCGTTGACGCTGCCCGCCGGACAGGGACCGGCCTCGCTCACTGACCTTCGTGTCCTCCCCGTCCGGCAGGGTCTGCGCGACCTGGGCCACCCCGGCCGCGGCCATCGCCTCCTCCGTATCGACGGATACGGAGTCGGCTCCGGAGATGACGGCTGCCGTGACGTTCTCGCGGACGGTGCCCTCGAAGAGGTCCGCGTCGTGCTCGGCCACCAGCAGGCTCGTACGCAACTCGGCGGGATCCAGGTCGCGCAGGGGCACGCCGTCCAGTTCGACCGTTCCGGCTTCGGGGTCGGTCTGCCGGGACAGGCAGCGCAGCAGGTCGGCTGCGTGTGCGGGGTCGGTCGCGACCACGCCGAGGAGTTCGCCGGGTGCGATGTCCAGGTCCATCTCGCGCAGCCCGCCATGGCTGAGCCCGCTCAGCCGGACCGCGCCGCGCACCTGCTGCGGCAGGCTCCGCCCGCCGGACGAGACGGCTTGCGGAGTGGCCAGCACCTCCGCGATCCGGGCGGCCGAGGCCCGGCCCTGCGCGAACTCGGCGTTGACCCAGGCGAGCGTCTCCAGGGGGCCGAGCAGGAAGAGCGCGAGCCCGACCGCCGACACCAGCTGGCCCAGGCTGATGCTGCCTTGAGCGGCCAGTCGGCCACCGACCAGTGCGACTACGGCGATCAGACAGCCCGTCAGCGCCAGGACCATGCCGTTCTGGAAGGCCTGCGCGCGAGCGGCCCGCAAAGTCGCTTTCAGGGAGTCACGGCTGGTGGTGCGGTAACGGGCGATGGCCGTCGACTCGCCGCCGATGCCCTTCAGGATCCGCAGTCCGGCCACCAGGTCGGCGGCCACGGCCGAGGCGTGCGCCGCCCGCTCCTGCTCGGCCTCGCTGCGGCTCTCCAGCGGCTTGCTCAGCAGATGCCCGAGCCAGAGCAGGATGGGTGTGCCGAGCAGCACCACCAGGCCGAGCAGCACCGACGTACGCAGCAGGACGACAGCACACGTGAGCAGACCCATCAGTGCCGAAATCCCGAACATCAGCGCCAAGTTGACGACGCCGACCCGCTTGGCGTCCTCGGTCGCGATATTGGCCAGCGCTCCGGGCAGCCGTCCCTCCTCAGCTCCGCCGCCGGGGTCCAGGACCCTTCGTACCAGAGTGATGCGCAGCGCGTGCTCGGCCTGTACGGAGGCCCGTTCACCGGACCAGGCGCCGATGCGGAAGCTCAACGCCAGTCCCACATAGACCACGGCGAGGATCGCCAGCCAGAGGAACAGGGCGCCGGCGTCGGAATCGGTGACGGCCTGGTCGATCACGATGCCGATCAGGACCGGCACCAGTGCCTCGCCGATCTGGTGCCCGGAACCGAGGAGAGAGCCGAGCGCGACGAAGCGTCGCTGACCTCTGACCGCGTCCCTCAGGACGTCCCGTCCCGACGGATTTGAAGGACCCACCCGTACCCCTCCGGGATCGGACAAAGAGAAAAACCTAGGTGAGGCTACCCTAAGTCGATGTGTCTGCCCAGCCCGGGATGCGCATACGACCGCCCCGGGCGCCGGGCGACGGCACGCGCGCGCGTGCCGTCGTCACGACGATGAACCGCCCTTTCAGGCAGAGGAATTGACAGATGAACGGGCAGAGGCGTCGACCCGGGGACCGATACCCGCCTCCGCGTCGCTCGCACGGTGGGTGAGCAGGGAGTCGAGGATCTCGCCCGAGCGCACGGCGGTGGTGGACAGCAGGGTCGAGGTGAGACCGTGCGTGTGCTCGGTCGCGCCCTGCAGATAGATGCCCGCGGTGACCTCGGGCGCGGCCTCCACGCGATGGTCGCGGCCCACGCGTACGGCGTCGTTGTCGTCCCGCAGGCACAGTTTCGCGGTCCTGCCCAGGAGTTGGTCGAGGTCCCTGGGCCGGTAGCCGGTCGCATGGACCAGCAGGTCGGCGGAGAGCACCTCCCGCTCGCCGGTGGGGAGGAACTCGAGGGTGACGTCCAGGCGGTCGTCCAGCGTGGCTACGTCCCGGATGCGGGAGACGTTGCGCATCGTCAGCCGTTCGTGGCCTTGGACCTTCTCGCGGTACATGGTCGCGTACAGCGACTCGATCAAGTCCATGTCGACCACCGAGTAGTTGGTGCTGCGGTGGTACTCGACCAGGGACTGCTTCACCTCGGGCGTGGACTGGAAGTAGACGTCCACGGCCTCGGGGTCGAAGATCCGGTTGGCGAAGGGGCTGTCGTCAGCGGGGGTGTACCCGTACTTGGCGAAGACCGCGCAGACCTCCGCCTCGGGGAAGGAACGGTGCAGATAGTCGACCGCCTCCGCTGCGCTCTGACCGGCTCCGAGGACCAGGATGCGGCCCACCGAAGTGCCGGCGTCGCTCAACTCGCTTACGCGCGGCACCAGTTCGCTGTTGTGCCAGATGCGGTCCGACAGCTCGGTGCCCGGCGGGAGATGGGGCTCGAGGCCGGCGGCCACCGAGATGTTCCGGGCCCTGCGCACGACGGTGCGTTCCGGGTCACCGGGGACACGGCTGACGACATCGAACCAGCGGACCTCGCCGTTCTCGGCCAGTACCGGCTCTACGGACAGGACTTCGGCGCCGTAGTCGACCTGGTGGGCGATCCGGGCGGCGGCCCACTCGAAGTATTCGTGGAACTCGATCCGCAGCGGGAAGAGCGTCTTCGCGTTGAGGAAGTCCACCAGTCTGCCGCGCTCCCGCAGGAAGCACAGGAAGCTGAAGTCGCTGGTCGGATTGCGCATCGTGACAAGGTCCTTGAGGAAGGACACCTGCATCGTGGCATCGTCGATGAGCATGCCACGGTGCCAGCCGAAGGACGGCTGGCGCTCCAGGAACCGGGCTCGGAGGCGCTGTTCGGGGGCGGCTCGGGAGTTGTGTTCCTCAACTGCGATGGCCAGTGCGAGGTTTGACGGGCCAAAACCTACGCCGATCACATCGTGGATGGCGTCCGGTTCGTCGTGCAGTGCGTTCACCGCAACTTTCCTTCCCTTAGGCGCCACTGATGTTAAATAAGGTTAGCCTTACCTTGCAATGGTGTGTCCTAGGAGAGGATCGAGTATGCGGGTCGTCATGTTCGGCTATCAGACCTGGGGGCACCGCACCCTTCAGGCTCTGTTGGAGTCCGACCACGAGGTGGTCATGGCCGTGACCCACCCCAAGAGCGACCACGTGTACGAGAAGATCTGGGACGACTCGGTGGCCGATCTGGCCGAGAAGCACGGCATCCCGGTACTGCTCCGCAACCGCCCCGACGACCCCGAACTCCTCACCGCGCTACGGGAAGCGGAACCGGACCTGATCGTCGCCAACAACTGGCGGACCGTACTGCCCCCCGAGGTTTTCGACCTCCCCGCCCACGGCACGCTCAACATCCACGACTCGCTGCTGCCGGCGTACGCGGGCTTCTCCCCGCTGATCTGGGCGCTGATCAACGGCGAGCGGGAAGTCGGCGTCACGGCACACCGGATGAACGCCGAACTCGACGCGGGCGACATCCTGTTGCAGCGCGCCGTCCCGGTGGGCCCCACCGACACCGTCACCGACCTGTTCCACCGCACCGTCGACCTGATCACACCGGTCGTGACCGAGTCCCTCGACCTCATCGCCTCGGGCCGCGCGCAGTGGATCCCCCAGGACCGCAGCCGCGCCAGCTTCTTCCACAAGCGCTCACTCGAGGACAGCCGCATCGACTGGACGTGGCCCGCCGAGGACCTGGACCGCCTGGTACGCGCCCAGTGCGACCCGTACCCCAACGCCTTCACCTACCACCGCGGCGAGCGCCTGCGCATCGTCGAGGCAACGGTGTCGGAGGGCCGCTACGGCGGCACTCCGGGCCGCATCTTCATCCACGAGGGCGACGGCGTGGTCATCGTCGCCGGAGCCGAGGCCAGGAACGGCCGGCTGCGCGGCCTGTGCGTGAAGCGGGTCCGCACGGAGGACGGCACGGAGCACGCGGCGACGGACTACTTCCGCACGATGGGGGGCTATCTCACGGCGAGGCCGTGACCTCCGGTGCAGTACCGCGTCCCGAAAGGGGCGCGGGGCTGTCTCTATGTGCGGCTCCTCCCCCACTCTCGGCTGCGCTCGAGCGGGGGGACCCCCATCGCGGGCGCGACCAGCCACAACGAACCCGCAGCCGCGAACCGCCCTACCCCGCGGAGCGCGCCCATGGCCCATGAGGCAGAGTCGTGAACCGCAGGTTCTCGACCGGTCCGAGGAAGGGCTCCATCACAGTGAATACGTTCGGCATCGCCGTCATCGGTTTCGGCTGGATGGGCCGCGTGCACACCCAGGCGTACGCCCGCC
Source organism: Streptomyces ureilyticus (assembly GCF_011045025.1). Taxonomy (GTDB): domain Bacteria; phylum Actinomycetota; class Actinomycetes; order Streptomycetales; family Streptomycetaceae; genus Streptomyces; species Streptomyces ureilyticus. The sequence continues at coordinate 49,520 of NZ_JAAKZX010000019.1, forward strand.
TGCCGCACCACTTCCCGCAACTGCCCCTGCGCCCCGAACTGGTCACCGTCGCGGACGAGGTGCCCGGCCGGGCCGAGGAGGCCGCAGAGCGGTACGGCTTCGTCTCCGCGGCCCGCGACTGGCGGGACGTGGCCGCCGATCCGCGGGTGCGGGCGGTGAGCATCACCGCTCCGAACTTCCTGCACCGTGAGATCGGCGTGGCGATGGCCGAGGCCGGCAAGCACATCTGGATCGAGAAGCCGGTGGGCCTGACGGCGGAGGACGCCGGGGCCGTCGCCGACGCCCTCGGCAACGCGGGCCTCCAGGGCACGGTCGGCTTCAACTACCGCAACGCGCCCGCCGTCGAGGCCGCCCGCGAACTGGTCGCCGCCGGCGAGATCGGCACGGTCACCCACGTACGCATCCGGCTGTTCAGCGACTACGCGGCCCACCCCGAGGGGGCCCTGACCTGGCGATACGAGCGGGAGCGCGGGGGCAGCGGGGTGCGCGGCGACCTGGCCTCACACGGCGTCGACCTGGCCCGTTTCCTGCTCGGGGAGATCACCTCCCTCACCGCCGACACCGCCGTCTTCATCCCCGAGCGGGCCCGCCCCACCGGCGCCACCGCCGGTCACACCCTGGCTGCCGGCGGCGAACTCGGCCCGGTGGAGAACGAGGACTACGTCAACTGCCTCCTCCGTTTCGCCTCCGGCGCCCGCGGCGTCCTGGAGGCGTCCCGGGTCTCGGTCGGCGAGCAGAACAACTACGGCTTCGAGATCCACGGCACCACCGGCGCGGTGTTCTGGGACTACCGCCGGATGGGAGAGCTCGCCGTCAGCCGCGGCAGCAGCTACCAGGACCAGCCTGTGAGCACCCTGTACGTCGGCCCAGGCCACGGCGAGTACGCCGCCTTCCAGCCGGGCTCGGCCAACAGCATGGGCTACGACGACCTGAAGGTCATCGAGGCGTACCACTTCCTGCGCTCCATCGCCGAGGGCACCCCGTACGGCCCGACGGCGGCCGACGCCGTGGCGAGCGCGGCGGCGCTGGACGCCATGGCGCGCTCCGCCGAGCAGGGAACGTGGGTGGACCTGGGCTGAACGCGTCAGCCGCCGCCGTCGAGGTCGGTGCGCTGGCGGAGCACCCGTAGCTCGTGACCGAGGAGCTGCATCTCGTACAGCTTCCCGCGCGCGTTCTCGAACGGGCGGTGCAGGATCATCATCAGCTCGCCGTCGAAGGTGTGGAACAGCATGCCGTGCCCGCTGTCGTCGCGGACCAGAGGGCGGTGCTGTTCCCAAGGCCCTTGGACGTCACCGGACTTGGAGACGGCGTACGTCTGCACGTAGCCGCCGTTGATGGCGCCGTCCTGGGCCGCCACGTTCTTCTCGTACGTCGACCACAGCATCAGCAGGGAGTCGTCAGGCGTCCGGTACAGCTGCGGGCCGTCCGTGATGTAGGGCGCGAGCTGATGCGGTACGCCGCCGGGGATCTGCTCGCCGAGCCAGAATGCGTCCGATGCCTTGAACAGGAAGACCGGATCATCGGTCGTCCGGGTCAGGTCCGGAGCCAGCCGGACCGCTTCCATGGTTCCGTCGACGGTCTGCAGCCATTCGTGGGCGTACACCATCCAGGGCTGCCCGGCCGGGTCGATGTAAAGCGTGCCGTCGAGGGTCATCAGATGCTCGGGCGGGGTGGGTCGCGCCGGGTCGACGGCGGTGAAGGGCCCCAGCAGCGAGTCGGACACGGCGGTGATCGTGCCGCGCATGTGATTTGGGAGCTGGAACGGCGTGCCCCACTGGTTCGGTGGCGGCACGGGAAGCGGCTTGTCCTGGTCGTGGAGCGTGGTGAACAGGTAGAACCTGCCGCCCCATGCGTGCACCTCCGGCGCCCAACCGCCGTCGGTGGCCCACATGTCCCGCTGGTCGTCGGCCCGGAAGACCACGACGGGGCGCAGCCAGTCACGCAGGTCGCGGCTGCGGTAGACCATCGTGCCGGTGCCGTCGACGCCCGACACGGACGGGTCGTTGGACGTGTAGAGGTAGTACGTACGGGACTCACTGTCGGCGACGACGAACGGATCGTGCAGCGGCATGTCGGGCAGCCGCATCAGCTCGGTCGCATCGGGCTCAGCGGTCTCATCGGGATCGGCCACGGCCGCAGAATACGTTGACGGTTGGCCGCTCATTCCCTGGCGGGGCGGCTACTCCCACACCACGGCGTTCCGCCGCACCGGTGCCTTCGCGGGGCCGCATCGGCCGCGCTCGGCCCCGTGCTGCGGGCCACGGCTTGCGGCGACACCCTCGTCCAGGTCGGAAACCTGCCGGGCACGGCCGCGCCCGCAGTGCTCGGAGACCTGGTCACGCGCGAGATCACCTGGATCGGCAGATCGACGACGCGCTGGGCGCCCTGCGGGACGGCCTGGATGTGACACCGGTGATCAGCCACCGCTTCCCGCTGGACCAGGCCGCGCAGGCGCTGGCCGTCGCCGCGGACCCGACGAGCACCAACAGCAAGGTGATGCTGCGTCTGGCCGATGGACCGCCGGGCACCTGACCCCTCGGCCATTGACCTGATCGCGTTCACGAGCCTAGCCTCCATTCTCATACATGGACGTTGTCTTCATGTGAGGACACTGACCGGCGTATTGGCCGTCGAATGGGCCCCGGACGTCCTCGAACTGTGGAGCGGAGACCAGTCATGAGCCAGCCCACCGTCACCAAGTTCTCCGTCTTCCCGGTCGCCGGCCGGGACTCCATGGAGCTCAACCTCTCCGGCGCCCACGGCCCGTACTTCACCCGGAACGTCGTCGTCCTCGAGGACTCCGAGGGCCGTACGGGACTGGGGGAGGTACCCGGCGGCGAGAAGATCACGAAGACCCTGCGCGACGCCGAATCCCTCGTCGTCGGCGCGCGCGTGGGCGACTACAAGCGCGTCCTGCGGGCCATCGGCGACCGATTCGCGGACCGCGACCGGGGTGGCAGGGGCGGCCAGACCTTCGACCTGCGCACCACCGTGCACGCGGTCACCGCCGTCGAATCGGCGCTTCTGGATCTCCTCGGGCAACACCTGGAGGTCCCCGTCGCCGCACTCCTGGGCGACGGGAAGCAGCGCGATTCCGTACGGGTCCTCGGATACCTCTTCTACGTCGGCGACCCCGACCGCACCGACCTGGAGTACGTACGCGAACCCGGCTCGGCGGTGGACTGGTACCGGATCCGGCACGAGGAGGCCCTGACCCCCGAGGCGATCGTCCATCAGGCCGAGGCGACCTACGACCTGTACGGTTTCCGGGACTTCAAGCTCAAGGGCGGCGTCCTGCCCGGGAACGAGGAGGTCGAGGCCGTACGGGCGCTCAAGGAGCGCTTCCCGGAGGCCCGGATCACCCTCGACCCGAACGGCGCCTGGTCCCTGCGGGAAGCCGTCGACCTGTGCAAGCCGCTGGTCGGCACCCTCGCCTACGCCGAGGATCCGTGCGGAGCCGAAGGCGGCTACTCGGGGCGGGAGATCCTCGCGGAGTTCCGCCGGGCCACCGGGCTGCCCACGGCGACCAACATGATCGCCACGGACTGGCGCGAGCTGACCCACGCACTGGCCCTCCAGTCGGTCTCCATCCCGCTCGCGGACCCGCACTTCTGGACGATGCAGGGGTCGGTACGGGTCGCCCAGCTCTGCGACGCGATGGGGCTGACCTGGGGCTGCCACTCCAACAACCACTTCGACATCTCCCTGGCGATGATGGCCCACTGCGGGGCCGCCGCCCCCGGCGAGTACAACGCCCTCGATACGCACTGGATCTGGCAGGAGGGCCTGGAACGGCTGACCATCGACCCCCCGCGGATCGCCGGCGGCGAGGTCGCCGTCCCGGACACCCCCGGCCTCGGCGTCCACCTCGACAAGGACCGGCTCCTCGCGGCCCACGACCTCTACCGGGAGAAAAACCTGTCGGCCCGCGACGACGCCCTCGCGATGCGGTACCTGGTCAAGGACTGGGCCTTCGACGGCAAGCGGCCTTGTCTCGTGCGCTGAACGGGCAACAGGCCCTCGTGGCCGAGAACTTGTGGCGTTGCTGGTGCGGCTGGAGAAGCTCGTGATAGGCCAGAGGTGAACGGGGGCCGCCCGCACATCCGGGCCGCGGAGTGGGCATGCCCGCAGAGCCGAACGAGCCGACGACGGCGGAGTCGCTTCATGCCGAATGCCGAACAGTCCACTCAAGTCACCCGCCCGACAGCCGAGTTACTCGGTTGACATCCCGGCTACGGCTTCGCCGCGTCGGGTGTCGGCACAGCCATCGGGAACTACACCGAGGAGACAGCAGACCTCTCGTTTCCCGACGCGTTGCTCGGTCTGCTGGACTGGCGACGGACGTACAACTCGCTCAATTCGGAGGCCGGTTCGCTGGGACGCGGCTGGACCACCGCCTTCAGCTCGCGTCTGACGGACCCGTCCGGAGAGCGCCGTGGCCTTCCGCGACGAGGACGGCCGGGTGCTGGTCTTCACCCGCGACGAACGCGGCCGGTTCGTCCGCCCGCAGGATCTGGCCGCCGATCTGACGGAGGCGGAGGACGGCAGCCGCACTCTGCGATTCAACTCCGGTGAGCGGTGGCACTACACCGCGTCGGGCCGGCTGACGCGGATCATCCGCGAGAGCCGCCGTGTCGTCCTCACCTACGGCGAAGGAGACCGACTGCTGCGGGTCTCGCACTCGCTGGGCCGACACTTCACCCTCGCCTACGACGACGAGGGACGCCTCGCCTCCGTCACCGCCGACGACGGCCGCTCGGTCACGTACACGCACGGCGAGGGCGGCGTCCTGACGTCCGTGACCGCTCCGGGCGGGGGCGTGACCCGCTTGGCGAGCACCCCGGAGGGACTGCTCGCCCCGCCCCCGAGCTGCCGCGCTTCGGCTACCGCGGCGAGCTCGCGACCGGTTCGGAGATCTACCTCCGAGCCCGCTGGTACGACACCCGCCTGGGCCGCTACAGCACCCGGGACCTGATCACGGTTCAGGACGTGGGCCCGGGCGGGATGCGTACGGCGAGAAGGGCGAGGTCGTCGTGGCCGTCGCCGGGGCTGTGGTCGGCCAGGGTGCGGCAGAGCTCGTCGAGGGGCAGCCCGGCGTGGGCGGCGGTGGCGGCAAGCGTGTCCAGTCCGGCGTCCAGCGCGTGCTCGGGGTGTTCGACCAGGCCGTCGGTGAACAGCAGCACCGTGTCTCCGGGGCCCAGCGGATGAGTGTGGTCGGGGCGTGGCAGCCGGGTGTCGACGCCCAGCGGCACGCCGGGTTCGGCCAGCAGGTAGCGGGTGCGGCCGCCGGGGGTGACGATCAGGGGCGGCAGGTGGCCGGCCGTCGACCAGTGCAGGCGCCAGCCTTCGCCGTCGGGTTCGATGCGGGCCAGGCAGGCGGTGGTGACGGGGGCCTCGGTGATGGAATGCAGGGTGTCGTCGAGCCGGTCCAGGACCAGGCTCGGCGGGGAGAGCCGGTCGTACAGCAGGGCGCGGAGCATGTTGCGGGTCTGCGCCATGGCGGCCGCCGCCGTCAGGTCGTGGCCCAGCACGTCGCCGATGATCGCGGCGCACGCACCGTCCGGGAGCAGCAGGGCGTCGTACCAGTCGCCGCCCAGGTGGCGGTCGGGGGCGGTCGCCGGCCGGTACACCGCTGACGCGGTGAACGGGGTCAGGTCGGGCAGGGTGGGCAGGAGAAGGCGCTGGAACTGCTCGGTGGAGGAACGCAGCTGCTGATACAGCCGGGCGTTCTCGATGGCGATGCCGGCGGCCCCTGCCAGCGCGAGGACAACGGCCGCGTCCTGGTCGTCGAACGGTTCGCCGTCGCGCCGGTCGGACAGGTAGAGGTTGCCGTAGATGCGCCCGTGCACGCCGATCGCTACCCCGAGCAGGGTCCGCATCGGCGGATGCCCCGCGGGGAAGCCGACCGCGTCCGGATGGTGCGGTACGTCGTTCACGCGCAGCGGTTCGTGCTGCTCGATCAGGTGGGCGAGCAGTCCGTGGCCGTGCGGAGGGTGGACTCCTGCCAGGTCGTGGCGCTCGGTATCGCTCAGACCGAGCGGGATGAAGTCCTGAAGGCCCACCCGGTCCTCGTTGAACACGCCGAGGGCGCCGTAGCGGGCGTTCACCAGCTGCATCGCGGCACTCACGATCTGCCGCAGCACCGCCGGCAGCTCCAGCTCCCGGCTGACCGCGAGCACTGCGTCCAGCAGCGCCTGCATGCGTCCCTGAGCTCGGGTGAGTCGTTCGACCTGCTCCGCGATGCGATTCAGGTCCGCATCCCGGGCCGGGCCGAATCCCGTCGGCGGAGGCAGGCGCTGAAGGCTCTCGTCGCCGCTCATCGGCGCCTCACCTCTTCCCGGCCACCCCCGGGGTCCTGCGACCGGATACGGCCACATCGCACACCTTAGAACACCGGCAACCTTCCTGCCCCGCCGCGAGCGCCGGCGGCAAGGAGTGGGCCCGGCCTCGCGGGTGATCACCGGCCTGGTGCACGAAGAAAACATGCGCCAGGTTGTGCAACCGATGTGCGCTGTCTTTCGCCGGACGAGCTTGCCTCGCAGGTCAGAGTGGGTACGGGTACGCACGAAAGTGTCCTGGCGGGACAGTTCTGAAGCGGTTGACGGCTCATCTGCGCGCTGCGATGTCCCGTGCCGCGATGTATCCGAACGTCATCGCGGGTCCGATGGTCGAGCCCGCGCCCGCGTAGCTGCGGCCCATGACGGCGGCGCTGGCGTTGCCCGCCGCGTACAGCCCGGGGATCACCGAGCCGTCCGGGCTGAGCACCCGCGCCCGGGCGTCGGTGAGCAGGCCACCCTTGGTGCCGAGGTCGCCCGGAACGATCCGGAAGGCGTAGTAGGGGGCCAGCCACAGGGGTGCCAGGCCGGAGTTGGGGCGGACGGAGGGGTCCGTGTAGTAGTGGTCGTACGCGCTGTCGCCGCGCCCGAAGTCGGTGTCGTCGCCGCTCCTGGCAAGGGAGTTGAAGCGGTTGACGGTGGCGCGCAGAGCGGCCGCGGGTATGCCGATCGAGGCGGCCAGCGCGTCCAGTGTCCACGCTTTGTGGACGGCGCCCGACTCGTACCAGGCGTCGGGGAACACGAAGGTCGGCACTACGTCCTTGAAGAGGTAGCGGTTGCGGTAGTTCTGGTCGACGATCAGCCAGGCGGGGATGTGCGGGGCGTTCTGGGTGTCGCGGTCGTACATGGTGTGGACGACATCGCTGTACGGCGCGGCCTCGTTGACGAAGCGTGCTCCGGCCGCGTTGACGAGGAGCCCGCCGGGCAGGGTGCGTTCGGCGAGGCAGAAGTACGGCTGGTCGGGGAGCGGGATCGCCGGACCCCACCACGCGTCGTCCATCAACTCCAGCGCCGCGCCCGCCCGTTCACCGGCCCGGATACCGTCGCCGGTGTTCTCCTTGGCGCCGACCGTCCACTGGGTGCCGATCGGCTGCTCCTGGTACCGCTCGCGCATGGCCGCGTTGTGCTCGAAGCCGCCCGAGCCGACGATGACGCCCCGGCGGGCGCGCACCAGTCCGGGTGCGCCGTTCCTGGTGACGACCGCGCCGGTGACGGCGCCGTTCTCCTGGTGCAGATCGGTCAGCGGCGTGTTCAGCCACACGGGCACGTTCGCCCTGAGCAGCCCGGCACGCAGGCCCGCCGCCAGCGACTGCCCCATGGTGAGCGGCTTCTGGCCCAGCAGCGCCGCCTTCGTCCCCCGGGCCAGGCACTCGGTGGCCACGGCGAGCCCCTTCGCGCTGACCGCGGAGAGGACGAGCCACTTGTAGTCGGCGCTGAAGACGACCATGCCGGCCGGGACCGTCATGTACGCCGGGTTCAGCCGGGCCAGCTCCGCACCCAGGATGTTGCCGTCCAGCTGGTCGGGCTCGATGGAACGGCCCTGCGCCAGCCCGCCGGGCAACTCCGGGTAGTAGTCGCTGTAGCCCTCCATCCACCGGAAGCGCAGCGGACTGTTGGCCATGACGAAGGAGAGCATGGCGGGCCCCTGGTCGAGGAAGGCCTTCTGCCGGTCGACCGGGACGTCGTCACCGACCACGGCCGCGAGGTACGTGGCCGCCTTCGCCGGGGTGTCGGGCACCCCGGCGCCCAGGATGACGGAGTTGTTCGGGATCCAGATACCCGCGCCGGAACGGGCTGCCGAGCCTCCGAAGGTGCCCGCCTTCTCCACGACGACGCACGTCAGGCCCTGCTTGGCGGCGGTGAGCGCGGCCGTCATACCGGCGGCTCCGGAGCCAATGACCACGACGTCGTACGTGCCGAGGAGGGGCAGGTCGGCGGCGTCGGCGGCGTACGCGTAGGGGCCGCCGGGATACGGCAGCCCGCCGGTGAGGGCGAGCCCGGCGCCGGCGGCACCGATCACCCGGCGGCGCGAGGGAGCGGAGAGCGACGTACGTCTGACGGGATCAGCGTGAGTGGACATGGCAGGTCTCTCCAGTCTGGTCAGGGAAAGGGAGGCCGTGCTGCGCTGCCCGGGACACGAGGGTTCCAGGCGCCCCGTTTCTGATGCAGAGTCAGGAATGTGACGCGGGAACCGGGGTGAAGTCAAGGGGTACGCCACCTCGATGTCAGGCACCGACCACGCAGGGTGAGGCCCATGAGAAAAATTGTGTCGAGGAGTCCGGCTGGGCCGATCTAGGGTCGGCGCCATGGTCTCCATGAAGCTCTTCGACTCCGAGCGCCGCGTCATCGAGGCTGCGGAACGGCTCGCCACTGTCCTCGGGAGCGACCCGAACCACACCGTGGCCGCGGCGGCGATGGACACGGCCGGCAGGATCCATGAGGCGGTCAACGTCTACCACTTCACCGGCGGACCGTGCGCCGAGCTCGTCGTACTCGGTGCCGCCGCAGCGGCGGGAGCCGGCCCGCTCGTCACCATCGCCGCCGCGGGAGACCAGGGTCGCGGCCTCATCCCGCCGTGCGGCCGCTGCCGCCAAGCGCTTCTCGACCTCCATCCCGACGTCTTCGTCGCCGTACCGACCGACGACGGGCCGACACTGCGCCCGATTCGAAAGCTTCTGCCGGACACCTACTTCTTCCCCGATGCGGATGCGCGTCGAATTGTTCGGTTCAACAAGCGCTACTACGACGACATCGCCGCCGCGCGGAAGACCTCCACCGTCCGCTATGACGATCCGATACCGCCTGGTCCCGCAATCTTCTTCTTCGAGGACGACGAAGCCCACCGCACGTTGAAAGGCACCGTCACCGGCGTCGAACGCCACCGGCTCGATCGCCTCACCGCCGAACAAGCTCGGTTCGATGGATTCACGAGCATCGACGAGCTCAAGAAGGGCCTCCAGGGCCACTATCCCGGCCTGCCCTCCGATGCCGAAGTCGACGTTGCGACGTTCACCGTCGAAGCGCCTGACGCCGCGCAGTGATGCAGCCTGGAGCTGGCGGAACGAAACCGCTCACCCTACGGTGAGGATGCGGTGTTGGCCGTGCGCGGACAGGGGGCGGGCGTCGTGGACGCTGGTGACTGCCGCGTACCGGCCGGGGGCGAGCGGCGGCGTGAGGGTGATGGCCCGCCCGGAGGACAGAGGTGGCGTGCCGAGCTGGCGGGAGACGTCGAACGGCGGCGCAGGCGCGGTGTTGTCGAAGAACGCCTGGATGTCCTTCTCGGTGACCGCGTCGTCGGTGATGGGGTAGAGGGCGAGTTCGTTGACCTGATCGGGCATGCGGTTGACGTAGCGCAGGGGTCGGCCGGGGTGGACGCGGCCACGCAGGGCGAAGCGTGGTCCGCGTCCGGGGACGTCCACGGCGATGACTGTGGCGCAGGGTGGTGCGGGCGAGGCGTCCGTACGCGTTTCACGGACCGTCAGGCGGCGCACGTACTCCTGGCCTGGTGCCGGGTCGCGGCCCCGCTCGCCTTCGAAGTCCAGGAACTCCAGCAGCAGATACGCCCCGGCATCCAGCTCCACGGTGTAGCCGGTGTCCGTGCCGACGTGGGTGAAACCGCCGCCGTACAGCTCGGCGGCGGCCATCAGGGCCTTGGCCGCCTCGATGCTCTCCTGGCCATCCGTTGCGAAGACGCGCCGCAGCCGGTTGCGGAACTCCGCCTCACTCACGCCGCGCCGCAGCCGGGCGATGCCGACGGCGCCGGTCGAGGTACTGGTGGTGCGCAACCGGACGGCCACCGCCCCCGCGGCGGCCGTACTGGGAGCGGAGAAGCCGTCCTCTCCGGTGACCACGTGCAGGGTCGTCCGCGGGGCACCGGTGCCTCGCGGAGCCCGCGCGTGCGCGGCGCCGCCCGCGGTCACCGCCACGCCCAGTGCCGCCAGGCCCACGAGGGCACTGCGTCTGCTCGGCTGAACCATGGGAGAGTCCTTCCCTCACCGGACTGTTGAAGACTTCGGGCGTTCCCCGCTGTGCAAGCGGGAAACGCGCGTTCCCCGCTGTGTCAGCGGCACTTGCTTTCCGGCGCGATCGTCTGGTTACCGAACGGCGGTGCCGTGGTTGTCGTCCGCGGACAGCGGCGCGATCGTCTGGTTCCGGTCCAGCGGCGCGATCGTGTTGTTCCGGTCCAGCGGCGCGATCGTCTGGTTCCGCTCCATCGGCACGACCGTATGGGCCGACGCGGCGCCGGCCGTGCCCGCGACGATTCCGGCGGCCATGAGGCCGGCGGCCAACGCCTTTTTCGTACGTGTCATTTCAGCTCCTCGGGTGTGGGAACGGGGCCGTCGCCGCCGGGTGCGGTTCGTCGCGCCCCCACTCGCGCGTCCCGCAGTGCCCCGGCAGCGGCAGCACCGGCCGTGCACTGGTGATTTCAGTGGCTGAACGGTTTTCTCGCACCCCACATCCGTGCTGTAGACAAAAATGTCGGCGGCCGGCCCGGCGCCCGACGCCGGGGGTTGGCACGGGGGCGGTCTTTTCGTCGTCGCGGGGGCTGTGTTGGGCTGGCCCGGGCAGATGGAGGTCAACGGGGAGGCTGAGCCGGGTGGGGCGTCGTGAGAAGCCGATCGATCCCGGGGCGGGGCCGGTGCAGCGGTTCGCCTTCGAGTTGCGCGAGCTGCGCCGGGAGGCGGGCAGCCCGACCTACCAGGTGATGGCGAAGGGGGCGGGATATTCGATCGCCGCGCTGGCACGGGCCGCCGCGGGCGAGACGCTGCCGTCCCTGCCGCTGACGCTCGCCTATGCGCAGGCGTGCGGCGCGGACGTGCCGACGTGGGAGGAGCGCTGGCACCGAGCCGCCAAGGAGGAGGCCGCCCTACCGCGGGAGGACGACGGTGAGCCGGCACCGTACCGGGGCCTGGCCCGATACGAACCGGGCGACGAGGCGTACTTCTTCGGTCGCGGTCAACTCGCCGACGACCTGCTCGCGTTGGCCCGCCACCACCGTGTCACGGCGGTCGTCGGCGCCTCCGGCAGCGGCAAGTCCTCCCTCTTGCGCGCCGGCCTCATCCCCCGTCTGCGCCACACCGACGACCCCGCCCTCCGGCCGGCTGCCCTGCGCGTCATCACCCCGGGCAGTCACCCGCTACGGACCCACAGTCGGCGCCTGACCCCGAAGCCCGCCGCGGAAACGGACGCCGACACCTGGCTGATCGTCGACCAGTTCGAGGAGCTCTACACGCTCTGCCGCGACCCGGCCGAGCGGACCTCCTTCATCGACCGGCTCCTGTCCGCTGAGGACCCCGGCAATCGCCTGCGTGTGATGGTCGCGATACGCGCGGACTTCTACGGCCACTGCCTGGAGCACCGAGGACTGACCGCGATCCTGCGGGACGCGAGTCTGCCGGTCGGGGCGATGACCTCCGACGAGCTGAGAGAGGCCGTCGTCAAGCCCGCCGCGGCCCGCGGTCTGATCGTCGAGCGGGAGCTGACCGCCCGCGTCCTGGACGAGGTCGACGGCGAACCCGGCGGTCTGCCCCTGATGTCCCACGCCCTGCTGGAGACCTGGCGCCGACGCCGGGGCAAGACGCTGACCCTGGCCGCCTACGACGTCGCCGGCGGCGTACACGGAGCGATCGCCCACACCGCCGAAGCCGCCTACCGCCAACTCGACCCAGGCCAGGCCGTACTCGCCCGCCGCATCCTGCTCCGGCTCATCACCCCGGGCGAAGGCGCCCAGGACACCCGCCGCCCCATCGACCGTGCCGAACTCGACCTGGGCGACCCCGCCGACACCGGCGCCGTACTCGAACGCCTCACCCGCGCCCGCCTGCTCACGCTCGACGGCGACACCCTCGACCTTGCCCACGAGGCCCTGATCACCGCATGGCCCAGACTCAGGGAGTGGATCGACGAGGACCGCGAACGGCTGCGGGCGCACCGCCGGCTCACCGAAGCCGCCCACGTCTGGAGCGACCTCGACCACGATCCGGGGGCGCTGTACCGAGGCACCCGGCTGGCCGCCGCGGAGGAAGCCTTCGCCGACGCCGACGGTGAACTCACCGCGCTGGAACGGGACTTCCTCACCGCCAGCGCCGCCACCCGTGACCACGAACGGCATGCCGCCGCACGCACCACCCGGCGCCTGCGCCGGCTCACCGCCACGTTGTCCATCCTGCTCGTCCTGGCCCTCACCGCGGGCGTGGTCGCCTGGGACCAGTACCGGACCAGCGAGCAGCAGCGGCACAAGGCGGTGACCGCACAGCAGATCGCGCTGTCCCGGCAGTACGCCGCCCAGGCGGGAGAGGTGCGCGACCAGCAACCCGAGGCCGCGGCGCTGACCGCGCTGAAGGGCTATCAGCTGGCGCCCACCGCCGAGGCCAGAGGCAGCCTGCTCAGCGCGCACGCCGCCTACCGGGCCAACCAACTCACGGGCCATACCGGAGAGGTGACCGCGGTGGCGTACTCGCCGGACGGCCGCATGATCGCCACCGGCGGCGAAGACCGTACGGTGAAGCTGTGGAACGCCGCCACCCACCAGCTGCTCGGCACCCTCATCGGGCACGCCGCCGAGGTGTACGCGCTCGCCTTCAGCCCTGACGGCAGCACCCTGGCCACCGCCGGCGACGACCGGACCGTACGGCTGTGGGACCTGCGCACCCGCCGCACCACCGCCACGTTCAGCGGACTCAAGTCGCGGGTGGTGTCACTGGCGTTCTCTCCGGACGGCCGTACCGTGGCCGGCACCGGAGGCAGCGAGGTCCGGCTGTGGGACGTACGGTCCCGGCACCCGGCCGCCACCCTCACCGGGCACAGCGCCTTCGTGGTGGCCGTAGCGTTCTCTCCCGACGGCCGTGTCCTGGCCAGTGCCGGCGGCGACCACACCATCCGGTTGTGGGACGTGACAGAACGGAGGACCATCGCGGTGCTCACCGGCCACACCGAGCTGGTTTCCTCCCTCGCCTTCAGCCCCGACGGGCGCACACTCGCCAGCGGGGGAGACGACCGTGAAGTGCGGCTGTGGGATGTCGCCGACCGCCGCACCACCGCCACCCTGACCACCGACGCCATAGCGCTGGCCTTCACGTCCGACGGCCGCACCCTGGCCACGGGGAACGTCGACGGCCACGTGAGGTTGTGGGACACCGACACCCACCGCGGCACCGGCTCCATCGGCGCGAGCATCATCGGAGCGAGCTCACTCGCCTTCTCCCCGGACGGCCGGACTCTGGCCGCCCCTGCTGACGGCGACACCGCGACGGTGCGACTGTGGGACGTGGCCACGCACCGGGCCAAGGCCACACTCGGCGGACGCAGGGCCGCCGTGGGTTCGGTGGCCTTCTCCCCGGACGGCCGCACCGTCGCCACCGCCGACGAGGCACTGCGACTGTGGTCCGCGACGAGCCCACGGCTACCGCGTACCCTCGCCACCTCGCTCGGCCCCGCCTTCGGCCTGGAGTTCTCCCCCGACGGACGACTGATCGCCACCGTGAGCCGCAGGGACGGCACACGGCTGTGGGACGCCACGACCGGCCGCACGGTGGCCACGCTCAAGGGCCACACCAATGTCGTCGCACAAGCGGCCTTCTCGCCGGACGGGAAGACGCTCGCGACGGCGGCCGACGACCGCACCGTACGGCTGTGGGACCTGGCCACCCACCGGACGAAGGCCGTACTGCACGGGCGGACAGGAGGGTTGTCCACCATCGATTTCTCGCCCGACGGACGGACGCTGGCCACCACCTACAACGGCAGCAGCGACTACGGAATCCGTGGCACGGTGCGGCTGTGGGACGTGACCACTCACCGCCCCGTGGCCACCTTCTCCGGACGTGCTCCCACTATTTCCACGGCCGCGTTCTCACCGGACGGCAGGACACTCGCCACCGCCGGAGCGGACTTCGCCGTCCGCCTGTGGGATGTGGCCTCCCGGCGGCCGGCCGGCACCTTGACAGGCCACTCCAACACCATTTCCTCGGTGGCCTTCAGTCCCGACGGGCGTACCGTGGCCAGCGGGAGTTACGACCACACCGTCCGCCTGTGGGACATGTCGACGCGACGGACCACAGCCGTCCTCAGCGGCCACAAGGCCTGGATTCGGTCCGTGGGCTTCAGCCCCGACGGAAGCCGCCTCGCCACCATGAGCACCGACGGTTCGGCCCGGCTGTGGAACACGGACGCGGACCGGACCGTCCGGGACATCTGCGACCTGGCCCGCGTCCATCACTGGAAACAGCTCCTCCACGCACTACCGCAGGATTCGCCCTGCGGCTGAGCTCGTTGGTCAGAGCGGATTCACGGGTACGAACGAGCTGTCCTGACGGAACACGTCGGAGCCGTCCGCCGGGTCCACCCGCAGCTGGAAGCCGTAGTGGCGCAGGTAGTAGCCCGGGTAGTTGTACGACTCGAAGCGGACGGCGCCGCTCGCCGTGCCCGTACGGGCGACGTACGTGGCGTCCCTGGCGAAGGTCGACGAGCCGTTGTTCGCGTCGAAGCGGGCCCGGAAGTCCCAGTGGCGCAGATAGTTCCCGGCCGCGTTCCGGAAGGAGTAGCCGCCCGCGTCGGCGAGACCCGGCACGACCGTGAACGTGGCCGCCTGCCTCTCCGCGGCGCTGCTCGCGGAGCTCACCACGGGGAGGTTGAGCAGGGCGGACTGCTCCTGCCAGTAGCGGGTGGTGTAGTTGGCCGAACGGAACGAGCGGCTGACGTTCGTCGGCAGGTTCACCCCGCCGGAGACCGTCTCCTTGAGCACGGTGAAGTGGCGTGCCGTGCCGGAGATCGACGGCAGCCTCTTCGGGGCACTCCAGGTCGCGAAGGTGTCGTAACTGTCGCTGTAGTAGTAGCTGCCGTCGCCGTAGCCGTCGAAGAAGATCCGCCACGCGCCGTTGTCGAGCTGGATCAGCGCGGCGCCCTCGCGGGTGCTGCCCCAGCCCGCCCAGTTGCCGGTCCTGCGGATGGTGTACGGGCCGTTGAGGGCGGTGGCGGTGGCGTACTCGATGTACTTCGTCGTCTCGTTCTTCGTGAACGCGTGGTAGATGGAGCCGAGCTTCACGATGAACGTGTCGATGTGGTTGGCGCCGATGCCGGACAGGGCCACGGGCGAACTCCACGCGGTGAGCGCGGAGTTGGTGGCCCTCAGCCGATACGGCGTGAAGATCCACTGGTCGTTGGTGGTCGAGCAGGACAGAATGATGTTCACGCTGCCGTCGCTGTCAATGAACCACTCGGGTGCCCAGGCGCGCGACAGGTTCGCGATGGGGACGGTGTAGTCGTACAGGAACGTCCAGTTGACCCGGTCCGAGCTGCGGGCGAAGCCGATGGTGGTGCTGGTGTCCTGCCAGGTGTGCGTGGTGTACGTGACGTAGTAGTAGCCGTCGGAGTGCCGGAAGATGCTGGCGTCACGGATCCGGCCCGCCGGCGGGGTGTACGCGGACGCCTTCACGAGCCGGAAGTCGGTGGCGTCGTCGGACTCGTACACATTGACCGTGGCATCGGTGCTGTTGAGGAACGGCATGATGGTGTAGCGGGTGGCGGAGCCGCGGGGTGGTGCGGCGGCCAGGGCTGAGCCGAGCGTTCCGGGCAGTGCGCCCAGCAGGACCGCCGAAGCGGGGAGGACGGCCATCGCCCGCAGCACGCCGCGGCGGGACGGCGTCAGGGAGTTCGGGGGTCTGGTGTCGTTCGGTACGGCGGCGGGTCTGTCCGGTGTGTTCATGTGCGGCTCTCCTCGGTGCTTTCTTCTGCGGGTACGGCCCGTCCCATGGGCCCTACTTGGTGTTCGGGGCCCTGCGGAACGGGCCGTACGCCACGGTCAGTTCACAGGCGCGCCCCGATGGCCGTGCCGTCACGCGGGACCAGGAAGCCCGCGGCGGACGGCAGCGAGCCGTCGGCGTCGCGGGGCCCCGTGATCGCGGCCGGGTTCGTGCTCTGGACGGACGACTCGCCCCAACTGCCGCCCAAATTCCAGGAGTTTCCGGTGGCGACGGTGCCCGAGCCGACGGCGGCGGCCCGCCCGTCCGCGACCGACAGGTTCTCCTTCAGTACGGCACGCGATCCCGCACCGTCGGCGTCGAAGCCCGTACCGGCGTTGCCGAAGGTGGAGTTGCGGCTCAGCGCGAGCGCTCCGGGGTTGCCGTTGTCGGTGATGCCGTGCTGGGCGTTCTTGAACGAGACGCTGTTGCGCAGGGTGTGGGCGACGGACGGGTCGGGATCGCCGCCGCCCATCTTGAAGCCGTTGCCGTCGCCCGCGAAGTCGGGGAAGTTCCAGCGGTTGAAGCCGTTGCCGTACGCGACCGTGTCCTCGATGACGATCGGCGAGGTGAACTCCCAGGCGTCGAAGCCGTCGTCGACGTTGTTCCACAGCCGCGCGCCCCGCACCACGTTGCCGCTCCCGCTGCCCTCCTTGATGGCGAGCCCGTCCGCGCTCTCGCCGTTCTTGCGCGGATCGCGGTTGCCGTAACTGTCCAGGTTCAGGATCTGGTTGTTGCTGGAGGCGCCCTGAAGCTGGAAGCCGGACTCGTAGTTGTCGTGGGTGCGCAGGCCGGAGAAGACGTTGTTGTTGCAGCCGTCGCAGTAGACGCCGTACGGGCCGCTCACGATCTCCAGGCGCGAGATCCGCCAGTGGGACGCTTCCTGGTGGATGGCGCCGCGCTCGGCACGCGGGATGCTGCCGCCAACAGGTGTGTGACTGGCGGGCAGTCGCTCCCCGTCGACGACGACGCGTTCACCCTGGTACGCCTCCAGGGTGATCGGCTGGGACGCCGTGCCCGAGGTGGTGATGGTGATGTTGTCGGTCATCCCGTACGTACCGCCGCGGACGGCGATGACGTCACCGGGCCGCGCCTTGTCCACGGCCTTCTGAATGGTCCGCAGCGGACGCGCGAGCGTTCCGGGAGCGGAGTCGTCGCCGTTCACGGCCACGGCAATGGTGGGCGTGGCGGCGGCTGACGTCTCCTCGGCTGTCGCTGTCGCCGTTGCTGTCGTCGTCGGCACCGCGACCCCCAACACGAGTAATCCGGCGAGCACACCGACTGTGCGCATGAGGCTTCCTCTTCCTGTCCGGACGGATGTCGCCTTTGAGTGGCCACCCGACCGCGGAACGTTGCCGCATGCGCTGTCGAGCACCCTTCACGCACCGGCCAACGGCCGACATTTCGAACGGAGTTCGGTAAGCCGGTCAGAACGTAAGGTGCAGGTGGGGCGGCGTCAAGACTTCGTGAACGCTCGCGACTTCTGCTTCCAGTGATGCGGAAGGTGCACTCGGTGCCAATCGTGACGTAACCATTGACGTGCTCCTGTCCGCCTTTTACGTTCTGGTCGGTTATCCGAACCTTGATCGATATATCGGACAACTCCCCCCTGACCAGAAGCTTGAGCAAGAAGAGGCCCCCCCATGGCGTCAGCCCCCTCCAGACGATCCCTGTTCCGCGCCGCCGCCCTGGTCGCCGCGACCCCGGTGATATCCGCGATCCCCGTCGGCCGCGCCGCCGCCGGGAGTGGTGCCTCCGCGGCGGCGGTCGCCGTCGCGGCCGGGCTGCCGGTGCCGTCCGCCTGGGCGGTGCGGCCGTTCGAGCTGGAGGACGTGAAGCTCGGGCAGGGCATCTTCGCCGGCAAGCGCCAGTTGATGCTCGACCACGGCCGCGGCTACGACGTGAACCGGCTGCTCCAGGTCTACCGCGCCAACGCCGGCCTCTCCACGGGCGGCGCGGTCGCCCCCGGCGGCTGGGAGGGCCTGGACGGCGAGGCCAACGGCAACCTCCGCGGCCACTACACCGGCCACTTCCTGACCATGCTTTCGCAGGCTTACGCGTCCACCGGCGACCAGGCGTACGCCGACAAGATCCGCACCATGATCGGCGCACTGACCGAGGTGCGCACGGCACTGCGCGGCGACCCGAAGATGCTTGCCGTCGCCGGGAAGTGGGGCGGCGCGCACGAGAACGTCCGGGGCTCGTACCAGTACGTCGACCTCCCGGCCGCCGTGCTCGGCGGTGCCGCGGCGATCACCCTGTCGGTCTGGGTGAAGCCCACGCACAACGCCAACTGGCAGCGGATCTTCGACTTCGGCAACAACACCACCCGGTACATGTATCTGGCCGCACGCAACGGCAGCGGAGTACCGCGCTTCGCCATCACCACCAACGGCCCGGGCGGGGAGCAGGGCCTCAACGGCACCGCCGCACTGCCGCTGAACCAGTGGAGCCACCTGGCGGTGACCATCTCCGGGAACACCGGCACGCTCTACGTCAACGGCGCACGCGTCGCCCAGAACACCTCGATGACCCTCAACCCGGCGGCGCTCGGCACCCTGACGAACAACTGGCTGGGCCGCTCCCACTTCTTCACCGACCCCGTGTTCGCGGGCGCCTTCGACGAGTTCAACGTCTACTCACGGGCCCTGACCGCGGCCCAGATCACCTCGCTGCAGACCAACGAGGCCAAGACGTCCTCCGCGGGGCTCGGCAACCTCGCGTCGTACTACTTCTCGGCCACCACCGGCGGCACCTTCGCGGACGCCTCAGGGCGCAATCTCACCGCCACCCTGCGCCGCACCTGGGGCGGGCCGAGCCATCCCGGGTTCCTCGCCGCGTACCCGGAGACGCAGTTCATCCAGCTGGAGTCGATGACCAGCGGCGACTACACCAAGGTCTGGGCGCCCTACTACACGGCGCACAAGATCCTCAAGGGTCTCCTGGACGCGTACCTCGCCACCGACGACGACCGGGCGCTCGACCTCGCGTCCGGCATGTGCGACTGGATGTACTCCCGGCTGTCCAAGCTGCCCGACTCCACCCTCCAGCGGATGTGGGGCATCTTCTCCAGCGGCGAGTTCGGCGGCATCGTCGAGACGATCGTCGACCTGCACTCGATCACCGGCAAGGCCGAACACCTCGCGCTGGCCAAGCTGTTCGACCTCGACAAGCTCATCGACGCCTGCGCCGCGAACACGGACATCCTCAACGGCCTGCACGCCAACCAGCACATCCCGATCTTCACCGGCTACGTGCGGCTGTACGACGCGACGGGCGAGGCCCGATACCTCACCGCCGCCAAGAACTTCTGGGGCATGGTCATCCCGCACCGCATGTTCGGCATCGGCGGGACGAGCACGGGCGAGTTCTGGAAGGCCCGAGGGCTCGTCGCGGGCACGATCAGCGACACCAGCGCCGAGACCTGCTGCGCGTACAACCTGCTCAAGCTGAGCCGGATGCTGTTCTTCCACGACCAGGACCCGAAGTACATGGACTACTACGAGCGGGGCCTGTACAACCAGGTCCTCGGCTCCAAGCAGGACAAGGCGGACGCGGAGAAGCCGCTGGTTACGTACTTCATCGGCCTCACCCCCGGGCACGTACGCGACTACACGCCCAAGCAGGGCACCACCTGCTGCGAGGGCACCGGCATGGAGAGCGCCACCAAGTACCAGGACTCGGTGTACTTCACGAAGGCCGACAACTCCGACCTGTACGTCAACCTGTACAGCCCCTCCACGCTGACCTGGTCCGCGAAGGGCGTCACCGTCACGCAGGCCACGGACTACCCGAGGGAGCAGGGCACCACGCTCACGGTCAGCGGCGGCAGCGCGACCTTCGACCTGAAGCTGCGCGTGCCGTCCTGGGCGACCGGCGGCTTCCGGGTGACCGTCAACGGCAGTGCGGTCAGCGGAACTCCCAGCCCCGGCAGCTACTTCACGATCTCCCGGGCGTGGCGCAGCGGCGACACCGTACGGGTCACCATCCCGTTCCGGCTCCGGGTCGAGAAGGCGCTCGACGACCCGACCCTGCAGACGCTGTTCTACGGCCCGGTCAACCTGGTGGGCCGCAACTCCAGCACCAGCCACCTCCAGGTCGGGCTCTACAAGAACGCCGCCCTCTCCGGCGACCTGCTGCCCTCACTGACACCGGTGTCCGGCAAGCCGCTTCACTACACACTGAACGGCACGGAGTTCGCCCCGTTCTACGAGGGCACCGAGGACCGGACACACGCCTATGTCCGCCGGGCCGAGCCCAAGGTCGTGTTCGGGAACACGGACTCCGGGGTCGCCAATCCGGCGAAGTCCGACGGGACGACGCTGCTCGACGAGATCTGGGCGGGGGCGCCGTTCGCCAACAAGGCCGCCCTGGTGACGCGGGTGCGGTCGACGGTGGACGCGTGGGTGTCCGCGGGCCGGCTCACCCAGGCCAACGGGCAGCAGGTGGTCGCCACGGCGCAGAACGCGACGTACGTGCCCTGACCGCCACGTACGTACCCTGACGGCGGCCGGATTGCCTCGGGGCGGCCCAACTGCCAGGGAGGTCACCGGCATTGACACGGTGACCTCCCGCTCGGCTCATGCTTTCTGCGCGTCTACGGAGATGGTCGTGACGCCGTCCCACTGCGGCGGAATGACCCCGACGTCCTTCGGGCCGCCGTTCTGCAGCGCGATCGTCCGCGCGGGGGAGGGGATCCTGATGCCCTCGACCCGGTAGCGCGTGTGCAGCCGCTTGATGAACTCGTGCTTGATCCGGTACTGGTCGCTGAACTCGCCGACCCCCAGGATGACCGTGAAACTGATCCGTGAATCCCCGAACGTGTGGAACCGGATGGCGGGTTCGTGCTCGGGCATGGCGCCCTCGACCTCCGTCATCACCTCCATCACGACCTCGGAGGTCACCCGCTCGACCTGCTCCAGGTCGCTGTCGTAGCCGACCCCGACCTGGACGGTGAGCGTCATCTCCTGTTCGGGACGGCTGTAGTTGGTCATGTTCGTGCTGGACAGCTGGGCGTTGGGGATGATCACAAGGTTGTTGGAGAGATTACGTACGACGGTGTTGCGCCAGTTGATGTCGACGACGTAGCCCTCCTCACCGCTCGTCAGCCGGATGTAGTCACCCGGCTGGATCGTCTTCGAGGCGAGGATGTGGATGCCCGCGAAGAGGTTCGCGAGGGTGTCCTGGAGGGCGAGGGCGACCGCGAGGCCGCCGACGCCGAGGGCGGTGAGCAGCGGGGCGATGGAGATGCCCAGGGTCTGCAGGACGATCAGGATGCCGATCGCCAGCACGACGACACGGGTGATGTTGACGAAGATCGTGGCCGATCCGGCGACGCCCTGCCGTGACTGGGTCACCGCCCGTACCAAGCCCGTGACGATGCGCGCCGCCGTGATGGTGGAGGCGAGGATGAGGAGAACCGTCAGGACTTGGTTGACGTTGTGATTGACCCGGCTCGTCAAGGGCAGGGCCGCCGCGGCGGCGGCCACACCGCCGGCCAGCGCCGCGAGCGGCACCAGCGCGCGCAGCGAGTCGACGATGACGTCGTCCCCGTTCCATCGCGTGCGGTCCGCGTGCTTGCGCAGCCAGCGCAGCAGCATCCGCAGCCCGACGCCCGCCGCAAGCCCGACGGCCACCCAGACGCCGGCGATGATCATGTCGTGTGCGGTGAGGTCGCGGTTCACCAGCTGCCTCCCGTCGTGCTGGGAAGGGGGCGTACGCCCGGTATGTGATGTCTCGTCACTTCGTCACCTGCTGCTCGATTCCGGGATGTGCGCTCCCGCCGGTACGTCTGTGCGAAAACCGGCGGGCTCGCTCATCCTGCCGTATCGGCGCGCATGCCTCGCCCCTGGGCCGTTCTGATTCCGGCCATCGTCGTAGGCGCATGGGGTGTGTGGACGCCCGGCGTGTCTGGGGGAGGGCTTGCGTGGAGTGATCATCGACGACTCGCGGGTGGGGCTCGTCCCCCTTCTTCGCGGCGCCCAAGATGGCCAGGATCTGCCGTCGGCTCGAGGATCCGCCGTCGGCTCGCGTGGGGCTCAGATCATCTTCAGGCGCACCAGCGCGCCCAGCGTCAACGCCCCCGGCAGCAGCGGCAGCCACACCGTGATGATGCGGTAGGCGAGTACGACCGCCGTCGCCACGGCTGCCGGGCCGCCGGCCGCCACCAGCGCGACGATCAGCGCGGCCTCGACCGAGCCGATACCGCCCGGCGTGGGGATGAGGGCGACGGCGACGGTCGCGGCCAGATACGCGACCACGATGTGCAGCGGAGACACCGGCAGCCCCAACGCAAGGCCCACCGCGACCAGTCCGGCCGCCTGCAGGATGGGGAAGGAGAGTGAGCCGCCCCACAACGCGAGCGCGCGCGCCGGCCGGGTGTGTACGGAGCGCGCCTCACCCAGGGCGGTCCGCAGGAAGGTGAACACGGCGGTGCGCAGCCGTCGTACGAGCAGCAGGGCCGCCACCGCGACGCACACCGCCGCACCGGCGGCGATCAGCAGCGGACCGACCGCCGCGTCCGGGATGAGCTTGTCGGGGCGCAGCGCGTCGGGGAAGGCGATCAGCAGGGCCAGCAGCAGTCCGGTCCTGGCTATGGACTCCGCGAGCAGATAGAGCGCGAGCGCGGCCGAGGAGCGGGCCAGCGGGATCCCGCACACCGCCATGAAACGGAGGTTGACGGCGCTCGCGCCGAGTCCGGTCGGCAGCAGATGGTTGGCGGTGTTCGCCGCGAACTGCGTGGCGAGCAGGCGGCATTTGGGCAGCCGCTCGACCAGGGCGCCCTGCCGGGTGACGGCCGCCGCGACCCAGGTGAGACAGGTCGCCGCCCCGGCCGCCAGCAGCCAGGGCCACTTGGCCGTCGCCAGGTGGCCGAAGCCGTCCACGAGCACGGGCCAGTGGCGCACCGCGACCACGGCCACGAGGGCGAGCGGAAGCAGGCACAGGATCTGGCGGACCGGGATGCGTCGGCGGAGGGTGCGGGGAAGTCGTACGTCCGTCACACCGGGAAAGGCTTTCCGTGCCGTGCCAACGGGGGGTTGCGTGCACGGGGACGGCGGCTTACGCGCCGCGCACGTCCTTGGATCATGCGTTCACCGCCCGCACCTCTTGACCTCAAGGTTGCTTGAGGTCCTAGCGTCGTTCTCATGAGCATGGAAACCACAGCCTGGATGCAGCTGCACAGCGTCATGAACGCCCAGCAGGAACGCCGACCCCTCGCCCGCGCGACGCTGCGCCGCATCGCCGGTTTCGCCCGTCCACACCGTCGCCGTATCGGGCAGTTCGTCCTGCTCAGCGTGGCGACCGCGCTGCTCGCGGTGGCGACGCCGGTCCTCGCCGGACGGGTCGTGGACGCGATCGTGTCCGGCGGCGAGGAGGGCACGGTCGTACGCCTTGCCCTGCTCATCGCCCTGATCGCGTTCGCCGAGGCGGCGCTGGGCCTTGCGAGCCGCTGGCTCTCGTCGAGGCTCGGCGAGGGACTCATCCTCGATCTGCGGACCGCGGTCTTCGATCATGTGCAGCGCATGCCGGTCGCGTTCTTCACCCGTACCCGTACGGGAGCGCTCGTCAGCCGCCTCAACAACGACGTGATCGGCGCCCAGCGGGCGTTCAGCAACACCCTGTCCCAAGTGGTCGGCAACCTCGTGACGCTGCTGCTCACCCTCGCCGTCATGCTCACCCTGTCCTGGCAGATCACGCTGCTCGCCCTGGTCCTGCTCCCGGTGTTCGTCGTCCCCGCCCGCCGCATGGGCCGCCGGATGGCGAAACTCCAGCGCGAGGCCGCCGACCTGAACGCCGCGATGGGCACCCGCATGACCGAACGCTTCTCCGCGCCCGGCGCCACGCTCATCAAGCTCTTCGGACGCCCCGAGGACGAGTCGGAGGAGTTCGCGGCGCGGGCCCGGCGGGTGCGCGACATCGGGGTCCGTACGGCCATGGCGCAGACGGCGTTCATCACCGCGCTGACCCTCGTCTCCGCGCTCGCACTCGCCCTCGTCTACGGCCTCGGCGGCTGGTTCGCGCTGCGCGGCAGCCTGGAGGCGGGCGCCGTGGTGTCGCTGGCGCTGCTGCTCACCCGCCTGTACGCGCCCCTGACCTCCTTGGCGGGAGCGCGAGTTGAGGTCATGAGCGCCCTCGTGAGCTTCGAGCGCGTCTTCGAGGTGCTCGACCTGAAGCCGCTGATCGAGGAGAAGCCGGGTGCCCGGAAGGTGCCGGACGGTCCGGTCTCCGTCGAGTTCACCGATGTCCGCTTCGGCTATCCGTCCGCGGACAAGGTGTCCCTGGCCTCGCTGGAGGAGGTGGCCTCGTTGGACACCCGCGGTGGCGCCGAGGTGCTGCACGGCATCTCGTTCCGTGCCGAACCCGGGCAGACCGTCGCGCTTGTCGGTTCCTCCGGTGCCGGGAAGTCGACCATCGCGCAACTGCTGCCGCGGCTGTACGACACCGATGAGGGCTCCGTGCGCATCGGTGGCGTCGACGTGCGCGACCTGAGCGCCGAGTCGATGCGGGGCGCTGTCGGCATGGTCACCCAGGACGGGCACCTCTTTCACGACTCGGTGCGCGCCAATCTGCTGCTTGCGCGGCCCGACGCCGACGCCTCCGGCGACGACGAGCTGTGGGACGTTCTGCGGCGCGCGCGCCTCGAGGACCTCGTGCGGTCGCTGCCCGATGGGCTCGACACGGTGGTCGGTGAGCGCGGCTATCGGCTGTCCGGCGGTGAACGTCAGCGCATGACGATCGCGCGGCTGCTGCTCGCCCGGCAGCGGGTGGTCATTCTTGACGAGGCCACCGCGCATCTGGACAACACGTCTGAAGCCGCTGTCCAGGAGGCGCTCACCGAAGCGCTGTCGGGCCGCACCGCGGTGGTCATCGCCCATCGGTTGTCGACCGTACGGGCCGCCGACGCGATCCTTGTCGTCGAGGCGGGACGGATCGTGGAGCGGGGCACGCATGAGGAGTTGCTCGCGGTGGGTGGGCGGTACGCGGAGCTGTATCGGACGCAGTTCGAGAAGGGCGCGCCGCCGCTCGATGCGGCGGCATGAGCGGCGTAAGCGGCATAAGAAGCGTCACGCTTCCGGAAGCCGGCGCATTTCGATGACCTGCAGGCCAAGGTCCTGGAACCGGAGGAGCAGGCCGTAGAGGTGCGCCTCGTCGGTGACCTGTCCGAAGAGGAGGGTCTGCTCCGGAGTCGGGGCCCTTTCCAGCTCCGGGAAGGCCCCGGCGACGGCTGCGGACAGGCGGCCGGTGACGCGGAACTCGTCACAGCAGGCCGAGCTCCCGCGCTCGCCGCACCGCCTCGCCCCGGCGGGAGACCACGAGCTTGCGATAGATGCTCCGCAGGTGCGTCTTCACCGTGTTGACCGACAGACACATCGCCGCCGCGATCTCCTCGGTCGACATGACCTGCGCGCAGTGCTCGAGCACTTGACGCTCGCGAACGCTGAGCTGCTCCACGACCAGCGGAGCCGAAGCGCTTGCCAGCCATGCGTGCCTCTGGGCCGCATCAGGCCCCAGCTCCAGGAGGTGCCGCACCCAGGGACCTGCCTCGAGGAAGGGTCGGCGGAGTGTTTCGGGCCGGGCGACGGCGAGGGCTCTGCCGAGCGTGCTGTGTGCCGACTCGGTGTCCTTGGCGAGGAGCGCGGCATGGGCCCGTATCAGAAGGACGGCGACCCGTTGCGTGATTCCCGCGTCTCGATGATCGCCCGGTGCCGGGAGGAGACCGAGCGCCCGGTCCGGGTCTCCTGACGCGAGGTGGGCGCGGGCAAGCGCGATGACGTGCGCCGACGCGTCGGGCCCGGCTTCGTGCAGGGCGCTGATCGCCGCCGTGGGATCGCCCCGGGCCACGTGAATGGCCGAGTCCGCGAGGGCGATGCGCTGCGCCGGCCAGGGCGGAAGCGCCGGCGGACGATCCTCGAGCGCCGCGAGGGCGGCGCGCCCGCGGCCTTGCGCGCGGTTCAGGTGGGCGCGCGCCACCAGCATTTCGGTACACGTGACCGGGTCGTGCTCCGCGTCGGGGCACTCGGAACCGAGGTCGAGGTGATGGAGGGCGTCCCGGAGATCGCCGCGTTCGAGGGCGACGGTGGCCAGGGCGAGGTGGCCGATCCCGGACCGCCGGGCCGGCGGGACGGAGCGGCAGCGGGCGGTCGCGAGGGCCAACCGAGCGTGTTTCTCGGCCTCGTTGAGTTCACCGCGGAGGGATTCCAGCAGGGCCAGCTGCCCGAGACTGAGGTGCCGTACGACATCGGTCGCATCCGTGCGGCCGTCCGCCGCCGCGGCGAACGCGGTGCGGGCGGCGCCGAGCCGTCCGGTGAGCAGCAGCCCGCGGGCCAGTCCGTACCGCCGCAGCGCCTCGATCTCCGGATGCTCCGCACGCCGCGACCGCGGAACGCGCCCGGCGAGATCCAGGGTCCGGTCCGCCTCCCGGACAGCATCGCGGTCGCGGTCGCCACCGCCGGGCGAGCTGAGCAGCCGGAGCAGGGAGAGAGCAAGCTGTGTCTCCGGGGATGGCTGTGCTTGGGCGGTGCGTATGTGCTCCTCGGCCCGGTCCAGTTGCGCCCGGCAGCCCGCCAGGTCGTACCGGGCGGCGGCACAGGCCCCCGCGACGAGCGCGGGCGCGGTTCCGGGGAGATCACGGGGCATACCGGTGAAGCAGCTCGCCAGCCGGTACGCCTCGGGGCCGGTGAGCAGGCGCCCGATCTCCAGGTCGTCGACCATGCGGGCGGTGGCCCACTCCCAGTCCGCCGTCGCGGCCGCCTGCTCCAGTGCCTCGGTGAGTCGGCCGTGGTCGGCGAGCCAGGCCGCGGCCAGGCGGCGCAGGCGGGGCTCGAGGCCGGGATGGTGGTGGCGCAGGTGGGTGCGGAGGACCTCGGCGAACAGCGGCTGGAAGCGGCACCACCTCGTTCCCGCCACGGACTCGACGAAGGCGCCCGCGCGGGTGAGCCCGGCCAGGATCCACTCCGCGTCCTCGCGTTCCGTCAGGGTGTTCGCCAGGTCGGGGTGCACCCGGTCGAGAATGCTTGAGCGCATCAGCAGGTCGCGGGTGGTCTCGGGCTGGGTGTCGAGTACCTCGGCGAGCAGGTAGTCGGCGACCGCGCTCTGGGACGCCGCGAAGGAGCGGGCGAAGCCGTTCGGGTCGTCGGTCCGTTGCATCTCCAGGGCGCACAGCCTCAGCCCGGCCGCCCAGCCTCCGGTGCGGGTTGTGAGGGTGTCGGCGCTTTCCTCGCAGGACTCGAGACCATGTCCGCGCAGCAGTGTGGTGGCCTCCCGGCGGGTGAATGCCAGATCGGCGCTGCGGACCTCGCAGATCCGGCCCTGGGCGCGGTAGCGGTGCAGCGGAAGCAGGGGGTCGACCCGGCTGATGACGACCAGGCGCAGGCTCTGTCCCGCGTGGGTCAGGACGAAGTCCAGGGCCGAGGTCACCTCGCGTACCGGAACCTGGTCGAGACCGTCGAGTACGAACACGACCGGCCGATGCCGGCGGGCGAGTCCGGACGCGAGCCTCGTGAGCAAGGAGTGCTCGACGAAATCGGCGGACCCGGGCCGGTCCGGGTCCTCGGGCAGGTCGATCCGGTGATGGTGCAGCGCTTCGAGTACGTACGCCCAGAACACCCCGGGCGCCTTGTCCTCGTGCTCCGCGGTCAGCCATACCACCGGGCCCGGTGCCGTCCCCTCGGCCACCCATGAGGCGGCCAGTGTCGTCTTCCCCGCGCCCGCCGGGCCGGTGATCAGCGTCAGGGGGCCGGCCGTACCCGTGGTGAGCCGGTCCAGCAGCCGCTGCCGGCGTACGAGGGTCCGTGGCACGGCCGGGATCGCGAACTTCGCCGCCAGCAGCGGGTCACCCGTCGGCCCCCGGTGTGCCTCCGCGTCGCCGAGGCCGGAAGCCGGGACGTTCGCCGAGGTGTGGGTATCGCGGGTGTCGCGTGCTGCTGAGGCTGTGTTGCGGGGCATGGCCACCGCCCTCTGGGTGCGGCTTGCGACGTGACTGAGGCCTCAGTTCCATCTGACGGCCTCACGTTCATGATCGCCACACGAGCCACACGAGAGGGCGGGAGGCCGGTCTGCTCAGCGGGCGTGGGTTTCCGGCCGCACCACGCACAGTGCCCAGATGACGAAGGAGTACAGGGCGATCGCGATGATCGACCACACCGGGTAGTAGGGCAGGGACAGGAAGTTGGCGATGATCAGGAATCCGGCGATCGCCACACCCGCGATCCGTGCCGGGAGGGCCGCCTTGAACAGGCTGACACCGATGAGGACCCCCACGAATCCGAGGATCAGGTGGAACCAGCCCCACCCGGTCAGGTCGAACCGGAAGACGTACTGCGGCGTCGTGACGAAGAGATCGTCGCCGGCGATGCCCATGATCCCCCGGAAGATGTCGAGGACACCGGCGATGACCAGCATGACCGCCGCGAACACGACCAGTCCGGAGGCAGCAGCCATCTTTTCGGGGGAGCGGCGGTGCACTGTCTGCGTCATGACGTTTCCTCGATTCGTCGGGCCCGCCTGTCTCAGGCGGGGATGTGCGCTTGCCTCAGGTGAGGATCAGGACGATGAAGATCGCGCAGGCGATGATGGTGATGAGCCAGCCATGAGTGCCGACCCACTCCCGTACCGCCGGCGCGGCGGATTCGGCCCGCCGGTGGAACAGGAGCCGGGCGAGCAACGGGATCGCGGCCACCAGGATGGTCAGGGCGATGAACGGAAGCGCCGCTGCGTATCCGGAGTCGCTCTGTTCCAGATGCACACCGACCGTCAGCATGATCACGATGTCCCGACGGCATCAGCAGGATGACGAGCAGTCCGACCTTGAACGCCTTCTTCAGGTCGGCCGTCATCAGCGTGCCGAGCCATTTCGGCGGCTCGGCGGTCGCCCGTCCGAACCAGTTCTTCGCCATCGACGCCGCCAGCAGGCCGACGAGCACATACTGGATGATCTTGCCGCCCGAGCCGTTGTCGTCCCCGCTGCCCAGGTCGACGGCGAGTCCCCATGCGAGGGCCACTCCGGCCGCCGTCGCGACCGCTACGCCGCCCAGGAACCCCAGGGACACACGAACCGCGTTCGGTGTGGTCACGAAGATGACCGCCGACATGATCTGCGGCCCGGCCATCATGGTGATGGCCGGCGGAAGGATCTGGAGACCGTCCACGGGTTCAGCGTGCGGTCACCGCGGACGTGAGCACTCACCCGGGACGGGTGATTGTTGCGGGTGGCTCCCGGCGTCGCGGGTCGTCAGCCCAGAGTGACCTCGACGGGCAGTTTCTTGATGCCGTTGACGAAGTTCGAGCGGACGCGGGGGACCTCGCCGGCGAGGCGGATGTCCGCGAGGCGTGGGATCAGCTCCTCGAACATGATCCGGATCTCGGTACGGGCGAGCAGGTTGCCCAGGCACAGGTGGGGGCTGCCCTTGCCGAAGGTGACGTGGTCGTTGTGCTGCCGGGTGACATCGAAGTCGTACGGGTTGCCGAAGACCTCCTCGTCGCGGTTGCCGGAGGCGAACCACATGACGACCTTGTCGCCCTCCCTGACCTGCTTGCCGCCGAGTTCGACGTCGCGGGTGGCGGTGCGGCGGAAGTGGTAGACGGGCGAGGCCCAGCGCAGGAACTCCTCCACCGCGGTGGGGATCAGCGAGGGATCCTCCTGGAGGCGGGCCAGCTGTTCGGGGTGCTGGAGGAGGGCCAGCATGGAGTGGGTGATGGTGTGGCGGGTCGTCTCGTTGCCGGCGACGACCAGGAGCAGGAAGTAGTTGTCGAAGTCCCGCGGGGAGAGCGGGACGCCGTCGCGCGGGGTGGTGTTGACGAGCTTCGACACCAGGTCCGTGCCGTCGCCGCCGCGCCGTCGGCGGGCCAACTCCCTCCCGTACTCGAAGACTTCGAGTGAGGCGGGGGAGCGGAAGGGCAGGTCGCGGTACTGCTCGCTCTCCTCGCTGTGGAGCAGCACATCGGCGTAGTCGGGGTCGGTGTTTCCGATGATGCGGTTGCCCCAGTCGATGAGCTGCTGGTTGTCCGTAGGAGGTACGTCGAGGAGACGGGCCAGCACATTGATGGGGAAGTCGGCCGAGATCTCCTTGACGAAGTCGAAGCTGCCCTTGGCCAGGGCGGCGTCCAGCGTGGTGGCGGTCAGGCCGCGCAGGAAGTCCGTGTAGCTGTTGATGACGTTCGCGCCGAACTGGCGCTGGATCAGGCTGCGCAGGGCGCGGTGGCGGACGCCGTCGAGCTCCAGGATGGAGGCGCGCCTCTTGATCTGGTCGTCGTCGACCTCTTCGAGGTTCACGAACTTCGTCGAGGTGAAGGTCTCCGCGTCGCGATCGACGGCGGCGATGTCCGCGTGCCGGGTCACCGCCCAGAAACCGGAGTTGGGGGCCTCCTCAGGCTGCCAGTGCACCGGGTCCTCGTGGCGCAGGGTGTGGAACATCCGCCAAGGGGTGACCCCGTCGGTGAAGTTGTCCAGGTCGGCGAGGTCGACGTCGGCCAAGGCCATCGGTTCGCGTATCGCGTCGTTCGTGCTCGAAGTCGGGGTCGGGGTCGGGGTACTCATGGTGCGGCGGCTCCTCGGCGTCACAGGTGGTAGGCGTACTCGGTGAACTCCCAGTCGGTGACGTGCCGTTGGAAGCGTTCGGCCTCATTGCGCTTGTAGCTCAGGAAGGAGGTGGTGAAGTCCTTGCCGAGCAGCTCCGTCAGGGACGTGTCCGCCTCCAGCGCGTCGAGGGCCGCGGGCAGGTTCGTGGGCAGTACGGCGGACTTGGACGTGTCGTAGCCGTAGCCCTCCAGCGGGGCCGGGGGCTCCTCGCCCGCCCGG
This sequence comes from Streptomyces ureilyticus, assembly GCF_011045025.1. GTDB lineage: Bacteria > Actinomycetota > Actinomycetes > Streptomycetales > Streptomycetaceae > Streptomyces > Streptomyces ureilyticus. The sequence continues at coordinate 80,389 of NZ_JAAKZX010000019.1, forward strand.
ACTCCGAGCAGGGCGGCGGCGATCGTGCCGGCGATCAGCAGGTACGGGTTGGCGCCGGCGTCGCCGAGCCGCAGCTCCACTCGGGCGCCGGAGCCCCGCTCGGGCGGGATGCGGAGCATGGCGCTGCGGTTGTCCAGGCCCCAGTCGATCAGCCAGGGCGCGAGGGTGTCGGGTCCGAAGCGCTTGTACGAATTGACCGTGGGGTTGGCCAGTGCGGCGAGCGCGGGCGCGTGCGCGAGGATGCCGGCGACGGCGTGCCGGGCGGTGGCGGACAGGCCGTACGTGCCGGAAGGGTCGTCGAAGGCGTTGTGGGCGCCTTCCTCGTCGGGGGCCAGGCAGGACAGATGGAGGTGGAAGCCGGAGCCGCCCGCGTCACCGAAGGGCTTGGCCATGAAGGTGGCGAGCTTGCCCTCCTTGCGGGCCAGCTCCTTGACGGCGGCCTTGAAGCGGAAGGCGCGGTCGGCGGCGTCCAGGGCGCCCGAGTGGCTGAGGTTGATCTCGTACTGGCCGCCGTCGAACTCGTGGTTGCCGGCGACGACGCCGATGCCCAGGTCGCGCAGGTGCCGCAGGGTGCGCAGCAGGTGGTTGCCGGGGTCGGCGCGCAGACCGGCGGTGTAGACGGCGCCGGTGGTCTCCGGTGCGCGGCGCCAGCCTGTGGGAGTCCCCGCGGCGGGTTCCAGCAGGAAGTACTCCAGCTCGGGGCCGACCACGGGCCGCAGTCCGTGTTCGGCGCACCGGGCCAGGACGGCCCGCAGCAGGTCGCGCGGTGACTCGGCGGCGGGAGCCCCGGTCGCCGGGTCGACGACCTCGCCGAGGCAGGTGGCTACGCCGGGCTCCCAGGGCAGCGCGGCCAGGGTGGACAGGTCCGGGCGCACGCAGACGTCCGGCAGTCCCGCGTCCAGACCGCCCGCGACCGGGACGACGTCGCCCTGAGGGCTGGTGTGGTACACGGCGCGGCAGAAGGCCAAGCCGTGCTCGCAGGCCGACGGCAGGTGGTCGAGCAGGACGTCGCGGGCGCGGTCGGTGCCGATCAGGTCGGGATAGATCACCCGGACCACGTCGATGCCCTCGGCGGCGAGCCGCTCCAGATGGCGTCGGACGTCCGGGGTGTCGGATGCGCTCACCGATGTCTCCTTGGGCGGGTGGTGGGACGCCCTCGGGCCCTGGGGGCGCTGGGAGGGGGAGTCCGGGAAGTCGGGGACTTCATTTGACCCCGAACGGTATGGAAG
>NZ_JAAKZX010000001.1 GCF_011045025.1 Streptomyces ureilyticus
GGGGGTTCCCTCCGCGACTGGGCCCCCGGAGGGGACCACGGCCCGCGCCGGAGCGTCAAAGCCAAGCCGCCTTCGGCGGTCGCGCAAGCGCGAGCTTTGACCCCCCGACACGGCCCGCGGTCGGCTGCGCCTGCCCAGCCGCGGAGGGAACCCCCCGACCGGGTCGTCGTATGGCGGACGCCGGAACGGGGTGCGGAAAGGCCGGTCGACACCGCTCGGAATTCCCCCTGAAGAAGCCTCTGACCTGCACTTTTATGGGTGTCGAGAGTTGACCTGCACTCTAAAATTTGAGAGTATTAGTTACGTCGAAAGGGGGCGGGGATCCCCGACCGGCACCGGGCCCCCAAGCCCGACACCGAAGACCTCAACGAAAGGCCGAGCGTCATGACTGACGACCTGACCACTCCGGACCGCGCCGACCGGGCGCGCATGGTCTGGGACCTGTACTACGGCGCCTACGGCGGCGGGATCGGCGACCTGGTCGCCGACCTGATGCACCTCGCCGACGTCGACGAGGATGAGCACCCCGGAGGGGGCGCCCACGCCGCGCGTCAGGCCGTGGCCAACTACCTCGACGAGCAGCCGACCTGGCCCGCCGGGCCCCCCGTCTACCTGGCGCAGTACCGCCCGGCGGGCAAGGACTGGATCACCGTCGCCGAGGGCGACAACTCGGTCGAGCTGCGGGACGTGGCGAACTGCCTCTGGCCCCTCATGCAGAAGGCCGACTTCCGCACCCACGAGATCGCCTCGCACGTCGACGACATCGTGCGCGGGCACGTCCTGACGGCCGACAACGGCACTGAGTTCCGCGCCATCGAAAACCCGAGCCACTCGGGCTGACCCACTCGCCCGGCGGGCGGACGGGGCGGGAATCCCGTCCGCCCGCCGGGACCCACCACCGAAGACCTCAACGAAAGGCCCCCATCGTGGAATTCGACTTCGACTGCACCTCCCTCCCGCTCGACGGCACGAACGCCGAACTCCGGCCCGTGTGCGACCCGCGGCTTTGCCTCTTCACCATCCAGCTGCACGAGGACGGCGAGCTTGCCGGGGTCCACGGCTACACCGACAACTTCCGGAAGGCCGACGAGCCCTTGGAGGCGATCGACGCCTTCCTCGCCGAGCACGGCGTCCGCGCGGTGACCGACGACGAAGCGGTCCTGCTGTACGGCGCACTCCTCAAGCAGGAGGGCGGCGTCGACTACCAGCTGTTGGTCCTGGCCATCGCTCGCAGTCAGCAGCCCTAGCCGGTCATCACCCCGCGGACGGGCGGGGGCGGGAATCCCCGCCCGTCCGCGGCCCCGGCCACCGAACCACCCCTCAACAAGGAGCACATCCATGAGCACCGCAACCCTGCCGTACCGCATCGGAGAGCCGGACATCGAGTGCCGCTACCCCGTGATCATCGGCGCCGACCAGGTCATCGGGCAGGCCTTCCGCTGGCACCGTGACTGGCTGGTCGACACCAGCGAGGGCGAGCACAACCTCCGCCGCCCGCCCACCGGCACCAAGGGCATCGACATGGCCGCCGCCTACCTCGCTGAGGAGTACGCCGCCGGTCGCATCACGGCGGCCCCGCTGGACCAGGTGCTCGCCGAGGCACCCCAGCCGCTCCACGGACCGGTGCCCCTGCTGCACCCGCGGATGCCCGCGAGCAAGCGCAACCGCGACGGTGCCCGCGTGGCGTTCGCCGGTCTGACCGAGCACCACTGGAGGGCCGTCCTCCACGGCTTCCCCGGCTCCGATAACCCCTGGTACCTGCTGTGCGAGCTGTGCGAATGGTCCGGCCCCCGCTACTGGAGCCACCACCGCGGCCGCAACGGCAACCCGCCCAGCGCCTACCGCCACGACGGCGGATGCATCGGCGAAGAGAAGGTCCGCGCGCTGATCCCCGCCTACCAGAAGTAATACGACCGCCGGGCCCGTCCCATACGGGCCCGGCCGCCACTTCCGGCCGGTTGGCCGGAGACCCGGGCGGACGGGACGGGAATCCCGCCCGGGCCCCACCGAGAACCTCAAGCAGGAGAAAACATGACCAGCACCCCGCGACTCGACAGCATCACGGCCGGCGAGACGGTCGAGGACGAGACCGGCGAGACCATCGCGACCCAGGCCCTTGCCGCATGGGGCATCACCGCCCACCCCGACGACGACGCCGGGAACACGTGGCTGGTCATCGGCCACGACCAAACCCGCCGGGGCTTCCCGCGTATGCTCGCCGGGCCCTACATCGTGCTCTACCTCTACCGCGAGGCGCCGGAGGAGATCACCATCACCCGGGCCCCCGCCCGCGGCGACGAGTGGCACGTGATCGCGGGCGACGGCACCGGCGCCGAGCGCACGCTGATCGAGCGCCCGGCCGGTCAGCTCACCGAATGCGTCGAGGCCGTCGCCGAGTGGGTGACCAACCCCCTGCCCACGGCGGGTTCCGTACTGCTCGCCGCACTGGCCAAGTACGGCGTCACGGCGCACACCGACGTGGGCCTGAGCTACGCAATCCCGCTGGACCCGGCCACCCCCGCGTCGGAGGCCTACAGTCGCGCGCACCTGTCGGTGGCCGACCGCAGCCCGTCCATCGAGTACGACCCGGCCGTTCACACCGGCTGGACGGTGTTCCTGCACGACGAGAACGGCGAGCCCGTCGGCGACCCGCTCTACATCGCCGGGGACGGCGACGAACCGGTCGACTGCACCGCTGACTCCGCCGCGGCCGCCGCGTTCATCGCCGACTGGCTCACCTCGCACCATCACTGACCAACACCAACACCAGCACCACCGGCCGGACGCTCGGCGGGGGAGCGGGGCGGGAATCCCGCTCCCCCGCCGGGACCGACACGACCACACCGAACACCTCAACCAGAAGGACTCACCGATGAAGCCCTCCCCGACCGAGACCGCCGAACGGCGCAGCGCCGTCCTCCAGGCCGCGCGGCACCAGCGGACCCCCCGGGCAGCGCTGAGCATCCTGAACGCCCGCGGCATCGCCATGCGCGTCAGCCGACTCCGCGGCGTGACCAGCTCGGCCACCCAGGTCCACTTCGCGCACGGCGCCACGACCGGCATGTGGATGGACCGCCACGGCTTCCACCAGAGCCGCTCTCACTGCGTGACCATCGAGTCCCTGCCGCTACACCTGGCCCCTGCGCTGTTCAACGCGCTCCCCTCCCGGGAGGACATCGACCGGTGGCGTGCCGGGTGCGGCGAGCCGGAGGACTTCAAGGGCGACGCCGTCCAGCACCTGTACGCGGAGTGCACCGGCCCGATGGCGGCCACCCGCTGGTCGCCGATGCCGGGACACGAGGACGAGGAGGAGTCGCCGGAGTTCACCGAGGCCTGTTGGATCAGCGACGGATACGTGACGCTGTCCGGGCCCGGCATGGACGCCGTGGTGAAGGCCGAGTTCGGCAACCTCACCGAGTTCCGCGCCCGCTGCCTGATGGAGGCGTACGCCCAGCTGGTCACGGACCCCGTCAGCTGACGACCCCGACACGCAAGGGTCGGTGCGCGCAGTCCGCGCACCGGGCCCGGCCCGTTCCGGCCGTCGAGGGCTGGGAGAAGGCGGGAATCCCGGGTCTTTCAAAAGCGCTCGTGACCTGCGGGGCAGGCTTGACTCCCACCGCAAAACTTGAGAGTATTGGTTACGTCGGAAGGGGGCGGGAATCCCCGACCGGCACCACCGAGAAACCTCAACCGCAAGGAGAGTCATGAAGACTCGCGACGACGTCGCCAGGGCTGCCGACCAGATGTCCGACCTGGTGGCGCTGATGCTCAAGGCCGGAGCCACCGGGTGGCTCGCCGTCGGGATCGACGACGGCTGGCACGACGGCATCATCTACTCCACGCGCGAGGCTGCCGAGGCCAACGAGGCCGTGCCGAGCGCCTACGTGCGCATCCCCGAAATCCGCGACTTCGGACAGCGTCTCGACTGCCCCCTCCTGGTCAGCGAGTGCGCGGACTACCTGCGCTTCGCGGACGCCCTGCGCGACGTCGCGCCGAGCCGCACCCCCATCGTGCTCGCCAAGGCCGGAGGCGTGATCGGAGCGCCTGACGTGAAGTGGGGAGCGGAGTTCCGCAAGGTCACCCGGCGCCCGGGCAAGCGGCCCCGGCGGTCCACGGTGGACAGCACGGACCTGTGGCGGGACGTCGTCCTCCACCTCCCCGGGGACGAGCGGATGGCGTCCACCGACGGCAGCGCCATCTACCTGAGCGTCCGGGAGCCCAACCAGTTCCCGTGCGAGATCAGCTACACGCCGACCGGCGCGATCGCCCCCGGCTACTCCACCGGGAGCTGATCGGCGACACCCCGGCGGGCGGACGGGGTGGGAATCCCGTCCGCCCGCCGGGCCCCACCACACCGAGAACCCTCAGCGAATCGAAGGACTCACTCATGACCAGCACGCCGCGACTCGACAGCCTCACGGCCGGCGGGACCGACGACGTTTTCGCCCGCGTCCGCTTCGCCGACGGCAACGCGCTCACCCTCAAGATCGCACCCGGCGCCGACACGGCCGACGAAGTCGCCCTGTTCCCCGGCCTCACCGCCCCCGACGCCGAGGCATGGGAGCGCGAGGACTCGTGGGAGGAGTGGCTGACCGGCGGCAGCCTCGAAGGCGGCGGGTTGTTCCTGGAGGTGCCCGTACAGGCCATCCGGGAGCTGATCGAGGAGCACGGCGGTGAGCACGAGGACCAGGAGGGCGGCTGGCCCGAGCCGGACACCGACGAGAGCGCGGCGCAGTACGTGCTGACCCAGCTCGCGGACCTTCACGGCCGGTTCGAAGACGGCTACACCCCCGAGGACATCCGGGCCGTCTTCATGCGCATCGTCGACGCGGACGGCCCGTACCTCGTCTGTGTGTGGGACTACGCCGACGAGTACGGGTTCGGCGGCAACTCCCAGTTCTACGCCGAGAACGACGAAGGCGACCTCTTCGAGGTCCAGCCCGACATCCACCTGTGGCTCAGCGGCCAGCAGGAGACGCCTGGCCCGGTCGACACCTGGGTGTGCGCGCCCGTCACCGAGCCGACCGACTTTCCCGTGAGCGACGACTTCCACAACTACGCCCGGACCGACCGGACGGACGACTGACCGGCACCAGACCGGCGGGGGAGCGGGGCGGGAATCCCGCTCCCCCGCCGGGGACCAGCACCACCCCACCGAAGACCTCAACCCAGGAGAACCCCGTGACGAACACGCCCTTCACTCGCCGCAGCACCGCCGTGCACGAGCTCCGGCTGACCGCTCAGGTGATCGCGGGCCTGCCGACCCAGCCCCACGCGCCCGACCAGTGGACGGTCGTCTTCGTCGACTTCGGGCACGACCTGCTTGTCCTCGGCACGCACCCCACCCCCGACCCGGGCTCGGAGCTCGCCGCCGACCAGTTCGCCGTCCTGCACGCGCAGGACCTCTCGTCGTACGAGGTGACCGCCTCCAGCGCGGCAGACGCCGAGCGCCGTGCCCGCGCGTACTTCGCCGCCGAGCGCATGGGGGTCGCGCCCTGGTCCGAGCTCGGGTACGTCGTCATGCCCGGCACCCCCATCCCCGCGGAAGGCGGCCCGGACGCGCTGCGCATCGCCATCAACGCCTTCGCCGCGCGGGGGCTCACCCCGTACCACGACGACGACGCCGGGAACACCTGGATGGTCATCGGCCCGGACAGGGTCTTCCCGGGCAAGGGCGTCTCCTACGCCGTGCTCTACGTCTACAACCCCACCAGCGACGAGGGGGAGGAGGAGATCACCGTGGACCGGCCCCTCCTGCCCTCCGACGAGTGGCGCATCGACGTCGGCGACGGTTACGGCAACGAGAAGCATCTGATGAAGCGGCCGGTCTCCGAGCTGGCCGACTGTGTCGACGCGATCGTCGCCCTGCTAGCCGAGCGCCGGAACTGACCGGCCCGCACAGCCCCATCCGCCGCGGGCGGGAGGGACGGGAATCCCCGCCCGCCCGCGGCCACCGAAGAACCTCAACCAGGAAGGCCCCACCGATGACGTCCCCCTCGAAGCAGCAGATCGCCGAGCGGCGCAGCGCCGTCCTCCAGGCCGCGCGGCACCAGCGGACCGCCCGGGTAGCGCTGGACATCCTGAAGGCCCGCGGCATCGCGATGCGCGTCAGCCGCCTGACCGGCGTGACCAGTTCGGTCACCCAGGTCCACTTCGCGCACGGCGCCACGACCGGCTTGTGGGTGGACCGCCACGGCTTCCACCAGAGCCGCTCTCACTGCGTGACCATCGAGTCCCTGCCGCTGCACCAGGCCCCGGCGCTGTTCAACGCGATCCCCCTCCCGGCGGACAGCGACCGGCGGCGTGCCGGATGCGGCGAGCCGGAGGACTTCACGGGCGACGCCGCCCGGCACCTGTACGCGCAGTGCACCGGCCCGATGGCGGCCACCCGCTGGACGCCGATGCCGGGCCACGAGGACGAGGAGGACGCGCCGGAGTTCACGGAGGCCTGCTACATCGGCGACGGGTACGTGACCGTGTCCGGGCCGAGCATGGACGCCGTGGTGAAGGCTGAGTTCTGCAACCTCGCCGAGTTCCGCACCCGGCGCCTGATGGAGGCCTACGCCAAGCTGGCCACCGACCCCGCCACCTGATGCCCCACACCCTGTTCTGACCGCAGTCCGGGGAGCCGTGGCCGCCCGGCGCCAGACGTCGAGCGGCCCGGCGGGGCGCAAAAGCGTGGGAATCCCGCCGGGCCGTGCGGTCCGGCCACCGAGGGCCCTCAACAGACCCAAAACCGAACCAGTCACCATCGTATCCACGACCGACATCACCAGGAGCACCCCGTGAAGACCGCCAACGGCCGCCAGTGGGCAAACCGCGAGGACCTGATCGAGCACAGCGGCCACAGCCGGGACACCCTGCGCAAGCTGTGGCGCGACCGCAAGAGCAACGGCCACCCTCTGACCCGCGAGATCGACGGGGTCATGCACTGGGACCTGGAGCAGTGGACCGCGTGGTTCACGGAGCACTGCCAGCGGCCCCGCGATCTGTCCGGGGTGGACCGCAGCGGCGACCCGGACGAGCAGCTCGCGCCGGCGCAGCAGGCCCGCGTGCTCGGCGTCGACCCCAGCCGGATCACCCAGTACGCGAAGAACCCGCCGCCCGGCTGGCCGGACCCGGTTCGCACCGAGCCGTTGAAGACCCGCACCCGCGAGTACCGCACCCGGCGCCAGCTCTGGGAGTTCGCCGACAACCCCGTCAGCGGGTTCGGCACCAAGGGCGGCCGCCCGCCCGGACCCGACCCCAAGGCCCGGGCGAAGAAGCCCGATCCTCGAGTCCGGCTGGCCGCCGAGGCACTGGCGACCCAGCCCGGCCGGAAGGCCGGCGAGGTGGCCGCCGAACTCGCCCGCGAGCACGGCCAGTCCGTGGACACCTGGAAGCGGATCGTCACCCAGGCCCGCCAGTTGTAGGCGGCCGCCGGGCCGGACGATGGCCAGCGCGACCCCGGATGCAGGGATGCGCTGGCCATCGTCATGTCGGACGCAGGAAGCCGCGGCCGCACCCAAAGTCACCTCTTAAGAGGTGAGGCGGCATCCCGCCGGGGTTTACATGGCCAGTCGTCACCCGTCTGCGGCCGTCGCTGTTGTGCGCGCGACAAGGGCAGGCGGGAAGGGGAGGGGAGTCCGGCCGGGGTCCGGAGTGCCGTCCGCCGGGCGGGAGTTGGGTCGGGCGCCGCACTGCCGCCGTCACGGACGCGCCAGCGTGAGCAGACCTTGCCGTCCGGCCGTGGCCGAGGGGGAGCGGCTGCTGCCGCGATAGGGCCGGGGCCGTCGAGCTGGTCAGCCCTGCCCGCATCGCTGTGGCCGAGCGTCCCTCTGCGGGCCGGAAACGGGCGCCCGGAATCTCTCGAAAATGTGCTCTGACCTGCGGTTTTGTGGAGCATTCAGGGTTGACTCACACCCTAAAACTTGAGAGTATTAGTTACGTCGGAAGGGGGCGGGAATCCCCAACCGGCCGCCGGGCCCCGGGCCCAACACCGAGAAGCCTCAACGACCCAAGGACGTGGATCATGGGTGACACCCATGCCTTCGCCGCCGACGCTGCCGCACAGGAAGCCGAGGACACGGCCGCCATCGCTGCGGCCGGCGGGCACCCCGCACTCACCGAGTGCCAGAAGGCCGCCGCACTCCTCACCGAGCTGGCCGACGAGCACCCCGGCGACCCGGAGGCCGAGGAGTGGGCGTTCGACGCGGTCGAGCGAGTCACCGAGTGCGCGTACGCCATAGTCGAGGGCTACGACGAGCGCGTGGAGGAACTGTTCCGCGAGGCCCGCGGGGAGCGCGCCGCCCTCGCGCTGGGCCGCTTCGAGGACCAGGGCAAGGTCACCGCCGAGCGCATCGCCCACCTGGACGACGAGACCCGCCGACTCCTGGAGTGGTACGCGCGCCCCTTCCCGATCGAGTGGCTGTGGGCCCCGGAGCGCGACACCTTCGGCCGCATCCTCCGCAAGCGCGTGATCGTCCTGTTCCACGGTCCCGGAGGCCTCTCGCTCGGGCTGCGCGACATCCTCGGCGCGGACGTCGACATCGTCGGCATCGACCTGGACGGCGGTGCCGTCGCCACCGCCACCGCCGCCGGACTGCGCGTCATCCACGCCGACGTCACCGCGCTGGACCCGGAGAACCCGGCACTCCAGCACGTCAGCATCATCGCCCTCACCCCGCCGTGCCAGGCGTTCACCCCGAGCGGGCTCGGCAAGGGCCGGTACGCCGCCGCCATCGACATCATCTGTCGCGCGATCTGGGAGGCGGGCGCGGCCGCCGGGTTCCTGCCGTGGGAGCACTCGCCCACCGGCTACGCGCCCCGTTCCGGCGACACCTGGGACGAAGTCCGCGCGCCGCTCGCGCAGCTGGAGGACCCGCGCGCCGGACTCATGGCGGAGGTCATCATCTGGCCGCTCGGGATGCTCGCCCGGCCGGGCAGCATGCTGGAGTGCGTCATGGTCGAGCAGTCGAGCGCACTGCCCCGGCAGATCGAGGACGCACTGTTCGAGCAGCTGACGCAGGCCGGTTGGCACACCACGGAGGCCTGGACGCTGGACGCGGTCGACTACGGCGCCTCCCACCGCAAGCGCCGGTTCATGACCGCCTACCGCGGCGACGCGACGCCGTTCGTGGACGTCGCGCCCGCGGAGCCGATCCCTGCCCCGACCTTCGCCGAGGTCGTCGGATGGCCCACCGGCCGGACCTATCTGACGCGCGGTCGTCGCCCCGTCGACCCCGAGACCGGCAGGGCCAAGGGTGGCGGCTCGCGCAGCGCCGACCTCCCGTCCACCTGCGTCACCGCGACCGCGTACGGATGGGCGGATTCCGAGACCGGCGAGACCATCAGCCAGTCGGACATTGGCCGCCTGGTCGGCTTCCCCGCCGACTACCCGTGGACCCACGTCGGGCGCGGCCGCGGAGTGCGCAACGTCGCCCAGCAGGCGGCGGACGCAGTCTGCCCGATGGTCTCCGCCGCCATCTTCGGGCGCATCCTCGGAGACGAGAACTGGGAGACCAAGGTGCGTGCGTACGTGCACGAGCTGTACGGCACCGACACCGGGACGACGGTCGCCGAGCCCGAGCAGTTGGACCTCTTCGGCGAGGAGCTGACGCCGACCGCGACGGCGGCGTAGGAGGGTCCGCCCCCGGCAACACCAAAGCCCCGGCGGGCCGCTGGAGATCAGCGGTCCGCCGGGGCTTTCCGGTCCCCTTCGGGTACCCGAAGGGGAGAGCGGTGTCCCCGGATGCTCGCGCACCGGTACCGTCCTGAGTGCGACGTCAGAACGGAGTCCATCATGGCGCACGACGCTGAAAATGGCTCGCCCCAAACGTTCGGCCAACGGGTCCGACGCGAACGCGAGCGGAAAGGCCAGACGCGACCGGTGCTCGCCGGTCTGGTCGGCCGCAGCACGGAATGGGTCAAGGCGATCGAGAACGACCGACTCGGCATGCCACGCCTGCCGCTTCTCCTCCGCCTTGCGGAGGCGCTCGGCGTGGACGACCTCGCCGCCCTCACCGGCGATGAACGCATTGCGGCCGCCATCTACACCAAGGCCGCCCACCCCGCACTGCTGCGGGTGAAAGAGTCCCTGACTACCTACGACCCGCTCACCCGGGACGAGGAGCCCGCGCCGGCCGCAGCGCTCGCCACCCGGGTACAGAACGCGTGGCAGGCCTGGCACGGATTCGGCGACCACCGCAGCCGCGTTGCCAACGTGCTACCCGGCCTACTTGCCGACCTCCAGCACGCGGCCCGTACCCATGAAGGCACCGACCGGCGCCGGGTCCAGGTGCTGCTTGCGCAGGCCTACCACCTGGCCCAGCTCTACCTGAGTTTCCAGCCCGCGCCCGAGCTGGTGATGCTCACCGGCGACCGGTCCATGACGATGGCTCAGGACGCCGACAGCCCGCACGCCATCGCGGCCTCCGCGTGGTACCTCAACCACGTTTTCCGTGACGCCGGAGAGGGGCACGAGGCGCGCGTCGACCTGGCGATGAAGTCGCTCCGGCTGCTCGACCCCGAGCGGGGAGCGGAGGACATCGCCCTCGGCGGCTTGCTGCACCTGGCCGCCGCCCTGTCGTTCGCGAAGGTCGGCCAGAAGGGCAACGCCGAACGGCACTGGGACCGCGCCGACGCCGCCGCCAAGCGGCTCGGCGACGCGTACGTGCACCCGTGGCTGATGTTCGGCCGGGGCATGGTCGACGCGTACGCGATCACGATGAACAACGACCTCGTACGGTCCGGCGCGGCGGTCGACGCGGCCACGCACATCGACCTCGGCGTCATGCAGAGCGCCACCCGCCGCAGCTTCCACATCATCGAGACGGCCCGCGCGTACAGCCTCGCAGGGGAGTCGGTGGCGGTCGTGCACCTGCTGAAGAAGGCCTACGAGGCGAGCGCCGAGACGGCACGCTTCAACCTGTTCGCGCGCGGCACGGCGGCGGAACTGGCGGAGAGTGGCAGCACGATCATCCGTGACGACGCCCGAGGCCTCGCGCGTCAACTCGGTGTGGCCGCCTAGGGGTACAACCTGTACCCCTAGGCGAGGGGGTAGCGACTGTACCTGTCGCTACCCCCTCCGGCTTTTACGGTCGTGTCTCGACCATCCGCTACCCGAGGTCTGGCGATGACGACCGGCATGACCATGAAGCCCCGCGCGTCGGGATACCCCGGCTACAGCGAGACGATGACGCGTACGCCCGAGACAGTGGAGAAGGCGCGACGCTTAGCGCGTGTGGCCATGTGCGCCTGGAACCTGAAAGACGCGGAAGACAGCGCTGCGCTGCTGGCGACGGAACTGTTCACGAACGCCGTCCGGCACGCTCGCGGTCGGTCCGTCCGAGTCATCATCGACCGCATCGAGGCCGACCGGATTTACGTGGCCGTGGTCGACCGCGCACCCCGCCAGCTGCCGGAGCTGCGCGAGGCGAGGCCGGACGACATCGGCGGCCGCGGACTGGCGTTGGTCGACGAAATGGCGGACCGGTGGGGATACGACCTGATGGGCTCTGGACGTACTCCGTGGGGCAAGCGTGTCTGGGCAGAGATGAAGGTGACTCGATGAACGAGGAGAGCAACCCGTTGCCGTCGGTCGGCGACGAGGTGATGGACGGCAAGACCTATGCCATCGTGACCGACGTCCGTGGCGGAGTCGTCTGGCTCCGGCCCCGAAGCGGCGGCGGAAGTGAGTGGCCGGCGGAGGACCCGCGCAAGCTCACCGTCAAGCGGACGCGCAAGGAAATGATCGCAGCGGGCGACCTATGAAGGCCCGCCGCCCCAGCGTGCCGTAGCCCGCACTCGAACCCCGCTGCCCGCGCCATCCCCGTCGCGGGCAGCGGACGCAAGCGGTGCCCCGGAACCCCACCCGTGAGGGGAGCCGGGGCACCGCCGCGTGTTCCAGAATTCTGGAATGGCCCGACCCTGCGAGCCGCACCCGCACGACGGCCCTGACACCCCTCCGGCCCCGAGGCGCCGACCCTTTTCCTCCCTCCCCGTCAAGGCCTTCCCCAGGCCGGGGGAGGGAGCGTCAAGGTGGAGCGCCCGCACCGCAGGCGCGTCGGGAGGAACGAGCGACGCGGCGAGGAGCGGACGTACGACCTTGACGCGGAGGAGCCCGGCCGGACACTGGATCGGCCGGGGAGGGATGTGCCCACAACGCGAAGGGCCCCGCAAAAGCGGGGCCCTTGTCTCTGCGCTGTGCGCCGTCAGCCGGACAGGCTTCCGGCCGTAGCGGCCGCAGCCTCTCCGGCACCTTCCTGTGCGGGCGCCGCGGCCGCCGGTGAAGCAGTCGAGGTGTCTGTCGACACCGTCTCCGGCACCGCCTTCTTCGCCGTCCCGCGCTTGCCGCGCGGCCGTCCCTTCGGACGCTTCACGGGTTCCTCGGCGCCGATGTTCTTCAGCTCCTCGGCGGTCCAGCCCGCGGCCTCCGCCTCCGCGAAGGCCTTGCCGTACGGCTCGTCCAGGTCCGCCAACTGGCGCTGGAGTTCCTGACGCTCCTCCAGGATCTCCGCCAGCGGCTCGAACGCCGCCTCGCGGGCTTCCTGGATCTCCTTCATCCGCTGCCTGATCTCTTGTGCACTCGCCATGTCGTGATCGTACTTTCCCTATGCTCGATGCGGCAGTCCGGGACTCCTCATCACCGCAGGCCGTAGGGGTTTTTGACGGTAATCCATGCACACCTTCAGGCTCTTCCGACGGCCATAGCCACCGGAAGCGAGTTAGTGCAAACTGGGCCCAGTTTGCGTGATCATCGGCTGGGGGTCCACTAGGGTGGCAGCCGGTGATCTTGGGTCCGAGCACGGACCGGGGGGTGGAAAGGAGGCTGCCGTGGCAGAGCCATCAGCAGCGGACGGCCGACGCCGAACCTCCGCGCGCTACCGCGAGCGCGAGGCCGATGGTCCTCGCGACAACCGCCTCAAGGTCTCCTACAACGACACCGAGCTGACGATCGTCCGTGAGGCCGCCGCCCGAAACAATCAGGCCCTTGCCGCATGGGTCGGCAACGTCGCCCTGGACGTGGCGAAGGAGAAGGTCGTCCCCGTCTCGAACAACACTCGCGACGTCCTCGCCGAGTTCATCCGGGCGCGCAACCAGCTCTCGCGCATCGGCAACAACGTCAACCAGATCGCGAAGGCCTTGAACGCTGACGGCACGGTGGCCGGCGCCCAACTCGCGGCCGCCCTGGATGCGGTACTCCAGAGCGTCCGGCGCATGGACGAGGCAACCCGACAGGTGATGCGCGAGCGGCGGCCGCGGTCGTGATGCCGAAGAAGGCCCGGGACGGCAACGACACCTGGGGGCTGCTGGACTACCTGTACGGGCCGGGCAAGCGTGACGAGCACACCGACCCGCACATGGTGGCTTCGTGGGACGACCCGTACGTCGAGGACCCGGCGCGTTCGCCAGACATGACGATCGCGGATCTCGCGCTGATGCTGGACGCTCCGGTGTACGCGCTGTTGGGCAAGAAGCCGTCCAAGCACGTGTACCACGTGGCAGTGCGGAACGCGCCCGAGGACAGGAGCCTGACGGACGAGGAATGGGCTCGGGTCGCCCGCGAGATGATGCACGCCTCCGGGATCGCCAAGCACGGTGACAATCAGGCCTGCCGATGGGTGGCGATCCGGCATGCCGACGACCACATTCACATCGTGGCGACGCAGGCGCGGCAGGACGGTGGGCAGCCGAGGTTGCGGCAGGACATCGTGAATATGCACGCCGCCGCGCGCCGGTTTGAGGTCGAGTTCAGACTGCGTCGATTGACGAGTGGCGACAAGACCGCGCGGAAGTGGCCCAGGACAGGGGAGAAGGAGAAGGCGGAGCGCCGTGGACTGCCGGAGCCAGTCCGCGAGACGCTCCAGCGAACGGTGCGCGAGGCGGCGGCCGCTGCCGTAAGCGACGCCGATTTCTTCGCCCGGTTGAACGCGGCCGGGATGCGCGTGCAGCAGCGGATCGCCCCGGACGGCACCGTCACCGGCTACTCGGTCGCGTTGCCCGGAGACCGTGACGGGAGCCAGCGGGCAGTGTGGTTTTCCGGCACCCGGCTCGCGCCGGACTTGTCGCTGCCGCGCGTGCGTGAGCGGTGGCAGCGGCCGGTCCCGACGTCGTCGGCCGCGCCGGCGGGAGCGTGGCGGGTGGCGGAGGAGAAGGTACGCGCGGCCGCCGAGCAGCTCGGTGCCGGGGGACTGCACCAGGGCGCCGGGGACGTGGCCGCGCTCGGCGACCTGGTCGTGGTCGCCGCCCTCGTCTCCCCGTACCTGGTGCGCGATCAGATACGGCAGGCCGCCTACGAGTTCGAGCGTGCCTCCCGGGCGCCGGGCGCCCGCAGTCTGCAGGGCGAGGCGCGCGAGCTGTACCGCGAGTCGACGCAGGTGCTGTACCAGTCCGTGGCGTCGGTGGGCCGCAACGACGCGGCAGCGATGCTGGGCTTTTTGCTGGCTCTGGTGAGGGCGGTGGAGGCATCCCGGCGCTGGCACCAGGCGCAGGAGCACCAGGCCCAGGCGGACGCCGCCGGACGGGCCGGGCGGCTGCTGCGCGAGGCGGTCGAGGTCACCGCCGGAGAGGGAGCGGCACGGGACTACCGGCCGCGGGCCAAGCGCACACCGACCCGGTCGGACACCGCACGCCGGACGGCGGCCGCGCCCGGGGAACGGCCGATGGCGGGCGTCGTCCAGCAGGCCCTCCCCGGGCATGCGCGTACGGTGCTTGCGGATGAGGCCTGGCCCGCTCTGCGTACGCAGTTGGTAGAGGTCGAGCGGGCGGGCGAGGACCCGGTGGATGTCCTGGCCACGGTCGCGGCCCGTCGTGAGCTGACCTCAGCGGAGTCGATCGCCGAGGTGCTTACATGGCGGCTGGACGGATGGCGGCGGCAACGCAGTTCGACGGCGGCCGCCTCCGGTACGAGCGCGCCCGCGGCGTCCGCGGGCGGCACCGGACGTACCGGTCCGGCCCGCAAGAGCGGGGCGCCCGGGCCGACGCGGCGGCCGCCCGGAGACGAGCAGCGCAAGGGCCCGAAACGGGGCCGCTGAACGAGGGGAGAGCAAGCATGGCGACACCCACACCGGACGAGCGTGAGCCGTTCGCCGAGGCGGCAGGCGAGGCGGTGCAGACCGCCGTCATGGCGACGCGTCTGGTCCTGGCCATCGCCGACGCGATACGACGGCAGCGGCAGAAGAGCATGGAGGAGGAGCCGCCGCCCTCGGACCAGGAGACGAGCGAGACGGCCGACAGCATCAAGAAGCTGCTGCCGTCGGACATCTCCGACGCACTGCTGACGGGGGCGGACTGGCCGCAGATGGCGCAGCAGCTGGTGGCGCTGCAGCGCGCGGGCGTGAACCTGGATCAGATCCTGCCGGGCGTCGGCGAGATCGCGGTGACGGTGCGGGACCAGGTCGCCGCGAACACCGAACGGGTGGCCCGCGAGGGCACCGGGGAGTGGGAGCGGATGCTGCGCGAGACGCTGCCGGCGGGACCGGTGCGTGAAGCGATTCTGTCGTCCCCGACGTGGCCGGACATCGCAGCGCAGATGGCGCGGCTGGACGAGCGCGGCGTCGACGTGCGGCAGGTCCTCGCGAGCGCCCACGACGAAGGCCTCGGGGTCGACCAGGCCGTGGGGAAGGTCCTCGCCGCGGCACCCACCACGAGCCGGGACGCGATGCTCAGTTACGGGCCGCTGACGACCGGACTGGACATCCCCAAGGACCTCGTTCTGTCCGACCGGGACCGGGCACTGCGCCAACTGGCCATCGTGGATGCGAACCCGAAGTACGTGCGAATGGTGCGCGAGGCGATGCCCGGACGCGAGCGTGATGCCGACCTGATGGTGACCGCGAAGCAGTGGCCGCTGGTCGCCTACCGGATGGCGGACATGGAGCGCAAGGGCCAGCCGGTGACGGACCACCTGGCCCGGCTGATGAAGGACACCTCGTGGGAGGAGGGACCGGGGCCGCAGCTCGGCTCACGGCTGGTGCAGGCCGCCAACGACGCCTTGCGCCGACCGCTCGACGACCCTGCGGCGGAATCGCGGGTGCAGGTCAACACCGCGGCGGCACGGGCGACGTCGGCGACCGTGGGCCCTACTAAGCCGCAGGCGGCCAAGAACGCGGCGCCTGCAGAGCCCGGGGTGGCCCCGCACCGTACGGCCGAGCCCGCCACGAGGAACCGCAAGACCAAGTAACTGCCGGGACGCACACGTGCCGCAGACCCGACTCGGGGTCTGCGGCACGTGCCGTTTGAGGGACGGTCAGGGGCGGGTGGCGCCGTAGTAGTCCGCCCCCGGCATGGCAGACGTCAGGGGGGCGAGCGAGACGGTGCGGCCAGTGCGCGGCGCGTGCAAGACGTTCCCATCGCCCGCGTAGATCGCGACGTGATAGATGGCGCTCTGGCCGCCCTTGCTCCAGAACAGCAGGTCGCCCACCTTGAGGTCGCTGCGGGAGACAGCCCGGTCGGAGGTGGCGCCGTACTGCGCGGCCGCCGTCCTGGGCAGCTTCACGTTGGGCCAGTACGCGTACTGAACCAGCGAACTGCAGTCGAAGCCGACGGTGCTGCTCGCGGAGCACTTCCCGTTCAGGTAGCCGTTGGTCCCGTCGCAGAATCCGGTCGAGGGACCGCTCGCGTTGCCGCCGCCCCAGGCGTACGGGGTGCCCATCCGGGTGGCCGCCTTGCGCAGTGCGTCCGCGCCGGAGCCGGAGCCGGAGACTTGGAGCAGGCCCGGGCCCTGGAACCGCTTCATGGACGAGAGGATGATCTGTACGTAGTTGTAGGTCTCGCCCCGCGCGAACGACTTCGGGGGCACGCCGCGGAACTGTTCGACGCGTCCCCATCCGGCGTTGTACCCGGCCAGGGCGAGGGCCTGTACGTCGCCGCCGTATCCGGAGTTCTTTGCCTGCTTGAGCAGGGAGCACATCATGCGGCCCTGCGCCATGACGGCGTCGCCGATGTCCCAGGGCGAGGCCTCGCCGTTGCCGTCAGAGTCACGGCCCCAGGTGGCCCAGGTGCCGGGCATGAACTGCGCTGGGCCCTGCGCGCCGGCGGTGGAGGTGGCCTCCTCCTTGGAGGTCTGGAACTTGGACTCCTGGTAGAGCTGCGCGGCCAGCAGTGCCGGAGTCAGCCCGGGTTGCTTGCACTCCTCGTCGGCTTTGAGGATCCAGGTGCGGAACTCGGCGGGGACGCCGCGCAGTCCGCCGCCGCCGTCGGATATCTCGGTCGCCTCGGCGCCGTCGACTTCGACGAGCACGATCGCCACGAGGGCGAGGATGGCCGCCAGGAGCATGGCGACGGCCGCGATGGCGGCTCCGATGAGCACCTTCACGTGGGCTTCCCCCGTGTCTGTCCTGCCGGTACTGGCCACCCCTGTTGCGGGGCCAAGTCCTTGGTGCAGGGCCTGATTTCGGCGACGCAGCAGGCGTCACTCAGGTGCGATAGGGAATCACGCTACCCTCTGGTTCTGTCAACAAATGGCTACACTCCTAGCCCAAGATCCGTTCAGGCAAATGCAGTCATATCGGGGGGAGTTGCGGCGTGATCACTCAATCTGGGACATCAATTCCGGGCGGCGGTGTAGCTGTTGGGCTCCAGTACGCGCTGATTCCCGTCCACGGCTACGGAATCGCGGTGGCGACGGTCGCCCGAATGCTCGACGCCGACGGCAGCGGCGCGCAGGCGCGTGTCCTGGCCGCCGGGGAGTCCGTGCCGTACGGAGCGTGGCCGGTGCTGCTGGCCGAGACGACCATGTACGGCGCGACGCAGGTCGAGGAGATGCTGCGGCACTGGGGTCCGCTGCCCAAGCCGTGGCTGGTGCTGATCGCGGATGCCCCGGCCCGGCCGGTGGCGGACGCGCGGTATCTGGTGCGCGCGCTGGGCGGGCGGCTGGCGGGGGTGGCGAGCGTGCCGTACCTGCCGGTCCTGCGCGCGGTCAAAGGGCCCGAGGAGGCCCTGGAACACAAGGACGTTCAGGCCGCGGCCCAGAAGCTGCGGCGCACGATGGAGAGGAAATGACCATGATCAGCATGGCCGCCGAGTGGGTCACCCAGGCCGCCCTCATCCCCGACGCGAAACCCACCCCGATCCCGGGCATGGAAGGCACCGTCGGCCAGTTCTTCGGCTACGGCCTGTGGCTGGTCGTCCTCGGCGGGGTCGGCGGGGCGGGCTACGGCGTCTTCAAGCTGGGGGTGTCCGACAAGCGGGGACACGGGGGCAGCGCCAGCGAGCCGTTCAAGTGGATGGGCGGCGGGGCGGCCGCGGTCGTTCTGGCCGGAACCCTGATCGCGATCCTCAACGGCATTGCGGGCGGCTGACGTGGCGGCGCGTACGAGGGGCACGTGGAACAAGGGCACGTGGGCGGTGGGCATCGCGGCCGCGGCCGTGCTGGCGCTGACGGGCTATGCGATGTTCAGCGGCGACGAGGGACCGGACGACGAGCAGGGCAAGGGCGGCTCCAACCCGAGCGCGGCGAGCTCGGCCAGCCCGAGTGCGACCTATCAGGCGCCGGAGGACTGGACCGAGCCGGAACGGTGGGCGGCACTTCCTCGAGGCAAGGAGACCGACAGCCGCGGCAGCGAGGTCGGCTACCCGCACACCACCGAGGGCGCCGCGGCGATGCTGGCGGCCGCCAACACCACCAGCGTCGACACCGACACGTCGACGGTCGACGAGCAGCTGCGCATCTACCACTCGTACGTCTCCCAGAGGGATCAGTCGTCCGAGAACGCGGAGCAGATCGAGCTGCAGGCCCTTCAGACCGACAAGAGCCTGCACAAGCAGATGAGCGTGAGTGCCAGCCAGCCGTTGCCGTCGGGTGCGTACATCCGCAGCAGCGTGGTGGGCTACAAGGTCGTCAAGGAGTCGGCGAGCGAGGTCAGCGTGTGGCTGCTGTCCCGCGTCGTGCAGAAGAACGGTGAGACGGCCAAGGAGAAGAGTTCCTACACCCGGGTGCTGAACGGCGCGGCATGGGAGGGCGGCGACTGGAAGCTGTCCGGGGCGGTCACCCAGCGCGGCATGGAAGCGGCGCAGCAGGAGAGCCAGCCGCCGATGGCCGCCCCCGGTGACGCCGCCTTCAACCGGTCCGGGTGGACCGCGATCCGGGAGGCGTCATGAGGCGGCGGCTGGCGGCCCTACTCCTCGCCCTGGTCGCGGTGTTCGGGGTGTCGGTGTCCGCGCCGCAGCCCGCGGCCGCCGACGGGATCATAGGCAACGGCATCGAGGGGGCGTGTCGGGTCGCCACGGGACCGATCCTCGGCACGATCATCGGAGGCGGGGGCAAGAAGCCGGGGGCGCCCGGCAGCATCAACGGCATGAACCTGTGCGACAAGGTCGGCGATGCGGGCGAGAAGAAGATCAAGGAGGCCTGGAAGAACGTCTGGGACTCCGTCCTGGGCGACGTCGTCAACGCGGCGGCCGACGTCGTGAAGTGGGTCCTGAAGAAGGTCCTGACCGTCGCGCTGCTGGGGCCATCGATGGACCTGGAGGGCACCGGCCTGTGGGGCGGTGAGGCGACCTTGGCGGGCATGCTCGTCTGGCTCGGTCTGGTGATCGCCGCCGCCGGGATGATCTGGCAGCTCGGCAAGATGGCGGTCACCGGGCAGGCCAAGCACTTCGGCAGAGCGATGGTGGGCTGGGTGGAGAACACCCTGCTGTCCGTGCTGGGTGTGAGCATGTTCGCGCTGCTGCTGACGGCCGGGGACGCCATGACCACCGGTCTGGTGGATGCCACCTTCGACGACGACGGCAGGGCGTACGAGCAGATCGTCGCGGTGATGGTGCCGAAGGCCATCTCGAACCCGATCACGCTGCTGTGCATCGTCGCGGTGCTGCTGCTGATCGGCTTCATCCAGCTGGTGCTGATTTTCCTGCGGCAGTCCGCCATTCCCATCATCTGCCTGCTGCTGCCCGTGGCCGGCGGGGGCCGGACGGGCGGCGACGCCACCCGCCAGTGGGCACCCAAGCTGATCACGAGCGGGCTCGTGATCGTGGCCTACAAGCCCATCCTGGCCATCATCATCTGCGTCGGGTTCGCCGAGTTCGGTCACTCCCAGACGCTGGCGGAGTGGCTGCGCGGCTGCGCCACCCTGGTCCTTGCGATCCTTGCGCCCGGCCCGCTCACCAGGATTTTCGCGCCGTTCGGCGCGGCGGTCGGGGGAGGGCTGGCGGCCGGTGGCGCCGGCGCCGCTCTCTCCGCCGCCGCCGGGTACATGGGCGGCGGAAAGGGCGGTGACGGGGGCAGCGGCGGTGCGGAGGAGCCCACCAGCGCCGTGAAGCACGCCCAATACGTCGAGCAGGAGCGGGGCCGTCAGGGAGGCCCGAGCGGCGGGAGTGAGGACGGCAGCGCGGGCGGCGACGCCCAGGCCCAGGCTGCCCGCAACGAGGCGGGCGCCCGGGTACCGGGCCAGGCCGCCGACGGTGAGGCGGCCGGTGGTGCGGCCGGGGCGAACACTGCGGGCGCCGGGGCCAGCGGCGCCCAGGCCGCGGGCGGGGCTGGCACTGCGGGCGCCGCGGGTGCGTCGGGCGCCGGAGCGGCGGCCGGGCCGGTCGGTGTCGGCATTCAGGTCCTGGACGGCGTCAACGACGGCATCCAGGGCGCGGCCGGACAGATCGGGAACGGGGGGAACTCGCAGTGAGTACCCACGAGGTACCCAGAACGCTCATGGTCGAAGGGTTTCGTACCCGCCGGAGCTACGGGTTCGGCGGGCTGTCCAAGTCCGCGACGATGATCGGGGCCGTGATCCTGGTGGCGGACGGCCTCATCGCCGTCCAGGCACCCATCACCCTGCTGTTCACCCTGCCGGTGACGGGCCTTCTGCTGGCGCTGGCCGCCGCCCGCCGTCACGGCATGCCCGCGCTGGCCTACTACTGGGCCAAGGTGTCCTGGCGGCGGGCGGCGAAGGTCGAGGCCACTTCCTACCGGCGGGTGCTGCTGCCGCATCCGTACGCGCTGGACCTGCCGGGCGTGGGCGCCTCCTCCACCCTGATCAAGGCCCATGACCCGACCACGGGCCGGGCGGTGGGCGTGGTCCACGACCGGACCAGTGGCCGTATGACCCTTACGACGCTGCTGGCCCCCGGCGGCAGCCTGATGGCCCCCACCGGCTCCGTGCAGAGCAGTTTGCGTACCTGGTCGTCCGTGCTGGACGCGATGAGCACGGACGAGCAGGTCAAGGGTGCGTCCGTGACGATCCAGATCACCCCGGGGGCGGGGGAGGCGCTCGGCGACGACGTCAAGGTCCGCAAGGACCCGGGCGCACCGAAGCTGGCCCGGCAGATCATCGACGAGCTGGTCCGTACGACGCCGCACGCCACCGCCAGTGTGGCGCCGTGGATGTCGGTGACGGTCGACCCGAACGCGTCGGTGAACCCGCCCACCGACCTCGCCGAGCAGGTCGCGGAGGCGCTCAAGGTGGTCGACTCGCTCGACCTCAGCGGGACGGGCACGGACATCATGCGTCGCGCGACCGACGTTGACGTGCGCCGCCTGGTGCGCAGTGCGTACGACCCGGACACCTTCAACGCCCGCGACCGGGAGTTCGAAGACCTGTCGTGGTCGGAGTGCGGCCCGCAGGCCGCCGACGACGGCTGGGAGGAGTACAGCCATGACGGCGGGGTGTCGCTGTCGTGGGTGCTGCGCGAGATGCCGCGCCGCCCCATCGCCTACAGCGTGCTGCTGCCCCTGCTGGCCCCGGGGCGTTTCCAGCGGCGCATCACCCTCTCCTACCGGGTCCTGGACCCCTACGAGGGGGAGGCGGTGCTGGAGCGGGAGATCAGCAACGCCCACCAGCGGGCGCAGGCCACCGCCGAGGTCAAGGGGCGCGCGAAGTACAGCCAGCGGGCCGACGCCCAGCGGGCCGAGGCGGCCGCCGCCCAGGCGGCCGGAGGCTCCCAGGTCGTCGACTGGACGCTCATGGTGACCGTCACCGCCCGCTCCACCGCCGAGCTGCCCGCCGCGCGCCAGGAGCTGGAGCGTGCGGTGAAGGCGACCCGCGGCATCCGCATGCGCCCCGCCTACGGTGCCCAGGCCGCCACTTTCGCGGCCGGGCTGCCGCTGGGCTACAACCCGCTCGTGAAGGACTGACCCATGGCACGCAAGCCCAAGAAGCCGCCGGCGGTGACCACGCCCAAGCGGGTGACCCGGGTGATCGAGCAGGCCCCCAGCCGGGAGGAGCGCCGGGCCGAGAAGCAGCTGAAGAACCGGTTCGCCCCCCGGCTCGGGTGGCGCGGCCGGTTCGGCGGCCAGGCGCCGGTGGAGGACGCGGGCACCGTCTACACCGGGCCGACCAGCCAGGCGGGCACCGTCTACCCGTTCCTGCTCGGCTCCGGGCTGCCGCCGCGCGGGGTGCCGGTCGGGCGGGACGTGCTCACCGGAGAGCTGGTGTGCATCGACCCCAGCGGCTGGACCGGCAAACTCACGACCAATCCCGGCGTGTGGGTGATGAGCCAGCCCGGGGCGGGCAAGAGCGCGCTGGTCAAGCGGGTGTGCCTGGTGTACTCGTCGTACGGGCACATGGTGTGTGTGCCCGGCGACGTCAAGGGCGAGTACTCCACGCTGATCAGCGAGCTCGGCGGCAGCGTGGTCCGCATCGGGGACGGGATCGGCCGCCTCAACCCGCTGGACTCCGGCCCGCTCAAGGGCCGGGTCCAGTCGCTGCCCGTCGAGAAGAGGCAGGCCCTGCTCGACGTCCTCAACGGCCGCCGCCTGGAGACGCTGGTCGCCCTGCTGTCCACCAAGCACGGACTGGGCCGCAGCCCCGACGAGATCGAACGCAGCGCGCTGGACACCGCCGTCCAAGTCGCCTCCGCAGCCCAGGACTCGGGCAGCGACCCGATCGTGAAGGACGTGATCGACGTCCTGCGGGCCGCGCCGCAGGAGCTGCGCAGCAAGCTGGCCGCCGAGGGTGAGACGTACCAGAACCTGACCCGCTCCGTCGTGGCCGGGCTGGACAACCTGATCGGCGGCCCGCTCAAGGGCCTGTTCGACGGGCCGACGACCACGCCGCTCGACATCAACGCCCCCGCCGTCAGCGTGGACATCTCCGCGCTGCGGGCGCGCGGCAACGATGTGGTGAGCGCCGGGATGATCGCCACGTGGGCCTACACCTACAGCTCGATCGACTCCGCGCGCAGCATCGGGCTGATGGACCGCAAGTTGGTGTTGCCCATGGATGAGATGTGGCGGGCGCTGCGCAGCGGCCCGGGGCTGGTCGACGCGATGGACGCGATCAGCCGACTCAACCGCACCACGGACGACGTGACGATCTATGTGACGCACTCCCTGCTGGATGTCGAAGCGCTGCCGACCGAGATGGACCGTGCCAAAGCCCGGGGTTTGATGGACCGCTGCGACACCTGGGTGATCGGCGCGTCCAGCGAAGAGGAGCTGGGGCGCGTCACCGGCAAGCGCAGCTTGACCGAGCAGGAACGCATGATGATCGGCTCATGGTCGAGCGCGACCTCCACCGGGCTGGACATCGACCCCAGCTACGACGACGAGGCCGAGCAGGCCCCGCCCGTGGACGACGAGAGCGCGAGGCACCCGGGCCGCGGAAAGTATTTGATCAAGATCGGGACGAGGCCGGGCATCGCGGCATCGTTGGAGTTGACCGGGACCGAGCAGCGGCTGTACCGCACGGACACCAACCGGCGCAGGACGACGACCACGGGGGGTGGCAGCCGATGATGACCGAGAACGACCGCGCATGGGCCGCCGGAGGCATCATTTTCGGGGGCGCGGTGACACTGTCCGCCTCCAGCTGGGCCGGAGCGGCCGCTGGCGCGGCACTGAGTGGCGAGGAAGCCGCCCCGGCCTCCCCGGTGACCGTGTACCGCATGGTCACCGACTTCTCGGCGGCGTGGCCGCACTCGCAGACCGCCTCCGTCATCGGCGCACTGCTCGTCGACGCGGCCGTACTCGCCGCCCTGGTCTGGGGCCTGAGGGTGGCATTCCGCTGGTTCCGCAACCCCGACCACCTGGCCACCCTGTACCAGGTGCGCGAGCTCACCCCCAAGCGGGCGGCCGCCACCGCGACCCGGCTGCGCCACTCACTCAAGGACGCCAACCCCAAGGAGATCAAGGCCGCCGACCGGGGCGTGCTGCTCGGCGACCACATGCCCAGCAAGAGGGAACTGCGCGGCTCCGACGAGGACACCTTCGTCGCCATCATGGCGCCACGGGCAGGCAAGTCCACCGCCCTGGCGATCCCCATCGCCGAGGAGGCGCCCGCCGCACTGCTGCTGACGTCCAACAAGCCGGACGTGTACGCGGCGACGTACGCCTCCCGCGGCCGGGTCGGCACCACCTGGGTCCTGGACACCCAGGGCGTGGCGCAGGCCGAGCGGGCCATGTGGTGGGACATTGTCGCCCAGGCCGAAACCCTCGAGGGCGCCGAGCGGCTGGCCGGTCACTTCGTCAACCAGATCAGCTCCGAATCGGCCGATCCGTTCTGGTACCAGGCCGCCCAAGACCTCCTGGTCGGGCTGCTGCGGGCCGCATGGCACGACGGCGCCACCATCCGCGACGTGATGGCCTGGCTCGCCGACCCGCACGAAAAAGCCCCGCTGCAGATCCTCTACACCCACGAACCGGTGCTGGCCGAGCAGGTCGAATCCTCGATCAACATCGCCGAGGAAACACAAAGCGGTATCTACCAGAACGCGCGGGTCGCCGTCTCCGCACTGCGCGACGAGCGGGTACTGGCCTGGGTGACCCCGGACAAGAGTCGCCCCCAGTTCCGGCCCGAGAACTTCGCCCTGAGCCGCGACACCCTGTACCTGCTCAGCAAGAAGGGCGGCCCGTCCAGTGCGGTGGTGGCCGCGCTCGCCGACGCGGTGTTCACCGCCGGCGCCGAGGCGGGCGAGCGGCACGGCGGGCGCCTGCCCGAACCGATGCGTGCCGTACTCGACGAGGCCGCCAACATCTGCCGGATCGGCGACCTGCCCGACCTCTACAGCCATCTCGGCAGCCGCGGCATCACCCCGTACACGATCCTGCAGAGCTACCGGCAGGGCGTGAAGGCGTGGGGAGAGGTCGGCATGGACTCCCTGTGGAGTGCCGCCACCAAGAAGCTCATCGGTGTCGGCCTGGACGACCCGAAGTTCGTCACCGACATCGCCACCCTGGTCGGACAGCACCGGGTGAGCTACGGCTCGTACTCCAAGAGCAAAGAGGGCTACTCCCACAGCGTCAGCCAGCAACGCGAACAGATCATGGACCCTGCCGACATCCGCGCCATGAGCAAGGGCACCGCCCTGCTGCTGGCCACCGGCGTGCCCGTGGCCCAGATCAAGCTGCGCCCCTGGTACGAGGAGCGGGACATGGCCCACATCGGGCCGGAGATGAGCGCCGAGGAACAGGCCATCACCAAACGGGCCGTCGCGGAGTGGGAAGCGCGGAAGGCAGCCCGCGGTGGCCGGTAGCACCCCCGGCGAGGAGCCGGAGCTCACCGTACCGGTGACCATGTTCGAGGACGTCGAGGACCTCAAGGCCAAAATCGCCAGGCTGACGGCCCAGATGGAGGCCCTGACCCACGGCGCCGCCGCAGGCCCTGACGAAGCGTCCGCCGATACCGAAGCGGGTCCCGGGGATGCTGCCGGGAGCGCCGAGGGAGGCGAGGAAGAGGAATGGCAGTACCCGCCGTTCATTCTCTTGCTCGATCCGCCGCTCTACGACGACGAGTTGCGCGCCCTGATCGAATGGGTGGAGGGCGTCCTGGTGCCCGGCTACTTGGCCGAGCCGTCCGCCGATGCCCACTGGTGCCACCTGTGGTTCGAGCACGCCGTCGCCGTCGCCCGGCTGCACGCGCTATGGCTGGCCTGGCAGGAACTCACCGACCCTGTCAGCTGCGGCTACACCGGCCCCAGCGTCTGGCACCGGGACCATCTCGACCCCTGCATGAGGGAGCTGCGCGCCTCTCAAGGCCCCTTCCGGGGCTGCACCAAGAACGAGCACCAGATCCAACACCGCCTGCCCGGCAGGGTGCCCAGCGCGTGGCGCCAGGATTCACCCCCAGAGTGAAAGAGGCGCCCGCACCAGCAATGACTTAGGCCCCGCCTTGGGGGCGGGGCCTAATACGGGCGCCGGGGACCACCTCTGTCGCTTGGGCGGGTAGCGATCGTGCCGGGCCTGTCGCGATGCCTTGGCCGAGCGGAGACGGCCGGAAGCTACCGGCGGTCCGGCTTTGCGATGAACGGTGCCGCGAGCTTGCGCAGCACCTTGCCGATGGCCAAGATCCTCATGACCCCTATGTTCTGGGGTAGCGGCACCATGCGAGCCGTCCCTCCTGGTCGGTGAAC
This sequence comes from Streptomyces ureilyticus, assembly GCF_011045025.1. Classification (GTDB taxonomy): domain Bacteria; phylum Actinomycetota; class Actinomycetes; order Streptomycetales; family Streptomycetaceae; genus Streptomyces; species Streptomyces ureilyticus. Next base: position 26,263 of record NZ_JAAKZX010000001.1, read on the forward strand.
ATCCAAGAGGGGATTCTTCCCCGGTCAAGATCGAAGGACACGTGCCGCGACGACCGTGACCGGAACCCGCGCCCTCGGTGCTTCGTGGTGCCATCCAAGCGAGGTGGTGTGGTGGCCGGAGCCCCGCTGGGGGAGCCCGGGAACTGACGTCGGGGCGGGGCTCCACCACCACCAGACGCTGTGCTTTACGTCACACTGGCAAGATTTATTGACGTTTTTGGGCCGTGCCGCGCCTGAAGAGTGAAGGTGTCGCTCAACTGGTGTTGGAGGACTTGATGATCCCGTCGAAGCAGCTTCTGCCGACGATCACCCCGCCGGGGATATACAGGCAGCTCGTGCAGCTGATCACGGTCGGCACGGAGCTCGATGAGCCGACGGCGGAAAGGCTTGCGGACAGCCTGCTGTTCCGGTTGGGGCTCTACGGCCCTACCCCTGAGAAGGTGGACGATTGGTGTACGGCGATGTTCTTCGCGGCCTACCCGGAGGGCAGCGGCTGGGTGCAGTGCAGCAAGGAGCCAGGGCACATCCGGCGCGGCGACCCGCTGCACAAGGCCTGGCGCGGGCGGTCTTGGAGCGATGACCACCGTCAGGCCGTGGCCGCTGTCGACCAGGAGAGCTGACGTGGCGGCGGCCGGAGCAGCCTGCTCTGGTCGCCGCACCAGACCCTGCTCTTAAGTGACACGACCGATTGGTTGGGACTCAACCCGCCGGAGCGTGGGACGTGATCTCCACGAACGGCACGTTGCCGCAGATAACAGGGTTCCGTCGGTGCTCCTCACGCCGCTTCGGCGACCTCAACGGGCGTCCGCACAAGGTGGGCCAGGTACGCCCGGTGAGTTCTCCGATGGTGAAGCCGACCTGCATGTCGATCTGCCATTCCAGCTCAGCGGTTTGTGCTGCCAGCCGTTACTGCCTCGGCGCGCTGGTGGCGGCCTGTGCCTCTCCGGCGATGGCGACGGCGTCGATCACCAGCGGATGGGTCAGGTGCTGGGCCACCCGTACGAGGTGCTGGCGCTCGTCATGGGGCTCCACGTCCGTACCCGGGAGCCGGGGAAGGCGGATCTGCGGCGGGAGGGTCGTCGGGTTGTCGGTCCGGTCCTGGGCCGCGCGGAGCAGCGTGGCCGCGGCTTGAGCCGCCGTCAGGTCCCAGCCGGCGCCCAGGTCGTCACCGTCCTCCCCCCATACCGTGACCAGCCGATTGACGGCCAGCGACGGCATGGGGCTCCACCAGGGGCTGAGCCGCCCCATGCCGTCGCTGACCTCCGCCATCATGTCGTTGAGGTCGAGTTGGGTACCGAAGCCCGTCCATGACCACCTGGGTGCCAGAACCACCGTGGGGTCCCCTTTGTCGTCGTCCTCGATGACGAGGTCGTGCAGGGGCTGGAGTGCGCGCAGGTCCCGGCGCTCTGCTCGGCGCGAGCGCAACGCCTGGGAGGCCAGGGCGATGTTGGCGGCGATGCAGCTGGCGATGGTGGCCAGCCACGCGCTCTCGGCCAGGCCGTCGAGGCGTCGGGGGCCGGTGGCCGAGCCGATCAAGGCGGCCGCGGTGAGGGCGACGTTCACCAAATCCCAGCCCAGGGCCAGGGCGAACCAGCCGAGCGCCTTCCTAAGGTTCTCGACGAGGTCGGGTCGGCCGGGGATCGACAGGGAGCGGCACGCGCGCACGGTGACCACGACGGTGACGATCAGCGCGGTCCAGTAGATGAGGTGGAGAGCGACGACCTCGGGTACGTGCGCGTAGGCGGCGGCGAACTTCAGCGGGGCCGCCGGGCCCAGGTCGGCGTGGAAATACAGCACGGTCATGGCGGTGATGGCGCCCCCGTACACGGGACCCCAGCGCCAGGCCGTGCGGTGCAGGACGGCCGGATCCCTCTGCTCGGGCTGCCACAGCTGGCTCAGCGCGTGGGCGTGGGCCACGCACACCAGCGTGGCCACCGGGACGAGGAGCGCGCCGATGTTCGGCGAGCGCAGCACCGTGCCGACGATCCGGTACACGACCGGTGTGGCGAGCAGGAAGATCAGTCCGGCGAAGACGAGCACCGAGGCGGTGAGGGTCTGCGTCCACTCCCGCTGGTCGCGGGCCGCCCGGGCTTTGACCGTGCCGAGCCCCAGCGTCGCCGCTGCGATGATCAGGTTGACGACCGTGATGATCCCGGTCGTCATATGGGGCGGTGGTTGGCGAACCCGGCTATCAGGGAGCTGGTGCGCTTGCTGGTGGCGTCCAGGTCGAGCAGCGGCAGGACGACCCGCGCGGTCGCCTCACAGGTGCGCTCTTCCGCGTTCGGGTAGCCCGCGCGCAGCATCGCGCGCCCGGTCAGGATCTCCTTTTGGACCCGGTCCGGCAGGACCGCCATCTGCTCCTTGAGGGACTGCAGGGTGACGCCGTCGAAGTGGCTGTGCACCGTGAGGCTGCCCGCGGCGGTGGGGCCGCCGCCCTTGCGCGAGGGGAGCAGGTGGCGGACCTCGTGCAGGATGACGTGCGCGGTGTGGCGGCGGCTGAGCCGGTCGCTGAGGCCGATGTAGTCGTCATCCTTGCCCAGCACCGCAATGCCGCTCACCGTGGGCGGCAGGAAGGACAGCGGGACGGGTTCGACCTCGCGGCCACGCAGTCTCCTGACGGCGTCCAGGACGTCTGAGATGCTCGCTCCCGGCCGCAGGCCGAGGTCATCGTGGAACCAGCTCAGTGCATCGCGCTTTTCGCGGGCCCAGGAGCGTTTGTCGCGTACGGCCGTGCCGACACGGGAGGTGGCCTCGGTGATGCGTGCGAGGCCGGCGCGGTATGGGGGTGTAGCGCCGGTGGCGTTCATGGGGCTGGTCAGTCCTCCCGCCGCTGGTCGGTGCCTTCATGGTCGGGCGGTGCCGCCGTGCTGGTCAACGACGCTTGGTCGGGCGCCCGGAAGTGATGGTTGTGCATCGGCCGTCTACGCTCCCCGTTTCCCCTGAGGTGACTGGCTGTGCATGTTGATCTGCGGAGAGAGAGGCTATCAGTCCGCCTTGATCGCACCGGCGTCGGCGGGCCGGGCGGAGGGCTGTGGCGGGCGCCCGCAGCGGGCGCCCGCCACAGCCCCTCTACACCGCGGCGGGCGCTGCGGCCCGGGGCTTGAGCTGCCCCCACAGCGCGGCATCGGAGTTGGGGGAGTAGGAGCTGATCGGCAGGGACTCCGGGGCGCCGGTCCGGTCCAGGTCGAAGTGATCGAGGAACGCGCCGAGCGCCGTTGTGGCCATCATGCGGGCCAGCGGGGCGCCCATGCAGTAGTGGACCCCGTGGCCGAAGGCCAGGTGCCGCGCGAGGACGCTGCGGGACGGGTCGAAGACGTCGGCGTCCGGGCCGAACGACTGCGTGTCCCGACCGGTCGCCGCCACACAGATGACCACTGCCTCGCCCTTTCGCACCGTGACGTCCGTGCCGGGCACGACCACGTCGCGGGCGGCGTAGCGGAACATGATGGTGTTGATCGGCCCGTTCCAGCGCAGAACCTCCTCCACCACATCCTCGATCGGGACCGCGCCGGCGCGCACCCGGGCCTGCTGGGTGGGGTGGTCCGCCAAGGCCTTGAGGCAGTTGACGATCAGGTCCTGGGTCGTCGACTGCCCCGCGAAGAGGAACAGCATCAGGGTGTACGTCAGCAGCTCGTCGTCGAGGGTGGCGTCCTCGCCGTCGGTCGCGGCGATGAGGGCGGAGGTCAGGTCGTCCGCCGGGGTCCGGCGCTTGGCGTCGATCAGGGCGGTGATGGTGTCCACAACGCCTTGCTTGCCCGCGATGGCCTCCTCGGCGGTGCTGCTGCTGGCGTGCATGGCCGTGTAGTTCCGGGTGAGGGTCTCGCCGCTGCTGGGGTCCAGGCCGAAAAGGTGGCAGATGATCTGCATGGGCAGTTCGAAGGCGAACGAACGGCGCAGCTCGACGAACCCGCCCGGCGCGGCCTTCGCCAGGTCGGCGATCAGCGCCTGGACGATCTCGTCGATGCGCGGACGCAGCTTCTCGACCCGGCGGGCGGTGAACGCCGCGCTGACCAGGCCCCGCAGTGTGCGGTGCCGGGCGCCGTCGGCGTTCAGCATGCCGGGCAGGGTGATGAACTCCCTGATTCCCCAGTCGCCGGGCACCTTGCCGTCCTTGAGGTCTGCCCAGTGCTCCGGGTCCTTCCGGAAGCTGTCGCGGTCTCCCAAAATCGCCTCGGCGACATCGCGGTTCCCGGTGGCCCACACGCGGAGCCCGACATCGAGGAGCGCCGGTACGAGGGGGCCCCGCGCGTTCAGGCGGCGCGCGTCGCCGTGGACGTCGGTGGCGTTCGGGTCGAGATAGAAGGGGTCCGGGTGGGTGGTGAGCGTCGTCATCAGCGGTCTCCCGTCGGGGCGAAGATGGTGGCGCGCGCACGGGCCCGGGCCGCGTCGAAGGAGACGTCCAGCCGGGCGGGGATACGCACGATGATCGAGGGGCTCCACTGCGTGGGCTGCTCGGGGCGGGTCAGGTGGAGGTCGTCCAGGCGGGCCCACAGGCGGCCGACGCCGCCCTCGACGAGGGCGGCGGCCAGGGACTGGGCCGGGCACTCGTGGGCGCCCAGTCCATACGAGAGATGACTGCCGTTGCCTGCGATGTTCGCGGCGCGGGCGCCGTCGCTGCCGAAGCGTGGGTCGAGGTTGGCGGCGGCCAGGCTGACGACGCACAGATCGCCGCGGCGGATGCTCGCGCCCATGAGGTCCACGTCGGCGGTCGCGACGCGGCCGATGACCTGCTGCACCGGAGTGTGATCCCACAGCACCTCGGCCACGACGCCGGGGATGTCCCGGAGCATGCCGTTCAGATCGCTCCGGGTGTCCTCCACCCTGGCCAGCAGCTCGCACGCGTTGGCGGTCCACGCGGTGGTGGAGCCGATGCCCGCGTTGATGGACAGCCACACGGTCTCGGTCGTCTCCTGCACCGTCAGGCCCGCCTCCAGCAGGCCCGTGACGATGTCCGCCCGGGGTTCGCGCAGGCGGCGGTTCACGTGAGCGCCGATGACCTCGATGAGTTCCGCGTTCGCGGCGAGCGCGCCCTCCCCGCCGTTCAGCAGGGTCAGGATCACCCGCTGGAGCCGCTCGGCCTCTCCCGGCGGGAAACCGAAGAGCTCGGTCAGTACGGCCACCGGGAGGGGGACCGCGTACTGGCCGACGAGGTCGGCCCGGCCCTCGTCCACGAACGCGTCGATGAGCTGGTCGGCGGCCCGGGTGATGGCCGCGTCCCGCCGACCGGGTCCGACCTTGCGCAGGCTGGCCCTAAATGCGTCGCGCAGCCGCACGTGCTCGTCGCCCTGGGCGAAGAGCATGTTCTCCATCGGCGTGACGTGCGGCTCCAGCGCCCAGTCCTGCGGCAGCTTGCTCCGCTCGATATTCCACTGGCCCAGGTTCCGGGTGAAGTGGAGACCGTTCCTGAGTACGTGGCTGCATGCGTCGTAGCCGGTGACGAGCCAGGCCGGCACGTCTCCATCGAGGTGCACCCGTACGACGGGGCCGTGCGCGCGCAGTCCTGCGTAGAACTCGGCCGGTTCGTCGAGCATCTGCGTACTGGACAAGGGCACGGCGGGGCTGCCGTGCTGGACCGGGCAGCCGCCGGGCTGTAACGACGGGCTGCTGTCAGACGGCTGAGCAGGAGGTGAGGTCATCGCACCGGATTCCGTGTCGCCGGGAAGAAGGAGAGGACGGGCGGAGGCTCGCGCGCGTCGCGCGCGATGGGTGGTCGTGATCCTGGGGCACCAGCCGTCATGCTGTCAACAAATGGCTACACTCCTGGTCGCAGGCGACACAGCCCCGATACGCTGCGAGCGCACATCCATCTGCCATGGCCCACGGAGACCTTCAGGTGAACGATTCCTTTGGTGAGGTGACCGCGGCCGACATCGCGCAGCTCCTGCGCGACATCGACAAAGCCGCCTGGCGTCTCGGCTATGCGCGGGACGAGGTCCTCGACCTCAAGGAGGTCTCCCGGGCGGCCGGTATCAAGCCCGACCGCGTGCGCGAACTGCTCGACGGCGACGAGCCGCAGCAGCCGCCCCGCACGAAGAAGGAGCGGGAGGCCTTCTACCGGCAGCTGGTCGGCCAGCGCCTGGACCTCCTGCGCAGTGGTGACAGCTACCGCACGATCGGTGACGAGGTCGACCTGACCCACTCGCTGATCGGAGACCTCGTCAACGGCGAGCGTAGTGCGCGCCCCGAATACAGCCACCCCCTGGAGACCCGCTACGAGGTCGATCACGGGTTCCTGTCGAAGCCGGAGGGCCGAGCCCTCGCCGACCACCTGGCGAAGGTCAAGGAGGGCCTGCTGGCAGGTGCGCTGCTGGAGGGGCTGCAGGAGCTCGGCGGCGGGCAGCAGGTGGCCCTGCGTCACGCGGGCAAGGAGCCTCCCACGATGGAGGAGCTCGTGGAGGCCATGGACGCCCTGGTGGCCCGCACCGCCATCCAGCGCCGTCGCAAGGGAACGGCCGCTCCTGACGACGCAGACCGCAGCTAGCGGAGGCCACTCCGGCCGCCCGCTGTAGTCATATGTTGACAGTGTGGATGGTGTTACACCAGGATCCACGTGTGGCTACCCCGTCGACGCGGCGGGAGGCCCAGCACGCCATGGGCCGCCCCCGTTTACCCGAGGACGGCCGCTGCAACTGCTGTTCATCTACTGCCCGTTCGGGTACGGCGCCGCAGCGATCCCGCTGACGGCGTGAGCACGACCGGCTTCTGTTGGCGCAGAAAACGGTCGACCGGCTCGGGCATCCGGCCGGGTCCTCGCGGCCCGGTTCAACAACTCCATAACCGCGTGATGGCCGCCCCTGTTGGCGCAGGGAACGGCCACCACCGACGACTCGATACGAGTCGTACGCACCACCAGACATCCGACTCAACAAACCCTGGGGTGCTCTAGCAGGCGTGTTACCGCACGCCTGCACAGCAGGATAGGCGCACCCGTTTCTGCCGCGAAGCAGGAGCGGGCACCGCCGCCCTGCGCCGGGGGCCCCAGCAGGAGTGCACATGACGCAATCTCGTCTCCTCCGGTCGTCCGTAGCCGGTCTGGTCGGTCTCGCTGCCCTGGGCAGCGGACTCGTCATGGCGGGGCCCGCTCAGGCCGAGGCACCGGCACGGGCCGCCGCCTGCAAGACGATCAAGATCACAGGGGGGAAGGTCGCCGTCCGTATGCCGGACCGAGGCGACACCGTGGCCGACTCGAACGACCGTGTCACCCGCTATGTCTACAGGGGCGACAAACTCAGGTCGTGCGTCATCGCCATCGGCCGTGGCCAGACGTACACGAAGTGCGGCCGGACCGGATACGACTGGTACATCGTACGTGGCGGGCAGGTGCCGCTCACCTGCGCCAAGCGAGTCTGAGCTCTGCGGCCGCGGGCCGTCGAGCCTGGAGATGCACCCGAGTCACCATGCGAGGAACGACGCGCGGGTGGGACAGGGAGCAGACGGTACGGCGCGTGATGGCCTGAAAATCGCTGGCCAGAGCGACGTCCTCCGACTGCCGGACGCAGAACCTACAGAGCCGCCCCCCTGCGGATCTGGCGCTCGCGCCACCCACGGTGGCCGCCCCCGTCCCTACGCCGCCTGCACGTTCTGACTCCCCGGCCAGGGGTTCCCCCCTTTCTGGCCGGGGCTGGCCGAGGGGAGCCGTGGCAGCGGCTCCACCCCACGGCCGAACCGACCGAGGGAGAGCCGTGGCAGCGGCTCCACCGCGCGTTCCACGCCCGCGACCTCGGCCCTGCGGGGTGCCGCCCCCTTAGCGGCACCCCGCACCCCTAAGCCCCGAGCGCGCTGGGCCCTGCCCGGACGACAAACCACCACCCGGGCCCAACCGCCGCTCGGCCCACCGCCCCGCCTACCTGTGCCCGTGCCGCGGCCGCCGATTGCCCCCACCCGCCGCCTGAGAGGCCTTCGTGATCACGTCCACGTCGCCGTCCTGGTCCGCTGCCCGCCTCGACTACGCCCTCGCAACCAGCCGCGCCCAAGGGCGTGCGGCGCTCGGCCTGTACCTGCCGGTCGGCTATCCCACGCGTACGGCCAGCCTGGACGCGCTGCACCTGATGGCCCAGGCCGCCGATGTGCTGGAGCTGGGCATCCCGCACACCGAGCCGGTCCTGGACGGTCCGGAGATTCAGCATGCCGTCGCGCAGGCCCTGGACGCGGGCTTCCGGATGCACGACCTGTTCACCGCCGCGACGGAGCTCACCGCCTCCACCACCGCCGCCCTGCTGGTCATGTCGTACTGGGCCCCGATCGAGCAGTACTCGGCGATGGCCTTCGCGCATCAACTCGCGGCCGCCGGCGGGGCGGGCGTCCTCATCCCCGACCTCCCCGACAGCGCGGCCGCGACCTGGCAGAAAGCGGCCCGTGCGGCGGGCCTGCACACCGTGCCCCTGATCCCGACGCACGCCCCGGATGCGCGCCTGGCCGCGATCGGCACCTCTTCCAGCGGCATGGTCTACGCCCCCGCCAGCCCCGGCCGCACCGGTGCCCGGCGTCCGCTCAACCGGTACCTGCCACGCCTGGTCCGCCGTGTGCGGGACGCGACCGGCCTGCCCGTCGCGGTCGGAAGCGGCATCAGCACCCCCGAACAGGCCGCCGAGGTGTCCACGTACGCCGACGCCGTGGTGGTCGGCTCCGCCGTGATCCGCCGCATGTACGCCCAGGCCGCAGCCCCCGCGGCCGCCGCTGCCGCCGTCGCCGCGGACTTCGCCGACGGCGTACGCCGCGCCCACAGACCAGTGGCCTGACTCACAGGTCACTTCACCCCCACAGCACACCGTTCCACAGGAAGGAACCCCATGAGAACGCGCTCCATGGCCCGCGTCGGCGGCATCGCCATAGCGGCCCTCGGTCTCACCCTCACGGCCAGCGTCGGCACCGCCAGCGCTGCGGCAAAGCCGAACACCGTCGACTACTTCTCATCGGGCGGGAAGAAGCGGGCCATGCTCGTCTTCCAGCCGCGTGACTCCGCGCGAGACGACGAGCGGCTCGTCGTCGACGACCTCAGCAGCGACAACCACTACGTCTGGACCGAGGTCTACGACGTCACAGCGCAGAGGAAGAAGGGCGAGTGTGCGACTAGCTCGTTCAAGTCCTGCGCGTTCGCCATCCCAGAGGGACACAAGGTCCGGATCAACGTCTACCGGCTCAACAGCAACAACAGTGACTTCATGGGTGAGGTCCTCACCAGGAGCGGCAAGTTGCCCAAGGCGTAGCTCGCACGACACGCACAAGATCCGCGCCTGCCTGGTGAAGCGGAACGTTGGCGCCGCCGCAGTGCAGCGCCAAGAAGGATTGGTACGTCGACTGATGCGAAAAACAATGATGACAGCCGCCCGAATGGTGGCTGCGGGAGTTGCTGCGACCGCGCTGATGGCCACTTCCGTGGCAGTCGCCGAAGCCCAGACGTCCCGTGCCGCGGCTGCCGGCGGGTGGAAGTGTGCGGGCACGAAGGTGTCGCGGTGCATCGAGGGGAGGGGCGCGAACAAGTTGCGGGTGAACTTCGTCAACAAGACCAACCGCAAGGTCACGGCGGAGTTCGGTGTGACCTGCGCCTCGAATTCGGGCCAGCGGGTCTACTCCTTGAAGCGGAACCTCAAGGCGCGGGGCGGGTACCTCTCGCAGACGATCACCTGCCCCGGAGGGTTCCAGGACTGGGTCCATGGGTGGCAGATGTCATCCGGCAAGGTCTACCGCACCCCGTTTATCAACATCTGACCGGCACTCAGAGGACGGCCGTACGGGCCGCCTGAGACCAAGCGCCGCCGGGCGGGCCCTTGAGAGCCGCCCGGCGGCGCACGTGCCACCCCCGAAGGAGCAATGCCCATGCTCAACTCCGCATGGATCAGGCTGGCCACGGGCCAGTTCGTACGGGCGGACCGCATCCTGTCCGTCCGTACGGAGCGCGCCGAGGGACCCCCACAGGGCCGGTGGGCCGACACGGGAATCGTCAGGATCATGATCTGTCTCGACTTCACCGAGGCGGACACGGAGGACGGCATCAGTCCGCCCTGGTGGCAAGAGGCCGCCGTGTGCCACCGAGAGCGCAGCGACTTCCTGCTCGCGAACCTCCTGAACCTCATGGCGGCGGTCGCCGAGACCTCAGGCGTCCGGTTCATCTACCCAGTTCTGAGCGACGGCCGAGTCCACCGCTGGATCGCCGGAGTCACCCTCCCGCCGGGCGAGGAGGCGGCCGTCACCGGCCTCCCCGCGGTCCCGCACGAGGAGGCGGCCCGCGTCTAGGCCGCCCATCCCCCCACCAGCACACCGTTCCAGGAGGAGGAACACCCCTCATGTACCCACTCGCCACCGGGCGGCTGCGCAAGCTGACCGTGCTCGCCATCAGCGTGACCACGGCGATCACTCTGACGGCATGCAGTGCAGACTCGAACGACAGCGCCGACCCTGCCAGCGCGGACAAGGCCAGCGCGTCCGCGTCCCCGAAGGGTGCCGTAACGGTCAAGCAAGCGGAATCCATCCTGGATCGTTACGAAGTGACGAACAGTAAGGCAAACAAGACTCAGGACGGGAAGCTCCTGGGAACGGTAGAGGCGGGCCAGGTCCATGAGCAGTCCTTGGCCGACTACAAGCAGCTCCCGACCTGGCCGAAGGACGAGCAGGCGGACTACGAAAAGCCCTTCACCTACACGTCCCGTCAGTACCTGATCCCGGCCTCCGGTCAGAGCTGGTTCGCGGTCAAGGCGAAGTCCAGCGGCACCAAGGACGCGGCGATCCACGCCACTCGCACGCCCGACTTCTACGGCACCCGCACCCGCGGGGGCGGCAGCAGGGAAGAGGCGGCCGACGACGCGGACACCGGGGCCGACACGGGCGAGGACGGTGAGGCGCCCTCCGGGAAGAAGGAGAAGGAGGACCGCAACTACGTCAAGGCCATGTGCAAGTGCACCCCGGCCGCCGTCATCAGGGTCTCCCCGAAGACCCTGAGCAGCCGCAACATCATGTGCGGCGACTGCATGGAGAACTTCGCCCTGGAGGAGTCCGACTGACAATGGTCAGTCTGGCCAGATAACCCGCGGGCCCCGGCGGTCCCCTCCCAGAGGGGGAGCCGGGGCCCGCGCCGTAGGTCACCGCACCGCCGTAGGGGCATCAGGTCCCCGGCACCCACGCGAGAGGGGGTGCCCGGACCTGCCGCCCGCCGGAGTGATCTTTGTGCTCAGACGGATGGCCCTCGGCGGCGGCTTTGGTCAGGACCGGGACGGCGTAGGTGCGGCGGCTGGTCCGCCGCTCCGGGAGCGGCGGACCGGTCCTTGCCCGAAGGTGGGGGCTTGCGGACCGTGGTCGACCGGGAGCGAGCCGCAGCGCTCGACGGACGGCTCGCGGGGCCGCTGCCCGACGGCGGCTTCGGAGCCGACGGAGAGCCTGCGGCCCGAAGCCGGGTCTCGAGGTTCGCGCGGAGCGTGTCCTCGGCCTGCCGGTCGGCGGGCGCCAGACCTCGGCGGCGTTCCAGCTCGGCCGCTAGGTGCATGGCGTCGATGCGGGAACGGTTCACCGCAGCGGCAAGGGCGGCGTCCGGGACCAGCGGCAGAGGCATCGAGCCCGCCGAGTCGATCGGCCCGGACACCAGGATCTGGAGGAGCGGGCGCACCGCGGCGTACTCACGCCGGGCGGGGCTCTGAGGGTCCGGATCCATGGCGGCAACGACGTCCGCGTCTGCGGCCACCTGGTTCAGCACCGGAACGGTGGCGGCGTTGATCTCGCCGCGTACCGCGAACTCCACGACGATCTCCCGATGCCGGGCCAGCCATCCGGCGACCTCATCGGCCGGAAGCGGCCGCGCCCGGATGGCCTGCAAGGCTTCGACGCCGGCGGGCTCACGGCCCCAGCTGCCGTCGGTGCGGCGCTCGTTCACGTACAGGTCGGCGCCGCTCCGGTCGGTGAGGGTGAGGCGGTGCACGGCCGGACTGGCCTCGGCGGCCGCGATGGTCTCCGGCATCATCCGATAGGAACCGTCATGCGCCGTGGGCGGCGTCCACCGTTCCGCCTCCAGGTAGCGGTGCAGGCTGTCCAGACGGCTTCGCTCGGCGCGCACGCCCAGCGCGACGACTTCGACCGTGTAGGCGACGTCGTCGAGCCCGGCGAACTCTTCAGCGGTCGCCACGGTCACCGCGGGGTTCCGGAAGACGCCCTCCAGGATCAGGCTGTAGCCGTGATCCCGGGCGTAGTCGATGCTCATCCGTACCCAGGCGCCGGAGGCCTGCGCGGTGGCGTTGGGGAAGAGCAGCGGATGCTCTTCGAGCAGTTCTTCGTACTGCGGGTGGAACTGGCGCAGCTCGTCACCGGTCAGCGGGACCAGTTGACGATCGGCGTGACGCTGCTCGGCGGCCGCCATCGCCTGGCTCTTGCCTGCTGCGGGTTGCCCGCCCAACAGGACCAGGGCGGGTGTGTCCTGCGGGGCATAGCCGGAGAACACGAAGTCCCGGACACGTTCCTCGAAGCGGTCGCGCAGCTGCTTCCCGGTGAGGAAATAGTCGCTCGCCTCAGCCACGGGACTCCTGAAGTTCCGTCAGGGCCGCCTGCCACTGCTGGATGTGCGCGATGAGCTGGGCGCGGTCGTGAGCCGGAACGGCCCGCTTGGCGTCGCGCAGCGCCAGCACCTTCTGCCACCACTCCTCGCGCTCCTCGGGGCTGGATGCGGTGTCGGCCAACCGCGTGTAGCGGCCGGAGAGCTTGGTGGCCGTCTCGGCGAACGTGTCGTACACCGAGGCGGTCGGCACGTTCGCATAGGGATCTATGGGGTCCGGGGTCTGCACAGGGAATCTCCTTGGTCGTGCCTCAGTGGGGGCGTGTGCGGTGGACCTCGAAGGCCTTCGCCGACGAGGTCCACCAATGATCAGTTTGGCCGAACGTCCCGGCGACCCGTAATGGCGGCGGGCGGCTGCTCGACCACGGTGTCGCGCCGGTCGTCCCAGCGCGCGCAGTGCGAGGTGGTCCGACCGTCGGCCAGCCACCGGACGGTGATCTGCCACGACGGCCAGGTCCCCAACGGGCGGCTCCGCTCGATGTCGAGCACCTCGTAGGCGTCGCCGTGCGCGCCGACGCGGTAGCGGCCGCCGACCCGGCGCGGCCCGACCTGGAGGTTCACGAACTCCTCGTGGGTCAGCTCGTAGCCCTCCTCGTGGTCGCCCAGCGACTCGGCGGCGGTCTCGCAGCCGCACTCGGTACAGCCGCCGAAGCGCTGCGGGCTGACGGTCCCGCAGGTGGCGCAGGTCACCAGCGGCTGCCCGCAGTCGTGGCAGGCGTCGTAGTGCGGCGGGTTGCTCGCGCCGCAGGTACAGGTGGACGCACGACGCTCGCGCAGCGCGGCCGCGACGTCTTCCTCATATGTGCCCATGGGACTCCTTCTCGTACGGACCGGGGCGGTTCCCCGGCTCCTGCGGTGAATGGTCTTTCTGGCCAGATAAAAAGCCGTTCAGACGGCGCGGAGGGGTCACCAGGGCTCGATGTTGTAGTCGGTCTCAGGTTCCGGCTCCGGGTCCAGGACTCGGTCGACGGCGCCGGCGGCGGCGGCGAGTTCCTCGGCCACGGGATCGCGGTCGTAATCGCTGATCCGGCGGGCCGCCTGCGCCGCACTGCGCTCGTACTTCTCGTCGTCGCTCTCCTCGGCCGGGTCCTCATCGATGACGACGTCCCTGTCGACGGGGCGTGCGTCGTTCTCCTCCGGGGCGCTCACGCGAAGACCTCCACCAGTCGGACCGTCACTGCTTCCTCGTGCAGCCGCTGCCGCCGGAGGTAGTGGTTCCAGGTGCGGTTGTCGCAACGCTGCGGGATGCCGTCGCCCGGGTCGAAGTCGACCAGGCAGTCGGAGTTCACGTCGCGGGTGAGGACGGCGGCCAGGGCGTCGGCGTCGTACATCGGCTCCTCGCCCACGTGGACGCGCTGCCGGTCGACCCGGGCGCGGGCAACGGCGCTGCGCACCTCCAGGGCGAGCGGCGAGAGCGCGGCCCACTCCAGCAGCACGTCGCCGTGGCACGGCTGAACGCCGGGCGGGCACGGGCAGGCCAGGTCCATGCCGCGCAGCTCCGGCAGCCGGGCCAGGATCTTCTCCCGGCGCCGGTCGCCCTCGGTGGAGGTCCAGTAGGCGCGACCACCTCGGAGCCAGTGGCGGAACTCGGCGACGGCGGTCTGCCGGGCCTCCGGCTCCTTGTAGCCGATGTCCACGAGGTGCGCGACGGTGAACGGGTTGCCGAAGTCGGAGGTACGGTCCACGATCATGCACCGCTCGGGCTTGCGCCAACCGCGGTCTCGGCGGCGCTGGATACGGGTGCAGGTACGCATAGGATGCGGTCCTTTCTTGCTGGTCACAGGGCGGTCGGCCGCGCGTGGATCGGGATGTGGACTTCCCCGCCCCCGCAGTCGAAGTCGGACCACTGGTGTTCGGGGTCGAGCCTCCATCCGTTGTCCGTCGCAGCGCGTACGGCCTCGCGGATCGCCTCGGACTTGCTGGCGTAGGAGTCCCCGAGAGCCACGGACGCGAGCGGCAGCTCAAAGTCCGAGGTGTAGGTGTCCACCGAGGCCAGCCATCCCCCGCACTCCAGGATCAAGAGGTGCGTCGCCACCAGCCCGACGCGGGCGGCGAGTTCGAGGTAGCGGGCGTGATCGGTCTGCATCACCAGCCCTTCGTACTCCGGGAAGTACGCGGCGAGGTCTCGGTGTGCGGTCTGGTCGCCTTCCTGCGCCTTCCGCAGTACGGCGACGGCATCCGCGATCCGCTCGGGGGAAAGAACGTCGTTGGGCACGGGGGCTCCTGTGGTGGTGGGTGTGCTGGTCGTGGTCATCCCTGGCCCTCGGTCAGCCGCTCCACGGCGGCGGCCAGTTCGCCGCGCTCGGCGGCCTCGTCCGCCTCGGTCAGCCGCCGCAGGGCGTCCGCGACGGTCACCTTCGGGTCGACGCGGGCGGCCTCGGTGAGCGGCTGGTTCAGCGCCTCGTAGCCGGTGGCGTAGCCCTCGTGGTAGCGGCAGAGCCGGTCGAGTTCGCCGCAGGCCGGGCAGTTCTCCCAGTCGGCGGCGTCGTACGGCTCGATCTCCATCGGCACGTCGGCGGTGGCGCGCAGCTCCAGCGCCGCGTGCGGCCGGGCCACGCCGAGGACCCGCTGCGACCAGTCCTCGGGCAGGGCGCGCAGCTGCATGGCGAGCGCGGCGGCGACGCCCGGCTGGTGCTCGGTGAGCCTCCGCCACAGGGCATCCGCCGTGGTCAGAGAGTCGGTGGGTAACGTCATGTCGGTTCCTTTCGGCCGGAGTTGGTGAGCGTGAGCAGGTTTTTGCGGACCCGGGAGACGGGGCGGGTCCGGCCGCAGACGATGCACTCCGCGACCGCACGGTCGTTGTTGGTGTCGCAGTCGGCGCACTTCCAGATGGGCACCGCCGACCCCTCCGGCTGGACCCGGAGGTCGGGCAGGCCGCGGTCGCGCATCATGTCGGCCGCGGTCTCGATGAGGGCGCCGGACAGCTCGATCTCCATCTCGTCCAGCAGCTCGGTGTGGTCCTCGGGGCGGTGTCCCCACTCGATCAGCAGGTTCGCGGCGACGTCGCGCATGCCGCTCAGCGGCGACCAGTAGCAGGCGCGCAGCCACTCGTCGGGGTCCTTGTCACTGCTCACGGGGCGTTTTCCTTCCCTGGGGCGAGGAGTTCGGCGTACTCCCGGTCGGCGGCGGCCGCGGCGCGGCCCAGCTCGGCGCGGGTGCGGTGCACACCGGCCAGCTCGCCCGGCTCCAGCTCGCTCAGCTGGTCGTACAGGGCGGCCGTCTCCTCGCGCAGGTCCGCCTGCCGGTGCAGCGCTTCGGCCCGGTCGGCGGGCGCGGCGCGTTGGTCGGTGAGGTCGCGGAACACCGCTTCGGCGGCGGCGAGCTGGTTCTGCAGCACGACGAGACGGGCGCGCAGGCCTGCGGCGCGTTCGCGGCGGGCCTGCGCGGCGGCCTCCGCGCCGGGGAAACGCACGGCGTCCAGGCCCAAGCTGAAGGCGTGCTCCGGGTGGTTCTCCGGGTCGCGGCGGTGGTGGGTGGCGTCCAGGGAGACGGCGGCGTCCAGCGCGGACAGTCCGCTGGTGCCGCCGAGCGCCGTGCGGCCCTGGGCGGCCCAGCCGTTCACGTGGTCGGCCCACCGCTCGTGGGCGGCCTGCTTGGTGATGCCGCCGGCGGCCCGGCCGATCTGCTCCCAGCTGGTGCCCTCCTCCCGTTCGGCGATGACGGCCCGGACGACGAGCGCGTCCAGCCGCTCCCGGAGGGCCAGGGCGCGGCGCAGCCGGTCGCCGGGCGGGGCGTCGGGGTCGAGCGGGATCAGGTCGTAGGCGAGGTCGCCGAGCTTGCGCGCGCCCAGCGCGAAGGACACCCGGGCCTCGTCCTTGGGGGAGAGCGTGGCCGGTCGCGGGATGGGGTCGTCGGTCATGGGGTCAGGCTAGCCCTGACGAACCCCTCGCGTCAGCCCTTCCTTGACGAGGCGCCGAGTCAAAGCGGCCTTGACGGCGATTTCGCGTCAAGGTGTGCTTGCCGTGGCCCAGCGTCAAGGCGGCCATGACGCGAGACGGACGTCAGAGATTGCCTGACAGGGGGGGTTCGTCAAGACGCTCCTGACAATCTCGGCCGTCAGGAGGAACTTGACGCGTTTTGCGGGGTTCGCCGGACCGGCGCGTCTCGGCTCGGATAATGTGCCATATCCGAGGCGATAAACCGGACATGACGACCCGTCGGCGTCCGGCCCGCCGACCGAGCGAAAGGCCGAACACACGTGCCTCACATCGAGCCCGGCATCCGCGTCTCCGGCGAAGTGCAGAACCAGACCTTCACCGGCACCGTGTCCGGCGTCGGCCGCCGGGGCGGCCGGTCCGCTCTGGCCGGCGGGAAGCTCACCGTCCTCGAACCCGGCGTGCTGGAGTCGGTCAGCGTGCGGACCGACCAGCCGCTCACCACCCCGGCCGGGCGCACCGTCCACCACGCCCGGCTGACCGGCGCGGCACTGGACAGCCTCACCGTGCTGGAGGACCAGACACTCCCCGAGCAGACCGCCGCCCGCCCCTAGCGCGCAGAGCGGCGGGGCGCCGACGCCGCAGGAGTGTCAGCGCCCCGCCGTACCGTTCCGAGCCATCCACGCCCGCCCACGAGAGGCCCCCACCACCATGGACGACCTGACCCGCCGCACCGCCGCCGACATCGCCGAAGCCCTGGACGACGGGCGCGACGTCGCCGAGTTCGTCGCCCACGCGCTGTGCCAGGTCGCCGCAGACGAGGGCGGCATCGAGGAGGTACTGCGCAACCGCTCCGGTTCCTGGGAGGCCGGACACGTCCGCAGCCTCATGGAGGGCACGGTGGGCCCGGACGGCGAAGGCCTGGCGATGTACCGCAAGGCCGCCGAGCCGGAGCCCGGCCTGTGCGACGCCGAACTCCGCAGCAGCAAGGGCACTTGGCGCCTGGACGTGCGCGTGCCCGCCCTGCTGCTGACCGGCGGCTGGCCCACCACCGAGTTCACCGACCACGACGCCACCGCGCCGACCGTCGCCGAACGCAACGAAGCCCTCGCCGCGCTCGGCTACCGCCCCGCCGACCCCGACCGCGTCGGCTGGACCTGGATCGAAGCCCAGGAATCCCCCGACCAGCCCGTCTACTTCATCGCCCACACGCAGGTCCGCCCGCTGGACCCGCAGGCCTCCGCCAGCGGGGAGTGAACCGCATGCTGAACGTGCCCGTGACCCTCACCGTGCCGCCGATAGACCGGTCGTTCACGGTGCACACCGACCGCCAGCGCTGGAGCGCCGAGCAGCTCGCCGCCGAGCCGGACGGCCGCGCCGCGCTGGAGACGGCGGTCCGCGAGGGCGTCCGCAAGGCGGCGTCCACCTGCGCCTATGCCCAACTCACCGAGCCGGACATCGACACCGCCGCACACCCGGACGGGTCGGTGACGATGACCGGCCGCGTGCTGTGCGACGAGGCCGACTGTCACACCGCCGCCCAGCGCCACCACTTCGACGCCGCCGAGTCGATCGAGGCCAAGGCCGCCGCCGACTGGGTCGCGCAGAAGGAACTGGACCTCGCCCCCGGCGAACTCGCGGTCGTGCAGGAGCGCGTCCTCACCGGCCACGACCGGCGGCAGCACCGCGCGTCGTTCGGCTTCGTGCTCATCGGGGTGCTCTGCGCGGCCGCCGGCGGGGCCATGGGCCAGTACGACTACCACAAGCCCAAGGGCGCCTCCCCCGGCACCAACGTCTCGGTGTGGTTCTGGGAGAACGTCGACTCCCTGTGCAACCACCTGGCGGTCCCCGCGGTCGTCGCCGGAACGCTCCTCGTCCTCTTCGGCTTCGGCCGCCTCGCCGTCACCAACGCCACCAAGTAGATCGAGAGGTCACACCCATGCCGCTGTCCGTACCGCTCCTCCTCGTACCGGGAGAGCCGGACCGCCACTACACCGTCCACCTGCACCGTGTGCGCTGGAGCGTCGGCGCGGTCTCCGTGCCGCTCACCGCCGACCACCTCGCGGCGCTGGGGGCCAACGCCGAGCGAGGCCTGCGGATGGTCTCCGAGTGCATCGCCGCCGAGCTGTCCGACGCCGACGTCGAGGTCACCGAGACCCCCGACGGCTCCGCCGAGGCCGTGGCCCGTGTGCTGTGCACCGAGGACGAGTGCGCCGCCGTCGCCGAGCGGTACCGCCGCGACGCCGACGAGGACGTCGAGGCGGAGGCCGCCCGCGCGTGGGCCGCCACCCGGCTCCAGGGCCAGACCGTGGAACTCCTCAAGCTCCGCAGCGAGTTGGACAAGACTGCCCCCGGCAAGACGGCCACCGACATGCTCGCCGCCCTGCTGGCCGTCCAGCAGGAGCGCACCGGCGGTCAGGCCGACCGCGTCGTGCTGTGGCTGGACGAGGCCGCCGACCTGTTCGGCGCGTCCGGGCTGTTCCCCGACCGGACCCCGGAGGGCGCGCGGGCGGAGATCGAGCGCCTGGTCCGCACCGGCCGCAAGCCGTACCCGGTCGAGGCCGAGGACGAGGACGCCGAGAGCAGGGGCAGGACCGGGTTCCAGGTGCACCGCCTCACGGACCTGGACAGCGCCCCCGACTCCACGGTCTGGGTGGGCCCGGCCCGGGGGCCGATGACTCCGACGCTCACAGCCGAGGGGCGGGCCCACCTGGATCTGCCGAACGCCTTCCACATGACGCCCGAGCACCTGGTGCGCGAGACCGAGGCACTGGCCCGCTCCGTCATCGCTGGGGAGACCCGCAGCGTCGGCGTGAAGCGGCTCGCGGAGTTGTGCGGCGAGCTGGCCCGCCGGCACGACGCCGAACCGCAGCCCCGACCGTGCCCCGGCGGCTGCCGCGAGGACGACGATCCCACCCACGACCTGGTGCACCGCATCGGGCACCGGCCCCGTGCCGTCTGGGTCGGCGAGGTACGGGCCGCCCGCATCATGCCGGGTCCGATGATGCCGCTGCACGTCCTCCCGGAGACGCTTCCGGACGACGACGCGGCCCTCGTGCTCGTCTACCGCAAGGACACGCCGGGCCTCGGTCTGCTCGACGCCCTCCTCTCCGGCAGCGAGGACGCCGTACAGGGCGCCGTCACCGGCACCCTGCGGTGGCTCACCGCGGACGGGAAGTGACCGTCATGCAGATGACCACCGTCACCCTTCCCGGCGGCACGGCCGCCGTCGTCCACTCCGAAGGCACGGCCTGGAGCCCCGTTACCGTGCGCAGGAACGGCGGCCGCGCCGGGCTCGTCAAGGACCTCTTGGAGCTCGTCGACGCCGAAGCCGCGAGCCTCGGCTGTGCCGCACTGCGCCAGGCCAGCACGGCGGCCGGGAACGTCGTCGTGGACGACGGACACGGCGTGCTGTACGCCCAGGTGCGGGTCCTGTGCACCCATGCCGAGTGCCGGGCTCTTGCCGAGCACTGCGAGAAGGTCGGCAAGCCCGACCCTGATGCTGCCGCCGCCCGGGCGTGGGCCCTGGCGCAGGCCTCCGCCGACCACGACCGAGGAGCAGAACAGCCAGTGAGTCCCGAGCAGATCGACCCGACTACCGTCGTCGCCACGTACTTCGAGGACCGGATCAGCGAGGCGCAGAAGGAAGTGGAGGAGGCTCAGGCAGCGCTCGCCGCCGCCCAGGCCAAGGTGGCGCAGCGGGAGGTCGAGCGGGACGCGTTCGCCCGGGACGGTGCGCTCCCCCCGCCCGCGTACAACAGCCCGACCGGTCAGCCGGAATGGGACCTGTGCCAGTGGGCCCAGACCCGCAGCGCCCGCGTCGCCTTCAAGGACATGACCCCCGGTGGCGACGCCGTCTTCAATCGGCTACGGGCCGAGGAGAAGGCCGCCCACACGTGGCTGCGGGAGCACGGTTACACCGTCCCCGACCCGTTCGGAGGGAAGGCGTGAACGAGGAGCACACCGGGGTGGAGGCGGCGGAATGACCGCTGTCGACGAGGAGTACGGGACCGAGCTGGAGCCGGTGGAGGTGCTCGACGCCGAGCTGGTCGAGGACGCCGACGCCCCCGGCGCCGGCGAGGTCGCCGTGCACGACCCGGTGGACGCCGTCCTCAAGGCCCTGGACGCAGACGCCGAGGAGCACCTGAACAACATCCGGCCGAAGAAGACCAAGGACGGCTACGCGCGGGACTGGGAGATCTGGGGAGAGTTCCACGACTGGCTCGCCGAGCGGACCGGCACCCGGCTGCCGCTCAGCAAGGTCACCGTGGGCACCTTCGTGTCGTTCGTGACCTACCTGGACCAGGTGGTCGAGGCCCCGCCGAACACCATCGAACGCAGGATCACCGGCGTCACCTCGGAGGCCCGCAGGCACGGCTACACCGTGCCGAAGGAGGCCACCGAGGCGGCCCGCCGCGCGCTGAAGCCGCTCCGGCTGGACAAGAAGCGCCAGAAGCGCGGCCGCGGCAAGGCGGCCTCGCTCAGCCCGGCTGACCTGCGCGCGATGGCGGAAGCCCCGCACGAGCGCCAACCACAGCCGACGGCCCGGCGTCGCACGGTCTACCGGGTGCCGGAGCTGGCCCGGCTGCGCGATCAGGCGCTCAACGCCATCAAGGTCGCCGTCGCCGGGCGCAACGAGGAGATGTCCGAGCTGGACGACCCGGACATCAAAGTCGTGGACGAAGGGCTGATCGTCAGCGTGCCCTCGGTCAAGGGCCGCCCGGAGAGGAAGGCGCCCGTCACGTACGGCGAGAACCGCAGCACCTGCCCAGTGCGCTGCTGGCAGGCGTATCGGGCCGCCAAGCTCGCCGTCGGCGCGGACCCCGACGGCCCGGCCTTCCTGCCGGTCGACCAGTGGGGCCACCAGGGCACCAAGCGCCTGTCGCCGGACGGTGTCGGCCGCGCCCTCGCGCGCTCCGCGAAGTACGCGGGCCTGACCGGGCGCCGGATCACCGGCCACTCCGCCCGGCGCACGCTGGTCACCCTCGGCATCAAGAACCGCAAGCGCGTCGACAAGCTTCGCCGTCAGGGCGGTTGGTCGGCCAACTCGCCCGTGTTTTGGGAGTACGTGGACGAGGGTGAGGCGTTCGAGGACGCCGCCACCGAAGGGATCGGACTGTGACGACCGTGACCGACCACCGAACCGAGAAGGGGGACGCGGAATGAGCCGCACCCGACAGGCAGCCCGCCTCGCCGCGCACCTCAGCGAGGTCACCGGAGTCACGGTCTCCTTGGTGTACGACAGCGGCCCCCGCTGGAACATGAGCTGGCCCGACGGCCCGACTCGCGACCAGATGCGTGCTCACCTCACCGAGGCTCTGGCCAGGCGCGACTTTGCCGACATGCGTGACCGCAAGCTGCACCTGCACCGGGGAACGTCCTCCAGGGCATGGGCGGCCCGGGCCGTCGCCTCCCGCCGGGAGGGAACTCTCGCGCCCGCCGTCGCCGAGGGCGCCGCCTGGCGGCGTTCCCATCCGTCGCCATACCGGCTCGGGAACAGCGACCTCACGCCGGAGGACTACGCGCTGCTTCTGCATGTCGAGCAGCTGATCGAGGACACGGCCTACCCGGAGCGGGCCAGCGCCCCCGAGGACGAACCGCTCATCGAGCAGCTGCTCGCCGCGGCCGGCGGCCGGGGAGCCAGTGAGTACAAGATGGCCCCCATCCTGCTCAACGCGGACCGCGCTCCGTCCGGTGAAGAGCCGCCGCAGCTGCGGCCCGTAGCAAGCGAGGAACAGCCGATGCCGCCTCGGATCCGCATGGATGCGCAGGAGACCGAGGCAGCCGAGACGGCCACCGCACGCTTCATCCAGGGCCTGCCCGGAGCCCGCGAGGTGACCACCACCGGGGAACTGGCCGCGATCCTTGCCCGACTGCCCGCGGACACCCCGCTGTTCCTCGCCGACCCGGTCGCGCACCCGGGCGCGGTCGAGGACCCGGTGCACGCCGTGGTCGCCCACCTCACCGCCTGCGCGGAGCCAAGCGACCCCGACGACCTCAACAGCGAGCACCGGATGCGGCCCGCCCTGGGGCTCACCACCATCCGGGTCGGCTACGGCCAGGACGCCGGTGCCGAGTTCGAGCGAGACGGCGTGGAGCCGTCCGACAAGCTGGCCCGCGCAGAGAACCGGCTGGACTCGACCGGCAACCTGGTCGGCGGGATTCGCGACGCCGCCGACGTCGTCGAGATGATCGCCGAACTGCTCGACGCAGGAGCCAAGTTCATCCCGTCCGACCATGACGCGCACGCCACGGTCACGGTCGAGACCTCCCGGCTGCGGCACGCCGCTGAGCGGCTGCGCAAGGCAGCACCCGACGCCCAGAAAGCCAGCGAGTAGCCCGCCCAGGGCAAGGAGGAGGGGAGAGAGCCATGGCCGTCGACTACGCCGAGCTCTGGAAGGCGCTGAACCCGCGTCAGCAGTTCTACCTGAAGACCATCTTCGAGGAGGACCAGGGACGGGAGGCCGCGCAGCGCGCGGCGGGCGCGTCGGGGAACTGGAACCGTCTCCCCGCCGCCGAGTGGCGCACGATCGACGCGTACCACGAACCGGCCGTACCCGACCTGGTGGGCCGCACCGAGCTCCAGATCCGTTGGCGCGGCGCCGGGCACCACGACCAGGGCACCGGTTCCACCATCAAGGTCCTGGTGGAACACGACCTGATCACCCTGGACGATCGGGCCACCCCGTTCGGGCGGATGCACCAGGTGGCCATGACCAAGCAGGGCCGGGCCCTGATGCGGTGGGTGACCAAGCCCCGCGCCTCCCGGACGAAGGTGCCGCTCAAGGAGCGGGCCGCCGAGCTCCTCGGACAGCTCTACGACGCGTCCAGCAGCCGCAAGGGATACCTGGACTGGGCGCGCTCGCCCACCATCGACAAGGAGCTCATCCCGCGCGGGCTGGCCCGCTCGCGCGGCACCTACCTGGGGTTCGAGATCACCGAGGAGGGCGTCGCCCACCTCGCCGCGCACCACGCCGCCTACGCCGCGGCCTACCCGAAGCTGAACCTGCCCGACCCGTCGGGCGGAGTGGGCTGGCCGGAGGAGGCGGACCGGCTGCTCGACGGGCTGCGGGGCGAATGCTGGTCGCTCGCCCACGCCGCCGAGAGGGCCGGGAAGAGGGCGCAGGAGGAACGCGCCCGGGCCGACAGCGAGTTCAGGGAGGAGTTCCACCGGCAGGAGGGGAAGCTGGCCCTGGCGATGTACCGGGAGGTCTCCGAGCTCAAGCGCGCCCACGCGAAGGCCCTGGCGGACACCTTCGACGGCTACCGGGAGCGGATGCAGACCGTGCTGACGGAGCGTCTGCCGCAGTACACGGCGGCCACGCTCGCCGCGGTGACCGCGCTGGTCGAGGGCGCCGACCCGGTGGCAGCGATCCGCGCGCAGACGGCGGCCGCCGTGGCGGAACTGCCGGCGTACACCCCGACCGGGGTGGTCGCGGTCGACGTGGAGGGCGAGCGCCTGTACGCGGAATGCCAGCGCAAGCGGCCGCGCCGGGCGACCACCACCCGCAAGGGCAAGGCGAAGGCCGCCGCCGGGCTCCACACCGAGGCCGTGCCCAGCCCGGCGCGCGGCACCGCGCTCGAACAGCCGTGGGCACTGGCCGTGCACCTGCACCGGGCCCTGCGGGACGGCTACCTCTACCGGCTGCTCGACGCTCCGCCGGAGGAGGAACGGCCGCGCAAGCGCCGCCCGGCCGGGCTGCTGGACAAGCCCGCCCTGCGGCTGCTCGTCGCCCTCGTTGCCGCCGCCCACCCCCGTCGGGCCCACCATGCCCGGACCGAGGTCGAGCGCTACGGCCAGGCCACCGAGGAGGAACTGGCGACGATTCCGCGCGGGCTGATGACGTACCAGATCAAGCAGGCCACCCGCAGCACGAAAGCGCCCGGAATCCTCGTCGACCGGGGTCTCGCCGAGTACACCAACCTGGTCCAGTACGACCGCTTTGGCCACTACGGGGACAACTGGCCGCTGCTGCACGTCACCCGGGCCGGGCGGGACCATCTCGCCGAACACCGCGACGCGTACGCCGAGTTCCACCCCGACGTCACCCTGCCCGCACAGGCCGCCCCGGCAGCCGCGACCGACGGCTGACGACGTTCCTGTCCCACCCTCGCGGCCCGTCCGCCCCGCCGACCTCCGGCGACGGTGCACGGGCCGTGGTGCCGTCCGGCGCGCACCGGGCCGCACTCCCCGCCTCCTCGCCGCGCCGGTCGGTGCCACGGGAGCGGGGGTCCGGGGGCCGGCGAAGGCCCCCGGCAGCCACCGGGCCCAGCCCACTCATCCTCATCGGCGTGCTGTAGGACTGCCCCATGGACGCAGGATGGGCCGCGGTCATCGCGGGGGCATCGGGGGCAGGCGGAGCCGCCCTGGCCGCATGGGCGACCGGACGGGCCATGGTCCGCCAGGTCCGCGTGCAGGCAGAGCAGGGATTCGACCAGTGGCTCCGGGAACGCCGCCAAGAGTCGTACGCGTCCCTGCTCAGCGCTGGCGACGCCGTGCACGACGCACTCAACACCGTCATCGGCCACACGGTCACCCCCGTGCAGCCCGACGAGCAACGCGCGGCGTGGCGCACGGTGAACGCTGCGCTCCGGGAAATCGATCGGACCGGCCGCACGGTCGCGGTCGTGGGGCCCCCGAACGTTGCCCGGAAGGGCCTCGCGATGCGCGCGGCCCTGTACGGCGTTGTAGCCGTCTGGCGTGATCCGACGATCACCGCCGCCGACCAGCGGGCTATCGCCTACGCGACCGCCAACCGGGCGTGGGAGGAGTCCGCCACGCTCTTCCTGGCAGTGGTGGAGCAGGTCATGCAGACGTTCGACGGAGGCAGGACGGCCTAGCTCGCCCCAACAATCCGGGACCCTAACCCTAGGGTTGACAACTGGCCTCAACTCTAGGGTTAATGGGGAGGTAACCGCGCCCAGGGAGGGACCGTCATGACGCAGAACCCCGCCGCCCGCTTTCTCCAAGACACCGACGAGGTCGCCATCCGCCGCATCCGTCGCGAGGAGGCCCGCAGCCGTCACCAGCGCACCGCTTCCGCTCAGCGCCGCGCCAACTACCTCAAAGACGCCGCCGACCGCCTCGGTTCCCAGCAGGCCGTCGCCGACCGCCTGGGCACCAGTGGCGCCGCCGTTTCCAAGGCCATCACTCAGGCGTCAACCCGCCAGACCGCCGAGGAACTGCCGGTCACCTACATCGAGGTCGAACTCCCGACAGCCAGCGACGCCGTCCTCACCGCCGACGAGTGGCGCCAACTCCCCGAGGCCGACAGGCCCGCTGCTGCCCATGTCGCGGAAAGCGCCTGGCGGGCACGAGCCCGCCTCCTCCAGGGCATGCTCCACACCGCCGAGCAGACGGCCCGAGCGTATGGCGAGGTCTGGTACAACCACCGTCGCGGCCTCGATCAGCTCACCGTCAAGCAGATGCACGAGGAACTGCGTGAGGAAGAGTCCGGCCTGCCCGACCACCTGCTGCCCTCGACCACTGGCGAGCTGGCTGCTGCGGTGACCCTGGCCGCAGAGGCTGCCGAGTCTCTCCGTCAGCAGCTGGTCGCCTGTTGGGCCGAGCAGGACCGCTGGCGCGATCGCCAGAATGGTCAGCTCTGACATTGCGGGCACGACGACGGCGTCGGATCGGTGGGGCAGTGGTTGGCGCTGAGAAGGATCTTGAGCCTGGCCTCTCACAAACGACAGTGCGTCCGCGTCCCGAGCAGCGCGTACGGCCTCGGTCAGCTCGTCGCGGCATGGCGGGAACTGCGGGCGGCTCGCTGTCGCTGCTCTTCCTTGGTGAGCGGTTGTTTGGCGCTCTTGGGGCGCGTCAGGGCGTCCTCGGGGTCCCAGCCCCGCGTCATCAGACGCATCTTGAGCTGGGCACGGCTTACATCGAATCGTGAGTCCGCCAGCCATTCGTCGAGCGTCTTGCTCTCCCCGAACGCGGTGAACGATTTTGTCGCACGGACGGGTGTGGTGAGCGCGTCGACGGCCTTCCAGCCGGATTCCAAGCGCTTCCGCAGCCGGTCCAAGGTCACCACACACCGCTTGTCCTTGGCCCAGGCTCGAATCGACTTCTTCTCGCCGAAAGCCTCGTACACGGGGCGGTGCTCGGCGAGGGCCTCCAGGAGGGGCGTGCCCTCCTGCACCCTCTTTGTCAGTGTGGAGCGGCTGACCTCGCACCGTTCGTCCTGCGACCACTCGCGCAACGACTTCGTTTCCCCAAACGCCGTGTATCCCTGTCTCTGCGAATCTGAGCGGAGCGCCTGTTCCAGGGGCGTACCTCCCAGCACCCGGGAGCGCAGGACGATGTAGCTGACCTCACAGCGTTCGTCCGTGCTCCAGGCTTCGAGCGTCTTGCGCTCTCCGAAGGCCCCGTACTGCGCGGGAGGACGAGCGACCACAGGGATGCCAGCCCTATCTACGGCGTCCGGTGCGAGCGGAGTGGCCAACGCCTCCTCGGGCGGCAGGCCATCGAGTAGCCGCTTCCTCAAGTGCCAGCCGTCGACCGCGCAGCGCGGATCGTCTTCCCAGGCCCGGAGGGTCTTCTCGTCGCCGAACGCGAGGAGGTAATCCCTCTCCCGCGACATGCCCTTTCTGCGCAGGACAGCTTTGTCGGGGCTGATTCCGGCGGCGAGGCGGGCCTTGAGTGTCACGAGCGTGACCTCGCACCGCCGGTCCCTCGCGAGGGCTTCCGCAGAGGAGAAGGACCTCCCGAACGCCACCAGTTCCATGACCAGAATCTAGCACTGGGATACGTTTCTGGGCCCGGCGTGGGCGTCAGGCGGTGCTCTCCAAGAAGTCGCGGACCAGCGGCACGTCCTTGCGTGCAGCGAGCTTGGAGCGCAGGTTGTCCAGGGTGGAGGTGCCGCGGGCGGAGGTGACGCCGCCCATGTGGTCGACGGCTCGGTGCGCGGTGTCCACGGCCCCGTCGAGATCGTCGAGCGCGATCCGGGCCTCCGCCTCCCGCGCCAGGTAGATGGCGGCGCCGCGGGGGAAGTCGTCCTCGCGGTAGACGTCGGCACTGCGCCGCCCGTCCTCGGCGTCGGTGAACTGCGTCAGTGCCTCCCCCGGACGGCCGAGGTTGAGCGCACAGGACCCGGCCAGCATCCGCAGTTCGCCGAGGTTGACCCAGTACACGCAGTCCGGGTCCTCTTCCGGGGAGCGGTCGCGGGCCCGGTCGTAGGCGTCCAGCGCGGCGTTCTGAGCGCGGGCGGAGGCCCGGGAGTCGCCCGCGTGCGCGTGGGCGCGGGCGAGCCGGGCGTGCAGCATCGCCGCCATCCTCGGTGAGTCGATCCGGAGGGCCTGACCGAGCGCGCCGTGCACCAGGTCGGCCGCGCCGCGCGGGTCGCCGGTCGAGTAGCGCATGATCGCCCAGAAGGCGAGCGTGTTGGCGGTCACCACCGGGTCATGGGAGGAGGAGGCCGCCCGCAGGGCGACCAGGTAGTACTCCTCCGCCAGGGCGTGATAGCCGGAGTCGTACGCGGTCCACGCGCAGATCCGGGACGCTTCGGCGGCAGCGCCGTACAGCTGGCGGGTGGTCTCCTCGGTGCACGTCCTGGTCTTGAGGGTCGTCGTGATCAGCCGGAGCTGAGCGCGGGCGGAGGCGTGGACCTGACCGGAGCCG
Organism: Streptomyces ureilyticus; assembly: GCF_011045025.1. Classification (GTDB taxonomy): domain Bacteria; phylum Actinomycetota; class Actinomycetes; order Streptomycetales; family Streptomycetaceae; genus Streptomyces; species Streptomyces ureilyticus. Next base: position 54,290 of record NZ_JAAKZX010000001.1, read on the forward strand.
AGCTGGTCGTCCTGGCGCCGCAGGATGGCGAGGGACTTGTCGAACAGGGCGGGTGTCTGCCTGCCGATGCGGCGGCCTTGGGTGCGGGCGGTGGCTGGCTCGGCGGCGGCGGCCCCGGCGAGCAGCGGGGCTATCCCCGTGACGACAAGGAATCCCCTGCGTTCCATAGGCCCTCCTGTGGCGGCAACGCGATCCAGTAGCTCGATCGTGGTCTGTGGGTTCCACGCGGCGTCAAGTAGTTGCCGCTCTCGGATGCATGCCAGCTTCAGCCACTCCGGCCAGGGCCGGGCCGTGATCTCCTCCGCCGGGATGCCGTGCAGGGCCGCCATGGCCAGCTGGGCGGGCATCTCCGGGGTGATGCCGTACCGGGTCCAGCGTGTGACCCGCTTGCGGTCCTTCGTCGCGATCCGGCCGTACCCGAGCCTGCGGTGTTCGCCGTCTAATCGCGTCAAGTATTTGGTGGCCGACCAGCCGTTGAGGTGGAGCAGGTAGGTCAGCGGGTGCCCGTCAATCTCCACCCCCTCATGGTGCCCGCTCAAGTAGCGGGCCGACACGAGCCTGCCCGAACCGGTCTGCGGCATGGGAACGCCTGGTAACGCCGTGGGCACACCTGGGCACGCCCCACCGCCTTCCGGACCTGCGGGAACGCCGCGAAGGTAACCGGCACGAGGAAGGAGGGGTCAATGGAGACCATCCCGCAAGTCGACCGCCGCCCCGCTCACGCCGATTGGGAGCAACGCGGCAGTGTCCTGCTGACGGGCGTCTTGGACGCCGAGCGGGTGAAGGCGGTGGCCGGCGAGGCGTTGATGCGGATCGGCACGGCCACCCCGTACGAACGGGACGAGGTCAGCTCCCGCCGGGACGGCTCGTTCGCCTCCCCGGTGCACTGCGGCTTCCTGCCTGCCGGGCCGCTGCTGGAGCAACTCGCCTTCGACAAGCAGCTGCTGACGGTGCTGCGGGAGGCGACGGGGATGCCCCGGCTGGTGCCGCGGGGCGGTTCGGTGGTCGTCTACCGCCAGGGCGACTTCCAGGGTCTGCACACCGACACGGTCAAGGCGACCGTCACCGTGGGCATCGCCCTGACCGAGGGCCTCCCGGCCATGTGGTGGGCTCCGTCGCTGCGCGATGCGATGCCGGACGAGCTGGCCAAGGTGGTCGCCGACAAGGGGATTCTCCCCGAGTGCGCCGAGTTCGAGCGGCTGGAGCACCCGCCCGCCGACGGCAGCGTGCGGGCGTTCGCCGGGTACAGCATCCCGCACTGGCGCATCCCGTACCCCGGTGAGGAACCGGGTCTGCTGGCCACCTTCTCCTACATGGACCTGTGAGGCCGCGATGACGCTGCGACAGACGTGGCTGGCCGAGGGCCGGGCCGAGGTTCCCGCAGACGCGATCGAGCCGGGCCTGTGGGAGGAGATCGCCGAGGAGGCCGCGCACTGCGCGACGGTGGCCGTGGTCCGGCACAACCGGCGCCCCGGCCTGCTGGTCATGCGGGACGGCTCGATCACCTCGCCCCAGCGTTGCCGGGTGCACCCCGGCGGGAAGGCGCTGAACGCGCTGGCCCGCTCCAAGGTGCTCGCGGATATCGCCGGGGAGGCCACCGGACAGGCGCGGATGACGCCGATCCGGTACGGCTACAAGTTCTACGCGCCGGGCGACTACATGCACGTCCACCGTGATGACGGCAAGTGCGACATCACGTTCTCCTGCGGGCTGACGCCGAACCTGGCCCCGATGGGCTGGCTGCCGCGCCTGCGCTACCTGTCCACGCAGCAGGTCGCCGACGAACTCCAGGAGGAGCCCTACCCGCAGGGCGGCGAGGAGTTCTCGATCCTGCACCGCGTGCTGTCCGGATTCGACGGACGTCGGATCCCCCACTGGCGTACCCCGCTCGACACCCAGTCGGGCGAGGTGCTGATCACCATCTGCTTCTCCGACCTCTCGGTGAAGCCGTCGTAGATCCATCGACCCCCTAGGAGGGCCCGATGACCACTGTCGAGCACACCACCCCGGCGTCCGTCGACCCGGCGGACTTCGTGACCTCGCTCCACGAGGAAGGCCAGCTGCCCCAGAACGCGGGCGGCGACCCGTCCGTGCCGGACTCCGCCTTCCCGCAGCACCACGTCTACGAGCAGCCCGCCGCCGTCTGACGCACGGGCCGCTGTGACCTGAAGCCGGTCGCCGCACCCGCCTCTTCCCGGCGGCCTGCGGCGGCCGGCGCCGTTTCCCCACCCCCGAAGGGAGCACCGCCGCCGTGCGCAAGGTGTACTTCGACGGTACGCACCGCACCCGTCCGCCCGAGGAGACCTGGGAGACGATCCGCCCCCTGCTCCCCTCGTACGGCATCACCCGCGTCGCGGACGTCACCGGCCTGGACGACCTCGGTATCCCCGTCACCATGGCGGTGCGCCCGCTGGCCCGCACGCTGTCGGTCGCCCAGGGCAAGGGCGCCACCCTGGCGGCCGCCCGCGTCTCCGGCGCGATGGAGGCGATCGAGGCGTGGCACGGTGAACGCGCTGTCCCCGAGCCCGAGTTCCGGGCTCCGGCCGACCATCTGGACCTGCCCTACCCCCTCACCTCGCTGGAGGCGCACCCCGGCAGCCTGGTCACCCCCCGCACCGTGCTGGAGTGGATCACCGCCCGGTCCCTCACCGACGGCACTGCGGTGGCCGTCCCCGCCGCCGGTGTCCGGCTCGGCCGCCAGGTGCACGACGCGTGGCGGCTGCACCTGCCCAGCTCCTCCACCAACGGTCTGGCGAGCGGCAACACCCGGGCCGAAGGCCTCTGCCATGCCCTGTGCGAGCTGATCGAACGGGACGTGATCAGCGACCTGAGCGACGGGCACCGGCCGGTGGCCGCGCAGCGCATCGAGGCGGCGAGCGTCGAGGACGCCGGGTGCGCCGCCCTGCTCGAACGGCTCAGCCGGGCCCGGATCTGGCATGAGCTGTGGAGCCTGCCGAACCGGTTCGGGGTGCCGGTGATGGTCTGCTACCTGTGGCGCGAGGACCAGCCCACACTGCTGGTGTCCGGCTCCGGCGCCCACCTGGACCCGCACATCGCGCTGTCGCGGGCCGTCACCGAGGCCGCCCAGACCCGGCTGACCCAGATCACCGGAAGCCGGGAGGACATCCATCCCCTCGCCTTTAAGCCCGGCCCCCACGCCGCCCCCGGCCACGACCGCGGGCCGACCGCCCCGTGGGCCCACCTTGTCCGGCCGTACGTCACCGGTCACGCCACCGACGAGGACGAGGCGGCGTATCTGGCGGCCGTGGTCGCCGCCCGCACCGGCGCCGCGCCGCTGGTCGTCGATCTGTCCTGGGGCCGGTTCCACCGGCGCGGCCTGCACGTGGTCAAGGTGATCGCCCCGCACCTGCGGTACGTCTCGCGCCACACCATCCCCCGGCCCGCATCCAGCAAGGCGGCAGCAGCATGACCCTTCACGTCTTCTCCGGGCCCACCCTGCCCGCCGACCGGGTCCGCGCGATCGTCCCCGCCGCGGTGTGCCATCCCCCGGTCCGCCACGGTGACCTTCTGGCGCTCGGCGCCTGCGAGGGGGACGTGGTGCTCATCATCGACGGTCTGTGGCACCAGAGTGCGCCGGTGCGGCACAAGGAGATCCTGCTGCTGCTCGACGCCGGTGTCGCCGTGGTCGGCGCCGCCAGCATGGGCGCCCTGCGTGCCGCCGAGCTGCGCGCGTTCGGGATGCTCGGCGCCGGGAAGGTCTTCGAGGCCTTCCGCACCGGGCAGTTGGAGGCCGACGAGGAGGTCGCCGTCCTGCACACCCCCGACGGCCAGCAGCTCACCGAGGCCCTGGTCAACCTGCGCTGCGCCATCCGCGGCGCGGCCGCCGACCAGCAGGTCACCCCAAAGGAGGCGGCCGCGCTGGAGGAGACGGCCCGCCGCCTGCCCTACACCCGGCGCACCTGGACCGCGCTGCACCGCGCGACGGCCAGCACGGACCTCCCGGCCGCGCTGCACAGAGTCGACCTGTGGCGCCAGAGCCACCCCTACGACGTCAAGCGTGAGGACGCCGAGTACGCGCTGCGCTGGATCGACAGCCCCGACTTCGCCGTCTACCGGCCCTTCACCGACCCGATGAGCGGACAGGCGTGGCGCACCAGCTTCACCACCCTGTGGCAAGGCCTGTACGCGCCCGCCGGGCAGGCCCCGGCCCCCCAACTGCCCCTCGGCGCGCTGATGCAGTACCAGCAGCTCTACGACCCGGCGTTCCCCGGACGGTGGCGCACCCGGGTCCTGGCCGCCGTCGCCCGCCCCGGCGGCGGCCCGCAGGAGGCGGAGGCGGCCGCGGTGAAGTCCGCCGCCGACCGGGGCGTGCACGCCGACGCACTCGCCGTCGACCAGCTCGCGTTCTGGCTCACCGAGCCAGAGCTTCAGGCACTGGACTCCGCCGAGCTACTGCGGCGGGTGATGGTGCGCTCCGCCAGCTTCGACAGCGCCTGGAGCGTGTGGCCCGCCACCCGCGAGGACGCCGCCGGACTGCTGGCCGATGCGGAGGCCACGGCGTCCACCGTGGCGGCCGCGCTGGAGCTGAACGCCGCCGTCGCTGCCGACCACCCGCAGCACGACGTCGCCCGCCTCGCCCCGGACCGGCTCGCCCGGCACGTCGCCGCCCGCTGGGGTCTTGCCGACGAGGCGGGCGCCCGGGAGTGCGATGCCGCCGCCCGGGACCGGGGCTTTCGCGACTGGACAGGCGCCGTGGGCGCGGCCCGCTCGTACTACCTGCTCCAGCGCGAGCGCGAGCGGCAGGCCGCCGACCGGTGATCCGGTCAAGCCAGGACGGTGCGCAACTCGTCCTCGATCTCGTCAAGTTCGGCGAGCATCCGGGTGGCGGCCTGCGCCCGCAGGTCCCAGAACCGGGCGTAGACCGACCGGCCGGGCAGCTGCTTCTCCCCGTACAGGACGTCCACCCCGAACCATGAGGTCAGGTTGTGCAGCAGCGCCATCCGCGCGCCGTACACCAGCTCGGCGCGGGCTTCGGCGGGCACTTCCTGGGCGTAGGCCAGCACCCCGTCGACCGCGGTCCGCCGCCAGGCGGGCGACTCCGCCACGGTGAACGGCTCGTACAGCACCCGGCCCAGCTCCCACGTGGGGAACGCGACCCGCGCCTGAAGGTCGATGATGGCCGCCAGGTCTTCCTTGGCGTCCCACAGCAGGTTCGCGCCGGTCGCGTCGAAGTGCACCACCTGTTCGCGCGGGGCGGCCGGGAGAGCGGCCTGCACCGCGGGCAGGCCCCGCAGCTGGGCCATGCGCTCGGCGACCTGCTCACGGCGCCGCAGGTCGTCCTCGTCCGGCTCCGGCACGGCGTCGATCAGCCCCAGCAGCCGCTCGCCCCGTGCGGTCAGGTCCTCGGCGGACGCCTCCCACCACCGGTTCCTGTTCGCCTTGTAGGCGCCGGCGGGGCAGCTCGCCAGGGCCGTGTGCAGTCGGCCGAGTCCGGTGCCGATCTGGCGGCTGTGCGCCGCCGTGTACGGCGTGTCCAGCGAGGCCGCGTCCACCCAGTCCCACACCGACAGCGCCACCCCGCCGTGCCTGGTGATCAGCGCGCCGTCCCGGTCGGGGTGCACGGCCGGGAACGGGCTGCCCGCCGCCCGGCCCAGCTCCATCAACGCGATGCGCCCCTCCATGACGTCCAGGTCGGCGCGGGCCGGGTACGCCTTGACGAACACCCGTCCCCGCGCGGTGTCCGCGACCGCGTTGTCCGTCTCGGTACCCAACGGGATGATCTCCACCCGCGCGTCGGCCAGCACGTACCGGTCGGCCAGCACGGCGGTGATCTGCTCGGCGGACACCTCACCCGGCGACGGGGACGAGGACGACTCAGGCACAGGCACTCCCGGGAGCGAGACGGCGTCACAGAAGGCCTGTCAGCCTAGTCCCCGCCGCCCCGGCAGGCGGCCTCATCCGGCCACCGCCACCCGTACGAGGCGAAGCCACCGGGCGCGGCCCGGCGTCGAGCCCATCCCCCGACGAGGAAGACCGGCCGGTCCTGGGCATACGAGCAGGCGACCCCGGCCTTCACCCTTGCGCTGGCGATCCACCCCCATAACTCACCTCTTAAGAGGTGAGTTATGGGGGTGAATTGTTCATGCTGCTGCCGTCCGGGCCCACGTCGTCCCGCACCCTGACGACGGCGCAAGCCCGGCATGGCCGCACCGGGAACCGCCGGAGCCCGCGCGGGTTATCTGGCCAGACTGACCATTGACCGGTGCCCGGCCGGGCACGGGGCGACGACGATGGCCGCCCGGGCGCCCGACCGGAGCCGGGTCAGCGCTGGTTGGGCTTGCGGGTCGGCTGCTGCTCGGCGCCGTCGCGGCGGAGGTGTCCGGCCTGTTCGGTGCCGTTGGCGGAATTCTTCGCTCCCCGCCTGGTCGTGGTCGACCGTCCCCGGGCCGCTGACGTGGAGACGTGTTTGGTGGCACCCGGCATGGGCCGCTCCAGGGCCTCCCCCATCTTGCGCATCTCCGGGATGTCGACCGTGCTCGGTGCCGTCCCGTTCGCGGGCGGGGGCGGTGTGCTGCCGCCTCCGCGCCGAGGCCCGCTGTACTCGAGGGCCGCATCTCCCAACCGCAGCAGCGCCTCCGCGCTCGGCAGGTCCCGGCCCTGCTCCGTACCGTCACTCTCGTCGTTCCGCCGGAGCTTGTCCGCACCGGCCTGCGCCCATCCGGCGATCTTCTCGCACGCCCGGATCGAGACCTTGCGGAAGAAGCCCGCGACACGGCCGTCGCCCATGAACCTGCCGAAGTGCTCGCCTGCCCGCTCCCTGATGACGCGCATCAGGTTGCCGAAGGCGCCCCTGACCGTCTGGATGCGCTGCCACTCCGGCAGGTCCTGGAGGGCGGGGGCGTGCCCGTCGGCTTCTCCCAGCGCCGTGTTGACCGCGCCCGCCTCCTGCTGCGGGTCGCGGTCTTCCTGCGTCTCCTGCTCGCCGGAGGGTGCGGCTGCCACGGGCTCCGGCTCAGCCGGGGCGACCGGAGTGGACTGCACCTCAGCGGCCGGCGGCGCTTCCGGGGCGGGCTCGACCTTGGGTACGGCGTCGGCGAGCATCTGCTGGAGCTTGAGCAGGCCCGCCTGCACGTCGGCGAACAGGTCCTCGCCCGTGCCCTTGTCGGCGGGAACGGTCTCGTCCCAGGCCTCCTTGACGGACGCGAAGTCGGCGACGACGTCGACCGGCCGGTCCTCCGTCTGCCCGGAGGTGTCCGCCGCGCCGGTCCACAGCGGCAGATCCCCAAACGGTTCAGGCGAAGCGGGCTCCACAGTCTCAGCCTGCGCGGGGGCGGCGGCCTCCGGGTTCTCGGGTGTCGCGGGACGGGCGGGTGTGGCCATCTCGGGGTCCTCCGGAGCGTCAGGGCGCGGGGCAGGCGGTTCGGTCTGGGGCGAAGCGGCGGCCTGCTCCGGAGCGGGGGCGTCCGCAGGCGCGGGCAGGGCGCGCAGCTGCTCGTACGCGCTCGGTGCGGCGAGGGCCAGCACCTCGGCCCGTCGGCCTCCCTCCTGCGCGAGGTAGGCCCACACACGGTGGTCGGAACCGCCGTTGGTGACCATGGCGTCGGCAGCCTGCGCGAACTGTGCCGTGAAGTCATCCAGGCTGGCGGTGTGCGCGGCCCGGATCAGGTCGCTGTGTTCGGCGGCGGTCTGCACCAGCCAGGTCGCGAAGTCGTCCACGCTGGGCGCCATGCCGTCCCGCAGGGTGTCGCGCACCGTGCTGATGAGAGCCTGGCGCACTCCGTCGGTGTTCCAGGCCGGGGCCATCGGGCCATGGGGCAGGTGCCCGGCGAGCCACGTCTCCGTCTCCTCATGAGTCACCAGATGCTCCGCCCGCTGAGCCGGGCGCGTGAGCATGGGCACCTGCACCGCGACCGGCAGGGACAGCCCCGGCAGGTCGGCGGCGGTGACGCCCGGCAAGACGAGGGTGTGGGAGGCGCCCTCGGCGTCGACCCGGGCGATCAGCTGTCCCTCGCTTCCCTCCCGCAGCCCGAGCGCGACCACGGGCCCGCCTACCGGTTCGGGTGCCGGGGCAGGTTCCGGCGCCGGGGGCGGGGTCTGCTGTGCGCTGTCCTCGCGGACCGGCTCGGCTGGCACGGCGGGCGCGGCTTCCTGTTCCCGGGCGGCCGCGCGTTCGGCCTGGACCGCGTCCAGCGTGGCCTGGAGGCGGCCGTGAAGCCGCGTGGTGTCGTACAGCAGGTGGGCGAGCGGGTGGGCCAGGAAGCTGCGTGCGTAGGAGTCGGGGTCCACCGGGAGAGTGCTGCCCCAAGCGTTGACCGCCTGCTGAACAGCATCGAGTTGAGTGGCCATCTGCCGGGCGCCGTGGGCGTTGGTGACGGCCCCCGCCATGTCGTCGAGCCGTAGGGCCAGCTCCTGGAACCGTGGGTCCTCTTCGTAGTCCCGGGTCACCTGCGCGGCCGCGACAACGATCGTGTCGAGGTGCTGGATCGCAGTGTCCCGCAGTTCGGTACGCAGCACGTTCGCCCGCGAGAGCAGATCGTCGCCGGAGACCGCGGTGGGCGGCTCGCCGTAGGGCGTGCCGGTGAATGCGGAGAACAGTACGGCTCCCTGGTCCGCCGCCTCCTCGGGTGCGTCGGCGAGGGTCGTGACGTCGGCGGGCAGGCCGTCGACCGTCAGGCGCGCGAACCATCGCCCGGCAGCGGACAGGTGCAGGGTGGCGACAGTGGCGTCGCCGTGGCGGAGTTCGCCGGAGTCGGCTGCTTGGCCGTCCAGGCCAGACAGGTGGAGCTGATAGCCGGGGTCGGCGGCGAGCGGTGCGGCCGGCGTGAAGTACCGCCGAGGCTCGGGCGGTTCCTCGATGGACGTCGTTCCCTCTTCGGAGTCGGCGCCCATGCTGCCCTCTATCGGCATGGCGGGAGCATCGGCTTCCGTGGGGGCCTCGTCGCTCTCCGGGGAGGCGACACCTCCGTCGGTAGCCGCCGGGGTGGCGGTCTCCGTGTCCTCGGGTGTCGCGGGACGGGCGGGTGTGGCCATTTCGGGGTCCTCCGGTGCTTCGGCGCTCGGGGCAGGCTGTTCGGTCGGGGGCGCAGCGGCGGCCCGCTCCGGGGCGAGGGCGTCCGCAGGCGCAGGCAGGGCGAGCAGCTGCTCGTACGCTCCCGGAGCGGCCAGGGCCAGGACCTCGTCCCGCCGGGTTCCCTCGTCCCCGAGGTAGGTCCACAGCAGGTACTCGGAACCGCCATCCGTCACGAGGGAGTCGGCGACCTGCGCGAACAGGGGCCGGAACTCGGCTATGCCAGCGGCGGCGTGCGCCATGCGGAGCAGGTCGTCTTGCTCAGCGGCGGTGTTCACCAGCCAGGCGGCGACGTCGTCCACGCTGGGCGCCATGCCATCGCGCAGGGTGTCGCGGACCGCGACGACGAGCGCCGCGCGCACTCCGGCGGTGTCCCAGGTCGGGGCCAGCAGTCCGCCGGGCAGGTGCACGGCGAGCCAGGCTTCCGTCTCCTCGTCCGCGACCAGGTGCTCCGCGCGCTGGGCCGGGCGGACCAGCATGGGAATGCCGACGGCGACGGGCATGGGCTGCTCCGGCAGGTCGGCGACGCTGACCCCGGGCAGGACGAGGGTCCGCGAGACGTCGCCGGTCTCGACCCGGGCGATCACCTGTTCCTCCGTGTCGCCCCACAGTGAAATGGAGACGCGGGGGCCGCGCACCGGCTCCGCCGCCGAGGCGGGCACCGGGTCCGGGGCGGGATCGGGCGTCGGCACCGGGGTCTGCTGTGCGCTGTCGTCGCGTACCGGTTCGGCCTGCACGGCAGGCTCAGCGGGCGCGTCTGCGGCCTCCTGTTCTCGGGCGGCCGCGCGTTCGGCCTGGACCGCGTCCATCGTGGCCTGGAGGCGGCCGTGAAGACGCGTGGTGTCGTACAGCAGGTGCGTGAGCGGGAACGCGAGGTGCTGGCGCTCATCGAGGGCGGGGTCCACCGGCAGGGCGCCGCCCCAGGCGTTGACCGCCTGCTGAACCGCGGTGAGGTTCGCGGCCATCTGCCGGGAACCGTGAGCGTCGGTGACGGCGGCGGACAGCTCGTTGAGCCGCGTGCTCAGCTCCTGGAACTGCGGGTTCTGGGTGTAGTCGGCGGTCACTCGCGCGGCCGCCACGGTGATCGTGTCGAGGTGCCACTGTGCGGCGGCCCGCAGTTCGCTACGCAGCACGTCCGCCTGCGACAGCGGCCCGTCGGCGGCGGCCGCGACCGGCGGTTTGCCGTAGGGCGTCCCGGTGAACACCGAGAACATCAGGGCGCCTAGGTCCGCCGCATCCTTGGGTGCGTCGGTCAGGGCCGTGACGTCGGCGGGCATGCCGTCGACTGTCATGCGGGCGAACCAGCGCCCGGAGGCGGACAGGTGAACGGCGGCGATGGTGCTCTCGCCGTACCGCAGCTCGCCCGCGCTGGGGCCCTGCCCGTCCAGGCCGGTCAGGTGGAGCTGATACCCGGCATCGGCGGGCAGCGGGGACACCTCCGTGTAGTACTGGGGTGCGGGCGGGTCGTCGACGCCCATGGTGGGGTCGCCGTCCGCTGCTGCTGGCTCAGGGGCCGTCGGGGGGAGGTCTTCCGCGGGCGGGTCGACGGCCGGGACGTCCGTCGTGACGGAGGTGGGTTCCGGCTCGTCTGCCGCTGCTTCCTCCTGGTCTGGCTGCTCTGGGTCCTCGTCCGCCTCGCGGTCCGGTGCGGGAGCGTCGTCCCGTGCCGTCTCCTCGGCGGTGGGCCCGCTGCCGGGTTCGGTAACGGGGGCCGGTTCCGCCACGGCGTCCGCGTTCGAGCCCTCCCCTGCCGCCGGGTCCGGCGCAGGGGCGTCGGCGGCCGCGGCGTCCGCCGACGGCTCTTGCTCGTCAGGCGCCGGGGCCTCGGTCTGCCCGGCCGACGCGGTGGCGGCGTCCGGCGTCGCCGTGGGGAAGAGGTCCAGTTGTTCCTCGTCCGAGGGCGGCGGTGCCGCCTCGGTGAGCGGCGCGGCGGTCGGCGCGCTCGTCTGCTCAGGCTCGGTGTCGCGGGTCTGCTCGCGCGCCCACTCCAGCACGCCGTCCCAGTGCACGTGGCGGGTGCTCGTGCCGTCCGGGCCGGTGACCTCCAGTCGGTGGCCGTCGTCGCCGGGCTGGCCCGGCTGGTAGACCAGCTCCACCTGGTAGTCGATCCCGCCGACGGTGACTTCCCAGCGCGGTCCGTGCTCGAACGGGGCACCGCCGCGGCGGGGGTTGTTGGGGTGCTCGTCGGTGTTGATGTTCTCGCCCTCGTGGAGGGCCAGTTCCTCGATGTCGGAGTTGTAGCCGAAGAACACCCAGTCGTCGCTGTCGTTCGGGTGGGTCTGCGGCGTGCGTCCCAGAGCTGCCCGTTCGGCCAGTTCGTAGCCGGAACTCGTGGAGATGCCGGTGCCCTGGGAGACGCCGTGCAGGTCGCGGAGCACGAACCCCCGGTACCCGCTCGGAGTTTCCTCCGCGAGGCGGTAGCGCTTGCCGGTGGGCAGATGGACGCACGTCCACTCGTTCTCCGCCGTGCGGCGCACGGTCACGTCGCCGTCCAGGTACGGGCGCGGCACGATGCGGCGGCCGCCGCGCCGGGCCTCGGCGACATTGGCCAGGCGCTGGTACTCCTTGTAGGACAGTCCGGTGGTCAGCTCGACACAGCTCCCGCACTCGGCGGCCATGTCCCCGCCGTCCTCGGTGCGGGTGTACCAGCTCCACACCATCGTGTAGCGGTGGGTGTCGGGTGTGCCGCAGCGGTCGCAGTCGCCGTTCTCCGCGTGCCCGTAGACGCCCAGGCGTCCCTGGTCCGGTCCGTCCTCGGTGCCGGGGTGGACGGCGGGTTCCTTCCGGCTGGTGCGCCGGCGGCCGGTACGGCGGGCAGGTGCCGGGGACTCCGGTGTTTCGGTGGGGAAGAGGTCGAGCTGCGCCTCCTCCTCCACTCCGGCGTTCTCGGGTGGCGCGTCGACCGGCGCAATGTCGGCGGCCGTCGTACGCGCGGAACCCGGCACGGCAGCGTCCGGCGGGGCGCTCGCGCGATTCTGCGCGGCCCGGGGGTTGTCGGGGTCGAAGACGTTCAGGAAGGTACTGGCGGTGTCGGCCCGGGTCTCCAGGTCGTCACGCACCTGGGCATCGGTCTGTGCGGCCGACAGCCACAGCAGGCTGTCGTACGCGGCGGCCAGGTCCTCGGCGATACTCCCGCCGCGACTGCGTCCCTGTGCGAAGGCGTCCAGGACGGCGACCAGGTCGGCGTGCATGACGGCCAGGAAGTCGTCGTCGGGCAGCGGCGGGAGTTCCGTCTCCGGCCGCACCAGGGAGGCGGTGAACGAGGCGGTCATGTCCTCGTCCAGCCGATCCGGGGCGGGCGGGCCGGACCGCAGGGCCCGTACCGCCAGTTCGGCGAGGGCCGCCTCTTGGCTGCGGAAGCGCGCCAGACGGCGGTCGGTGGTGCCGAAGACCGGTTCCGCGTTCCACAGCGGCGCGGCATCCGGGACGGTCGAGTCGGCGACGTCGTTGACGTCGGCGATCCGGCCGACCATCCGGCCGTCCATCCACACGTCGGCGCTGGTCTCGGTGAGGGCCGAGGGGGCGGGCACGACCCGCACGCGGGCGGCGAAGGCGCGCATGCGCTCGGGGCCGCCGAAGCGGACCGTGGCCTGTTCGTCGGTCTCCGCGCCGACGATCCGCCAGTACGGGGCCGGGTCGACCAGGTGCGCGGCCGCGGCGAGGTCCGGTTCACCGGTCTGTTCCGGGGCGCCGGTGTCCGCCGGGGCCGCGGGCTCCGTCTCGCTCCCGGTGGAGGTCTGCGCCGGGGTCTCGCCGGAGGTCTCCGTCGCGGTCGGCGCGGGCGCGTCCGGCGTCGCTTCCGGTTCGTTGGTCGTCTCCGCCCGGGGGCGGGGCCGGTAGGGCCCGGCGTACGGGTCGGCCTCGCCGATCGGCGGGATGGTGGCCCGCCACCGGGCGGTGTCGTACACCTCGAACTCGAAGCGTTCGGCGGCGTTGCGCAGCACCCGGGCCGTGCGTCGTTCCTCCGCCGTCACGCCCGGGAAGGCGTCGGCGGCGGCCTGGGCCGCATCGCCCAGGGCCTGCATCTGCGCAGTGTTCAGGACGTACTTGCGGTGCGCGGCCACCCACTCCGGCGGCTCGATCGGACTGCCGTCCGAGTAGGTGGCATCGAGCACCAGGCGCCGCAGCTCCCGAACCTGAGCCGTGGTCAGGCGCACCTCGCGGGCGGCGTACTCGGCAGGGGTGGGGCGGCGGGTCTCCGGTTCCGTGGCCCGGGGCATGTCGGTGCGCACGGTCCCGGCGGCCCGGATCGCCGCGGGTCCGGAGGAGGCCGGAAGCGCCTCGTGGAAAGGCATGTCGTCGGGGGCGCCGCCGCGGGCGTCCTGGCCCCACCAGTAGCGGCGGCCGTCGTCGCCGATGCGGGCGCGCACCCAGCCGATGACCGCGCCGTCGGTGTCGACCACCGTGCCGTGCCCGGCGTCGACGTCCAGGTCGACCAGCCGGTTGCCGTTGCCGTAGCGCAGCTCGATGCCTTCGGCGGTGGCGGCCTGCGCGAGGTCGGCGGCGTTCTGGCGTTCCTTCACCGCCCGTTCGGTGTTCTCCGGCCGGGCAGCATCCTCGGGCCACTCGATCTCGCTGCTCTCCCAGACCCGGGTGCCGGACTGGGTGTTGACCAGCACCAGGCCGCCGTCGTCGGACCCGACGACCGTGCCGGGCCCGTCCGGGGTCTGGACGATCGTCGAGGCGTTAGCGTCCGGAGCAGGCTCAGCGTCGGCGGCCCCAGCTGGCGGGGCGAACCTGTCGCGTGCTTCGGCGAGCTGCTCGTCGGTGGGCGGGGTGGTCTCGCGCAGCGCGTCGGCCAGGGCATCCAGTGCCGCGCGCAGGCCCAGGGTGTTGCGGTCGTCGCGCCGGAAATGGATCTCGTGGTCCAGGCTCCCGTAGCGCCACCACGGCTTGTACGGGTCGCGGTTGGCGGTGTTGTGCGCCACCGCGGCGTCGATCCAGGCCGGGAGTTCCTCCCACAGGATCGTGGTGGAGACGTCGTCGCCCCGCTCGATGGTCAGTCCGTCCGCGCGGGTCGACAGGCGTACGCCGCCGGCGCCGCGCACGGCGGGCGGCAGGTCGCTGCTGTTGGAGGCGTAGAAGGCGCTCGTCGGCGCCTGCTGCTGCTCGGCGATCCACTCCCGTACGCGGTCTCCGGGCAGGCGCCGGGATTGCGTGCTGATCGGCTGGCTGTCCACCGTGACGGCGCTGACCAGTCCCTTGACCTGGTCTTCGCTGAGCACCGCCATGATGGCCCATCCGGCGGACTGGTGGGTGCGCGCGGGCTTTGTGCCGTCCGTGCCCGGGGCGGACTCGGCTCCGTCGTCGGCCGGACCCTGCGGGGAGGCGTCCGTCTCGGCCGTGGATGCGGCCGGTTCAGGCTTGGGCGTGGGGTCGGTGGCGGAGGCCTCCGCGGCGGGTCCGGTCTGTTCCGGCCCGGACGGGGTCTCGGTCGCCTGCTGTGCGGCCTCGGTGGTCTCTTCGGTGTCCTGCGGGGCGAGGTCGGGGCCGTTGTAGGTGTAGGGGACGCCCAGCTTGTCGAAGGCGACGCGCAGGCCGCGTACGGCCGTGTCCCGGTCCTCCAAGGGGGTGTCCCGCTGCTGGTACCACTTCTGCTGACGGCGCGACCAGTTGAAGTTCAGGTCGTTCAGCGCGTCCCGGATGCGCTGGTCTCCCCCGCGTGGGGTGTTGCGGACCTCGGTGCCCTCGGCGTCGTGGAGGATCACGATGCGGGCCGCTGCCGCTTCGTCGGCGTCGATCTCCGCCTCGGACTCCAGCTCGATGACGGTGCCGGGCGGGGCGGCGAGGATCGCCTCCAGGTCGACCGTGAACAGCGGCTCCGTCTCGCCGCTGTACAGGGCGAGGAGGTCGATGCTCAGGTTGGTCAGGGTGTCGCTCTGCTGCTGACGGCGCTCGCCGACCTCATAGTTGACCCACTCGCTGTAACTGACGCGGTAGGAGCCGCCGACGCGCTCCCCGACCTTGCCGATCTCGGCGATGAGGTCGGGCAGCGGGTTGCCGGGTTCGTACCGGTAGCCGACGCCGGGCCGGTCGATGAAGGCCACGGCGTCCCGGCCGGACAGCTTGTGGCGCTTCAACAGCGGTTCGTAGTACCGCAGGACGGCCGCGCAGCGGGCCATCGCCGGGGAGGGCCCGGTGTGCTGCTCCGGCTCCGGTTGTGCGGTCGGGGCCTGTTCGTCGGCGGCGGGCTCCGTCTCGGGCTGCGGGCCGCCGATGTGCTGGACCGAGGCGCGGCCACCGAAGGCCTCGATGAGGCCCTGCAACGTCGTCTGCTCAGTACCCGCGACTTCCTGCTCCGTTTCCGCCGGCGCGGGCACCGGAGTTTCCTCCAGCGTTGGGGCGCTGGTCGACAACAGACGGGAACCGTCGGGGACGGCCACGATGGCGCGGGGGTGGAACCGGCGGGTGTTGCCGGACTCGTTACGGCCGACGTAGTAGCCATCCCTCGGGTCGGGACCCTGCTCAACAGTGACGGTGTGGAAGTGAAGGTGCTTGTCTCCCTCGTACTGACGCCAGCCAGCTCGCACCGTGTCGCCCGGCTGGAGCTGCACGGAGGCGTCACTGAAGGGCTGGTAGCCCGCGGGTACGTCCTCGTTGCTGGACGTCTCCCACCACTCGTTCAGCCGACGGACCATCTCTTCGGAAGCCGTGCCCGAGTCGGCCTCACGGGTGGACTCGTCAGTGGGGGTGTCCCCTCCGTCCTTTTCGGTCGCGGGGGCTGATTCCGCTGTGGGTGTCGGTTCCCCGGCCGGGGCCGTGGTCTGGGCGTCGGTGGGCGCCGGGCTGGCGCCGTTCTGCGCGTCACGCAGGGCGTTGGGGTCGAAGGGTGGGCGGTCGAGCAGCTGTTCCTTTGTGGGCTCGGTGTCCGGGCTGGCCTGTTCGGGGTCCGGCTGTTCCTGCGGTTCGGCCGGCGGGGTGTCGTCCTGCTGCTGCTCGGCCCCGCTGGCAGGCCGCTCAGTGGACGAGGGTTCCGCGCTCCCGTCAGAGAAGAACGCATCAGCCATGTCCTTAGCGAAGGCTTCTGCGGCGGCCGTCTCCGCGTCGGGGGCGGTGTCGGGGGCGGCGGAGCGGGTTTCGGGCTGGACGAGGCCCTGGGCCCTGGCCTGGATCTGGTGTTCGTCGGCGATGGACTTGCGCAGGTTGGCGATGTGCTCGCGCAGGGCGGTCAGTTCCTCGTTGACCTCCTCGGCGGCGTCCTCGTTGACGCCCTCGGCACGTTCGGCGCGCTCGGCGAGGGCGGCCTCCTTCTTGTTGGCGACGACGAGCTTGCCCAGGGCGCGTTCCTCACGCTCCTTGGAACGCGCCTGGATGCGGTAGGGGTTCTCGTCCTTCGGCCGCAGGTTAGCGGTGATCTCCTCGCGGCGGCCGCGAAGGGAGGCAGCCGACTTGTCGAGCTTGTCGAGGTCGTCATCCAGGTGGTTGAGGAAGTGTTCCAGCGACTGGATGGCGCCGCGCCCGTTGGACTGGGTGACGGAGGAGGCCTGCCACTGGGCGCGGTCCTCGCGCTGACCCATGGGCACGACGTGGCCCCAGGCGAAGCGCAGGCGCATCTGGCGGAGGCCGCTGGCCCCGTAGGCGATCTCCGCGTGGAAGTCCTGCCCGCCGAAGGTGCCGACCGGGATGCGCTCGCCGGGCCGCAGCGACTGGTCCCCGGCGATGGCGACCATCCGGGCACCGAGGGCGTTCGCGGCCGCGTCACGGGAGCGGTAGGTGGCGTCCTCCACGGTCATGGCGAAGGCGTCGCCGGTGGTGGAGCGGCGGTTCGGGGCAGCTTCCCGCATGCCCTCCAGGGCAGTGTCCGCCCGGCCGAGGAAGTCGTCGATGTCCTTCAGCTGCTGGCTGCGGTTGTCCTGCGCGCGGTCCCAGCTGCGGGCCAGGCCCTGGAACCGGGAGCGTTCGGCGGTGGCCTCGGCCAGTTGCAGGATCGCCGGGTCACCGGAGGCCAGGGCGGCGAGCATGCCGATGTTGATGGCGTCGGCGCCGATGTCCTCGATCTCGCGCATGCTGAAGTCGCGGCGCTGGATCTGCCCGATGAAGCGGGCCTTGCGGGCGAGGGTGGTCAGCCGGAACTCATCGAAGGTCCGCTCGGTGATGTAGTACAGGACGCGGACGTGGTCGGGGGTGTTCTCGACCCACGGGGCGTTGAGGTTGCCGCGGCGCTCGATCCGGCCGTCGCGCTGGGCCATGTCCGCCGGGCGCCACGGGTAGGACAGGTGGTGCAATGCCGTGGCCCGGTCCTGGATGTTGGTCCCGGTGCCCATTTTCTGCGTGCTTCCGATCAAGACGCGGACGCGTCCGGCACGGCAGTCGGCGAACAGCTTCTCCTTCTTCTTGTCAGTGCTGGCCTCGTGGATGAAGCGAATGGTGTCGCGCGGCATCCCCCGGGCGACCAGTTCGTCGCGCAGGTCCGCATACAGGTCGGCGCCGTGCTTGGCGGTGCTGCCCGGGGTGCCCTCGTCCAGGAAGACGAGCTGGAGGCCGCCGGGCAGATCCTGCGGGGTCGGGTCGTCCGAGGAGACGGGGTAGACGATGTCCTTCGTCTCCTGCCAGATCTCCACGATCTTCTCGGCCGCGTAGGGGACCTTGCTGCCCATCTCCTTGCTGCCGCCGACGGAACGCATGTCGGTGGCGGCGGCATCGGCGAGTTCGGCGACCTTCTGGTAGTCGATCTCGGCTTCGCCGGTCGCGGGGTCGATGCTGGTGAACCGGCTCGGGTCGATCCCGAGGCTGCGCAGGGCTTCGGTGGCGTCGACCAGGTCCAGGTCGACGGAGGCCCGCAGGCCCTCGCCGAGGGCCTTGAGTACGCCGCCCGGCTTGCGCACCCACGGCTGGTACGGCAGCTGCTCGATGAACTTCCGCTGCGCCGGCGTGGGCGGGATGATGACCGTCTCGCCGCGCTGCCCGTCCTCGTTCTCCCGCACGGGCGGGGTGGGCAGATTCAGGTCTTCGGCCATCTGGACGTCGGCGAACGTGCGGTACGCGCCCATCAGTTCCGGCACGTTGAAGAACCGGGAGAAGCGGGCCTTGTACTTGTAGCCGTCGCCCTTGGGGTCGGGCTCCAGGTTGGACACGACCTCGCCGAAGGTCGCGGCCCAGTTGTCGAAGGCGTCGAGCCCCATCTCGTCCAGCAGCTGTGGGGCGAGGTAGCGCTTGAGGACGTAGGCCTCGGTCACCGAGTTGGCGATCGGGGTGCCGGTGGCCAGGGTCGCCACGCGTTCCGAGTCGTTCGTCTCGCGCAGCCAGGACAGCACCATGTGGAGCTTGGTGGCCTTCGCCGAGCCCTGGATCGCGGCGCCGGGGATCGCCGAGACGGTGCGCAGGTTCTTGTACTCGTGCGCCTCGTCCAGGAACAGGTAGTCGACGCCGGTGTCTTCCAGGAAGACGCCGTTGTCGTCCCCCATGGACTCGATCTGCTGTTGGAGCTTGGCCTCCGCGTTGGCCAGGGACTCCTCGATCTGCTTGACCGTGTTCTTGTGCATCCCCGCCTCGGCGGCGATGTCCAGCTGGCTGCGCAGCGAGGCCAGCTCGCGGTCGAGGTAGGAGCGCATGTTCTCGGGCCGCAGCGGCACCCGGTTGAACGCCTCGTGGGTGAGGATCACCGCATCCCAGTCGCCGCCCGCGATCCGGCCCATGAACTTCGCGCGGCGCTTCTTGTTCAGGTCGCTCGCGCTGATCGTCAGGATCTTGGCGTTGGGGTAGAGCTGACGGAACTCGCGTGACCACTGCTTGAGCATGTGGTTGGGGACGACCAGGCACGGCTTCTTGGCCAGGCCGGTGCGGCGGAGCTCCATCGCGCCGGCGGCCATCGTGGCGGTCTTGCCCGCGCCGACGACGTGCGCGAGCAGCGCGGTCGGCTCGTGCACGATCCGGCGGATCGCCGCGTTCTGGTGCTCCTTCATCGTCCAGTCGCTGATCAGACCGGGAAGGCTCAGCGCAGAGCCGGAGTAGTCCGGCAGCACCAGGTTGTTGAACATCTCGTTGTAGAGCTTGGCGAGCCGGGCCGCCCGGGTCTTGTCGTCCCAGACCCAGTCCTCGAAGGCCTCCGCGATGAGCTTGGCCTTCTCCTGCGCCGCGTCGGTGGCGTCCTTGTCGACGTAGGTGCGGCCCTCGCTGTCGCGGTAGGTGACCTGGATGGTCGAGTCGGCCTGGCGCAGCAGCGCGGTGAACAAGTCCTGGGTGGGCCGGGAGCCGGTGCCCCACTCGGTGCGCGCCAGGTCGCCGTTCTTGGCGCCGCGGACCTCCCACACGGTGCCGCCCGCGTGCACGACGCTGGCGTCCTCGAAGCCCAGGTGGGCCAGGAAGTCGTTGTAGACGTCGACCGGAACCCACGGGGCACCGATCTTGGCCTTGATCTCGGAGGGCGCCAGGTCGTCAGGCTGGACCCGCTCCAGGGCGGCGACGTTGCCGAGGAACGTCGGATCGTCGGCGGCCCGCGCCTTGGCGGCCGCGAGCTTGGTGCGGACGTTGCCGGACAGGTAGCGGTGGCTCGGCTCCCAGGCGTCTTCCTGCTGCGGGTCGCGGTAGGCCAGCCCGGCGTCCGCGCACTGTGCGGCCGCGCTCTCCTCGTCCGTGCCGAGCAGGCTGGCCACGCGCGTCATGTCCAGGCGGCCGCCGTCGTACTCCGTCGCCAGGGCGATGGCGTCCTCGTGGCTGTTGGCCCGGGTCGGCAGGCGGCGCGGCTCCAGGACGCGGGTCAGGAGCACCTTCTGCTCGGTTCCCTTGCCCGTCCGGTCGTCCCACTCCTCCAGGCCGAACAGCAGGCTCGCGTCGGGGTCGTCGTCGATCCAGGCGAACGCGGTGCGCTGTTTCCAGGCCTCCGGGACGTTCTTGAAGCCCTGCGCCGTGGCCTGCTCCCGGGCGCCGGGCGGCGTGAACTTGTAGTGCTGGCGCGGCTTGGTCAGCGGCGGGTGGCTCTTGCGGTAGTCCCGCCAGGCGACCCGGAGTTCGGCGCGGAGCCGGGCGAGCTCGGGAGTCTCGCCGGGCTCGGGGGTGTCCGCCTCTGCCGCGTACAGGGCCAGGGTCAGGCCCTTGAGGCGGATGAGCTGCACCAGCTGCTCACGCTGGTCGGGGTGGATCTCCAGCGGGACCGGGCGGCCGCCGTCGATGATGGTGGGGTTGCCCTCCGCGTCCAGCCCCAGGGCGCCTTCCGTGCCGCCGGTGACAATCGTCTGCACCGGTTCGGTGCGCTGGTCGGCGGCGGCGGTCAGTCCGGCGGCCTCAGCTTCCACTCCGATGGCGGCCGCGGCCGCCGCCAGGCCTTCGGCCGGGCTCTGGTCGGTGCGCCCGACGACCGTAACCTCCGGGCCCCACTCCCGGGAGCCCGCGCGGAGTTCGCCGAGCACGTATTCGGGGTGGGCGTCGAAGTAGGTGTTGACCGCGAGTTCGTTGTCGTGGCCGGGCAGCACCCGCTTGCTGGCGGTCAGCCAGGTCGGATCCCCCGGCTCCTCGCCCTCCATGCGGCGCCGCAGGAACAGCACGTCGGTGACCACGTCGGTCCCGGCCGCCGTCGCGTGCGCCCGGGCGGGCAGGCGGACCGCGCCGACCAGGTCGCCGAGCTGGTACATGCGCTCCCGAGGCTCAGGGTCCTCCCCGTCCAGGGTGTAGCGGGAGGTGATCAGGGCGACGATCCCGCCGGGGCGGGTGGCGTACAGCGACTTCAGGATGAAGTGCGTGTGGATCGAGAGCTTCAGGTCGGGGTTGTGGACCTTGTCGAACCGCTTGTAGCGGCCGTAGGGGACGTTGCCGACCACGCCGTCGAAACCGCCGTCGGCGAGCGGGACCTCTTCGAGACCCCTGGTGATGATCTCGGCGTCCGGGTACAGGTGGCGGGCAATCGCCGCGGTGGTCGGCTCGACCTCCACACCGGTCATCTGCACCGGCTCGCTCATGAGGATCGGGGCGAAGCCGATGAAGTTGCCGCTGCCGCTGCCCGGTTCGAGGACGCGGCCGCCCCTGAAGCCCAGCCCGCGGACCGCGCCCCAGATCGAGCGCACCAGATCGGCGTCGGTGTAGTGCGCGTTGATGGTGTTGCGGCGGGCCGCCGCCCACTCGTCCTCGGTGAGCAGGGCCCGGATCTGCCCACGCAGGTCACCGACGGCATCCCAGCGTGCCACGGCCCGCTCGAAGGCCTCGTCCGTATCGAACGCGTCCCGCCCCGGCCGCGGGTTGAAGATGACGGGCAACGCGCCCCAGCCCGACCAGCGCGCCAGGACCCGCTGTTCCCGCTCGGTCGCCGGACGCTGCTCGCGCTCCACGACGCGCAGCGCCTCCAAGGCCGCCAGGTTGGCGCGGGCCCGCTCCCCCTGCCCGGACGGGGCGAGGTCCTGCTGGCCGTCCGGCCGGAAGCGGGGCGGAGCTACATCTCCCGGTGCTCCGTCCCCGGCTCCTTCTCCAGCCAGATCTCCTCCGCGTACACCAGCTCCTGCGCCTGCGACCTCGTCGCCCGCCGGGCCGCCGCCCGCTGCTCCATCGGGAGCTTCTGGAGCAGTTCGGTCGTCAGCTGCCCGATCTGCTCCGTCACCCGCAGGTCCAGCTCCAGGAAGAACTCCTCCTGCTGCTCCGGGCTCCCCAGCGCCTCCAGGGCCTGCGGCCGGTATGTCTGCCAGTACTCCCGAGCCGTCTGCCCGTGCCTGCTCAGCTGCGTCACTGCCATTCCCCTCATCCGCGTGGAGCGACGGCTCCACTCCCCCAGTGCTCAAGAGCGTCCTCCCCCGTTGGTCCTGCGGCTCGGCCGCGATCTTGGGGTCGGAGTGTAGTCATTTGTTGACAGCCGAGACTAGCGACCAGCACGCCCCCGCAGTCTTCAGCGGCATGAGCGCTCTCCCCGTGGCGCCGATAGGGCACAGGCCTTCAACCCGGCCCGGCACGCCGTCACCACCGACGGGACCAGGGGTCTCGCCCCAGCCTCGCCCGGATGCTCAACAGCGGCCGGACATCATCCATCCTCTATGGCCCTACGACTCACCAGCAGGGGATTCCCCTCCCCCGCCGAAGCGGGAGGCGAGTTCACCCAGCGAAACGCCGCTCTCTCCATTGCGCACAGCGAAATGGAGAGAGCCAGCAGTACGCGTCTCAATTATCTGGCTACATTTCCATCATGGCGAGCATGGCGAAGATGAAGTTCCACGTGGCCGTGACCGAGGAGTCCCTGAAGGGGCTCAACGAGCACGCCAAGGACGAGCGGGATCGCGAGGCGGCATGGATCGCCGAACGCCGGCGGGAACTGCTCGTCCCCGGCATGCCGCGGCGCGCGGCCGCCGCCGTCCGCCGCACCATCCGGGCGGACGTCGCCAGGATGCGGCGCACCGGCGAGTTCGGCGGCAACCGGGACGACATCGTCGCCCGGGCCGTGCGCGAGGAGCTGCGAGCGCGAGGCCTGGACCGCAGGTGGCCGAAGCCGCCGGAGGGCGAGGTCGACGCTCCGGGCCGCCGCTGGGGCACCCCCCCGAGCCAGCCCATGGGCGAGGGTGGATACACCGCACGCGTGTCGGTGAACCTGCCCTACAGCCTCGGCGACACCGTACGCCGCGCCTCCTACTGGACCAGCAAGGCCGCAATCGAGGCCCTCCAGGAGTGGGCCGACCGCTGGGGCGACGGCATCGACGTAGCGATGCGCGAGGCCGAACGCGACGGCATCCCCGCCGAGCTCGCCCTCATGGCCGCCACCGGGAACCTCTCCGCGCCACAGTCCGCACTGGAGATCCGGG
The DNA here is from genome assembly GCF_011045025.1 of Streptomyces ureilyticus. Lineage (GTDB taxonomy): Bacteria > Actinomycetota > Actinomycetes > Streptomycetales > Streptomycetaceae > Streptomyces > Streptomyces ureilyticus. Next base: position 77,027 of record NZ_JAAKZX010000001.1, read on the forward strand.
ACAGGCTCCGCCAACAGGTGCTCACCACAGGGGACTTGATTCGCGCGGCAGTGGACAGGGTCATCGACAGGGAACAGCCCGAACTCCCCGACAGGACCTGACCGCAGAAACAACAGTTTCCAATCCGTTCGATTTCCCTCGAACGGGTCCGTCAATTCCGTTACACCTCGGTGCACGTCGTCAGCACAAACGTCTGGCAAGCTGTGCGGCGATCCGAGTAGCCGCACCGCGCGGTGAAATCACGGAAGGCCACGGAATGACCACACCCACAACACTGCAAGCGGCTGTCGATACGGCCGCCCATGCTGTTACCAGAACGGCGAGAGTGATCGTCGTCATCCAGCAGAAGGGCGGTGCAGGCAAGAGCACGATCGCGGTCAACACGGCCGCATGTGCAGGCCGGTCAGCAGTGCTGTCCAATGCGGACGAGTCTGCGGGCGCTCCCGTCGTCGCGGCCGGCATCGACGTCCAGGGCACCCTGGAGAAGTGGTGCGCAGGCGTGCGCGAAGAGGCCCTGCCGTTCGACTTCGTCGTCACCAGGAGCAAGTTGGACATCCTGCCGAGCATCATCAACGATCCCGACCGGCGCCGCATCATCGTTGACACCCCGGGCTTCCTGGACGTCGACCCCGACGCCGAGTGGGGAGCCGACCCGCTGGGCGAGAGCCGGACAGCCGATGCCCTGCGCGAGGTGCTGGATGTGGCGGACCTGGCGATCGTCCCGATCACCCCATCCAAGATCACCTGGGACGAGTGCGAGTACACCATCGAACGCGTCCTCAAGCCGAGGGGTATCCCCTTCCTGGTCGTGATCAACATGCACGATCCCGGTAAGGACAAGTCCGAGAAGCAGCTGAACAAGGTGAAGGCGTGGATTGACGAGCGGAACTACCCCCGGGTCGCGGACCCGATCCGCCGGTACACCATCCACGAGCACGCCTACGAGAACGGCACTCTGGTGACCGAGTACAAGATGTCCGGCACGGCCCTGAACGCGCGAGAGGACTTCATGCGCGTGGCCCTGACGATGGAGCAGATGCTCTGATGGGTAAGGCGATCACCGTAGGCGGGGCTCCGGCGGCCCCCGGGCGTCCGGACAACGCCATCGAGCTGGCGCGTGCGCTTGGCGACTCCACAAAGCTCCCCACCAAGCAGCTGACCGACACTCCGGCGCTCATCGCGCAGGAGCAGGACATGCTCATCAAGTGCGAGAGCGCGATCGAGAACCTGCGCTTCGCCTTCTGGGCTGCCGGTAAGGCACTCCAGGTGGTGCGAGATGCTCGCCTGTACCGGGCACAGTTCGAGACCTTCGAGGAGTACACGCAGACCAGGTGGGACATCACACCGCAGTACGCGGGCAAGCTGATCCGCACCTGGCGTGTGGCCGAAGCACTGTTCCAGGCCAGGCCAGGGGGCGGTTTGGAAACAATTGTTTCCACGAAGCTCGGGTACGGGCACGCATGGGCGCTGGTGCCACTGGTCGAGGAACACAGCGTGCAGGCGGCCGTCTACCTGTACCTGGGGCTGTTGAAGGCCAAGGGTGCAGGCGTCACCGCCGCGCTCGTCCAGGGTGCCGTGGAGACATTGCCGAAGGCAGCGGTCGGACACAAGGCGAAGACCGAAGATGCGGTACTCGCCTATCTCAGCTCCCTGGAGGGCGAGACCCACTCGACTCCGGCGGCCGACCCCAGGAAGGCCGTGCGGGCACTAGCGAAGGCCGCGAAGACCTTCGACGCAGGCACCGTGCAAGCAGCGCTGGAGCACGACCCGAAGCGTGCCCGCACAGCGGTGAAGTCTCTGATCGAAGCCTTGTCGTCGGTCAGCGGCGTGAAGGTCACGTTCCTAGAAGAGGACGCTGAGGCCGCGGAGCTTGAGCACGGACCCGAAGATTCCGACGAGGGCACCGAGGGCGAGGCCGTACCGGCGTCGGCTGCGTAGGGCAGCCGGAACGCAAAGAAGCGGGCCCCGTCCGAGGACGGGGCCCGCTTCTTTTTGTCAGCTCAGGTGCCGGGCGCAGGCCGTGGTGAACAGCTTGGTGAACGGGTCGTCACCGGGGTCCTGGAGGAGTTCCCACCAGGCGAGTGCGACCAGGTCGGCAAGTTCCTCCGCTCGACTGACGCCGTCGACCGGGATCGGGGCGGCGCCCGTAGCGCAGCGGGAGCCGGCGGCGGTGAGCCACTCAGGCAACCCGCCGCTCGGGAAGCAGACTTGCAGGGCGGCGTACAGGTCGGCGGGGACGCCGCCGGTCACTGCTCAGGCCGTCGGGGAACGCCACCGGGGCGGGTGGGTGTGACGCCAAGCGCTGCGGTCACCTCGTCGCGGTGGGGGAACTGGGGGCGGCCGTCGTCCATGCGGACGGTGAGCAGACCGCCGGTGTGTGTCTGCTGGATGACGCCCTGGTCTCCGGCCTCGGCGACGCGGCCGAACGTCTCGATCCGGGCGGTGAGTTCGATGCGGGCTCCGACGTGCACGGCTGTCTCCTTCGGTCAGTTGAGGGTGGTGAGCAGGGCGGCCGCGAGGGCGACCAGGGAAGCGCCGGTGATGTCGACGGCGATCCGCAGGCCCCGGTACTTGCGGCGGGCGATCCTCGACAGGTGGATGAGGTGCTCGGCCTGGTTCCTCGGTGCTTTCAGGTCCTCCACCAGTTCCTCGGGCGTGCACAGCAACCAGTAGAGGAAGCTGCCGCGCGCGACGCCACCCAGGCGGGGGCGCACGACGAGGAGGACGACGAGCATCGCGGCGACCAGGCCGACGGTCCCGGCGCCGACGAGACGGGCGGCCGTGGCCGGTAAGGCGTTCCCGGGCACGGCGGCAACCAGCGCCGCGAGAGGTAGGGAGAAGCTGGTGAGCAGGACACCGGACTTGGCGTCGGTCCTGCTGATCTCCGCGAGGACCGTCGCGTTGGCCGCATCCAGGCGAGCGTTGAGGGCGTCGGCGCCGGTCATCGGGTGCCTTCCGTGCTGGTGGTCCAGGTCCACGGTTCGGGGTCGGCGGCCGCGTTGGCGGCCGCGATGCCCAAGCATGTCGCGAGTTCGCGAACAGGCTTCTTGAGGCGGCGATGGGCGGCGACGCGACGCAGCAGGATCGCGAGGAGCGCGGCCTGGTCGTTGTCGATGGTGTGTTCGCGCTGACCGGCGTCGTCCAAGAGGGCCGTGAGCGGCGGGTGGTCGTCGGCCGACAGGATCCCGCGGGCGTACTGGCCGAGTTCGCGCAGCTGCGGAACGGCGATCGTGTCGACGCCGAAGAAGTCGCTGCCGTGGCTGACGGTGATGTGCGTGCTCATGGGCGGGTTCCCTTTCGGTTAGCGGCGGCGGTTGTCGTTCTTGGTCTGTGCAATCAGCCCGACTGTCTTGGTGCTGTGGGTGCTGTTGTCCATGTGGACGTCGCCCTCGAAGTGCTTGTGGATCTCGGGCGGGGCGGCCGCGACGACCTCCTTGGCGCCCTTGAAGACCCGAGAGAGAGCGCCGAGGAAGACGATGGGCGCGACGAAGACGATGCCGACGACGACCGGGTTGACCTGGCCGACGGTCCACATCACCAGGGAGATGCCGCCGCAGATGGGCACGGAGGCGACTCCGGCGGCGAGCATGATGCCGCTGACGTCGGTGGCCCGCTGGCTCATGGGGGCCCGGCCGTGCTGCGCGACGGGCGGGGCGTAGCCGGTGGGCGGCACGGGCGACACGTCCTTGTAGAAGGTGGCGACGGGGGCGTTGTCGCTGTATCCCTCCGCGATGAGGCGGGCGGCTTCGGCCTCCTTCTCGGCTTCGCTCAAGGCGCGGCCGGCGGGGCGGTCGGGGTGGTTCACTGGTGTGGCTCCTTCGTTGCATCGGGGAGTGGGCAGGGGACCGGCCGTTTCTGACGGAGTAGCCGGTCCCCTGCCGTTTCTGGGTTCAGGGCAGGCGGTAGACGCCCTTACCGAGGGGGACGATGGCGCCCTCGTTGGCGAGCGTGCTGACTTCGTTGTTCACGCTGCGGGTGGCAGGTCCGCCCTCGGTGCCGCAGCCGACGGCGGTGCGGATCTCCTTGATCGCAAGGCCGTCGGAGTGGCCGTCCAGTGCGGCGAGGATCCGTTCGCGGATCGTCGGCGCCTTGGCCTTGGCGGCCGCCATCGGCGACGGGGCTTCGGGAAGGTCTGCGGCCTGCTCCTTCGCCTTGTCGTCGGCCTCCAGGAGGCCTGCAATGTGCTCCAGTTCGCTGTTGAGGGCGTTCATGTCGACCCGACCCCGGGAGGGTGCTGACGGGCCGCCTGTGGCCGTTTCCGCCCCCTCGGCGGCGGCGGCGGTGCCCCGGTGGGCGTAGTGCCACCCGGCGGCGCGGGCTTCGCCCGGGGTGAGGGTCGGCATCGGGCGGCCGTCCATCAGCTCTTCGAGCTGGGGGTACAGGCCGTTGACCTTCTTCAGGACGAACGTGCGGAAGAGGGTCGCCTTGCCCTCCGTGATCAGCCATCCCATGCCGGGCGTCGGCACGCCCTCGGTGGCGGCGGTGCCTTCGAACAGCTCCTTGGCGCCCGCGCCCTCGTAGATCCGTTCCGGGATGGGGGAGATGTGGGCGCCGATCGGGGCGATGCCGTCCAGGCTCATGCCCTGGGTGGACGAGGAGGCGGTGCGCAGCAGGAAGACGTGTCCTTCCTTGCCCTTCTCGCGGATCTCGTGGTTGTCACCGAGTTCCTTGAGGTGGAGGGACTGCAAGGCCATGTCGATGCCGATGCCGACCTTCTGGCCGGTCTTCTGGAGGTCGCCGATCATCCAGGCGGCTTCCTTGCGGATGTCCTGGTCCAGGGAGGACAGCAGGCGGTTGATCTCGTCGCCGGTCCACTGGATCAGACACCACTGGCCGTGGAAGTCGAAGTCGCCACGGCCGCGGCTGTGGGCCTCGCGGTACTCCTTGACCGCGTGCAGTGCGCGCAGCTGCTGCATCGTCTCGGCGGGGCCCTTGGCCATCCAGTCGATGCGGCCTTCCATCTCGGGCATCGACATGCCGCCCTGGACGTCGGCCATCCAGGAGATGACGCCGGAGATGCGCTGTGCGGCGCCGAGGAGGCGCATCAGGCCGGACTTGCCCGCGCCGGTGGTCCCGGCGGTGATGCCGTGCTGGGCACGGCCGGTGTCGAAGTTGAACAGCTGGATGCGGGCCATCGAGCCGTCGTGGGCGACGCCGATGGAGATCCGGCCGCGGTCGTCCATCGTCAGGTCTTCGACCGTGGGGGCGCGGACGTCGAGGAGTGGGTTGGTCCGGTAGATGTAGACGACCGCTTCGCGCGGTCCCGCGCCCTCCATGACGAGGCGGGAGATGTCGTCGATCCCGAGCGCGCTGCACAGGGCCTCGTGGTTGACCCGCAGGGTCTTGCCGCGCGGGGCGGCGATCCGCAGCCGGATCTGCTCCTCGCCGATGCTGTACGCGACCAGGTCGACGCCGGGGGCGGCACCGCCGGTGCAGTTGACGTGTTCGGCCCAGATGCGTTCCAGAGCAGCGCCGGGGTCCTCCGCCTCGGTCTCCAGCTCCAGTGCTTCCAGCGCGCGCCGGGCCTCGGCGAGGCGGGGCGCGACCTGGATGGCGAGGCGGCCGGGCCCGTAGCCGTCGACCTCCTTGGTGGCGACCGCGTCCACGGGCACGTCGAAGACGCCAGCGATGGCCCGCTCGTCCAGCGTGCGCGGGACGACTTGGCCGGCGGGGGCGAGGACGACCGCTTCGAAGTCCGGCTCATCGGGGTTGTACTGCCGGATGCCTTCCAGGGTGGTGTCCCCGGTGGCCTGTGACTGGTTCCACAGCACCCGCATGTGGTCCTCGAAGGTGACCGGCTCGCCCTCTACGGCCTCCGGCTCCCCGGCGAGGACAGGAAGGTTATCGACGGCCCGCGCCACGCCCTTGGATCGCGTCCAGGGCGCCATGGGGATCATCACGGCGGTCCAGGTGGCCGCCCCCAGCATCGGCCAGCCGTTGGGGTAGTCGAGGATGGGGACGAGCAGGCCCGCCGTGTAGGCGCCCGTCCAGCCGAGTACGGGCAAGGCCCGCAGGGACGAGACAAGTCGCCGTGTCCAGTCCTCGGTGTCGCTGCGCTTCCACAGCCCGACGCCGGTGAGAGCGCCGGTGGCCAGGGCCGCGCCGTGCGCCCACCACGGAACATCCAGCTGAGGGCCGACGGCGGCCCAGGTGCCAGCGGCTCCGTACACGAGCCGTTCGGCAAGAGCCAGGCGGCGGGCGGTCTTGCGTGTCAGCCCCCGCTCACCGGCGGCGGCGTCGGCCTTCACGACGTCAGTCGTCATCGTCATATCCCCTCCGGGAGGAAAAGAAGGGAGGGGCCCCGGCGAATGCGCCGGAGCCCCTCCCGTGGGGGCTTTCCGCCCGCCGCTTTCACGGACGGGCGGATATTCGGTTACTTGACTTCGTTGAATCCGGGCTTGGGCTGTTGCACGCCCATGGACTGCGTGACCTCGTAGATCCCGCCGTACTCGCCCTGGTGTGCGTCGTTGAAGCCCTGCGCATCCATCTGCATCTGGTCGGCGGCATTCACCAACTCGCCAGAGGCTTCCGAGACTTCCCGCAGCGAGGCGGAGCCCTCCATGATTTGAGCGGTGAATTGCGGCTCGACCTCCGCCGCATCGCACATCTCCGACATGTTGCTCGCCTTTTCGGCGTTGCGCTGAAAGAGCCTCTGGAGGGCCCAGACTTTCTCTTTGAGCAGCAGGGCCCGTGCTGTCAGCGTGGCGACAGCGACGCCGAGGCTGAGGAACCCCAGGTCGCCGTCAGGGACGGCGGGGAGCGTGTCCCCGCGAGGAACGATCTCTCCGGACACTGAGCCTCCTAGTTTTCGTTATGGACTCGGGCGGACGGCGTGCGCAGCCCCGCGTCCGCAGTCGCCTGCGTGAGCGGCCGGTACGCGTCGTCCATCGCGGTCTTCGCCGTCTCGCAGGTCTCGGCGGCGTGGAGCGACTTGACCGACATCTCCTCGGCCTTGCGGGAGAGGACCTCCATCGACTCGGCGAGCTTGGTCATCGCCCAGGAGGTAATGGTCCCGATGATGTTGTGCTTGGCGGCCAGGCGGGCAGCCACCTCATCGAGCGCGTACATCAACTCCTTGGCCTTCTCGGCGAGCAGGAGACATTCGTCGTGCGCTTCGAAGGCCTCCGAGACCACCTCGTCCAGGAAGTCCACGACGTCATCGAGCGTGACCTCCGTCGCGTGCTCGGGATTCATCTCGCCGTTCATCGCGGTCGTCACAGCGGGCGAGTTGCCCACGGGCGCCTCCTTCTTGATCGTGGTGCTTGTGCTGCTGGTACCGGCAGGAAGACCCCGGGCCCCGGTGGTCAGCGGTTCGCGGGCAGGCGCCTGGTATCCGGCCGGGAAGACCGGTTCAGCCGTCCACACCACTCCCTGCTGGGGGTCGGTGTCGCGCATGGAGTCGTAGGCGCTGCGGCGTTCCCCGCGAGGCGGAGGCTCGTAGAACTCCCAGCCGGATCCGGTGGAATCGTCGGCACCCGCCTTGCTGCGGGCCCGCTCACTCGCGCGGTGGGCCCGTTCCTTACGGCGCGCCTTGCGCCGGTCGGCCGGTCCGGTGCCCGCAGCTGAGCCGCGCGACTTCTTCTTGGACTTCACCCGGGCCTTCTTCCTGCCAGGCCCGGGGCCTTTCTTTCCGCCGGGCTTCGGCTTCTTCGTCAGGTCGACCTTCGGCCCGCCGCCCGCCGCGGAACCGCCGGCGGGCTTCGGCTTCTTCGTGAGATCGACCTTGGGGGCGGTGCCTGATCCGGCACCGGGGTTCGGCTTCTTGGCCAGGTCGACCTTCGGTCCGGCCGGTGCGGGCCCCTTGCTCTTGCCTCCCTTGTTCTTGGACTTCTTGCGCTTGACCGTGGTCAGTACGGGAGGGGCGAGGTTCTTGCGCCGCTTCTTCAACCGGCGCCGAGCCGCCTTGGCGGCGGCCTGCCCCAGCGTGGTGCGGTCCGCGTCGGCGGCGGCCGCCGTCTCCTTCTTCTTCCGGCGGGTCTTGGCCCGGGCCTTGCGTTCCTTCTGCTTGGCCTCGAACCGGTCCTGCCGTACCTGCTCCTTCCTGGCTTCCTTCGCGTCGGCCCGGGCGTTGCGGACCCGGTCCTTGGTGTCCTGCCGGGCGCCCTTCGCACTGTTCGTGCGGTCGCGGGCGGCGTCCCGGTCCTTCGCACGGTTCTCCAGCCGGGCGGCCTGCCGGTCCGCGCGCCGCTGAGCCTTGGAGCCCTGCCGCGCGGCGGCACGGTCCTGGCGGCCGCGGGCCCGCTCCAGCGCCGGGCTGGAGCCTTTGGAGCCGGGGGACTTGCCGCCGGAGGGGGACTTGATCCCCGACCCCGAGCCGCCTTTCTTCCCGGACGAGCCGTTCTTGCTGGAGCCCGCCGAGGACTTCGGCGACTTCGGCCCGGTCTTGGACTTCGGCCCGGTCTTGCCGCCGCCCGAGCCGGACCCGGTGGACGTCTTCGGCAAGTTCTTCTTGCCGCCCAGTGCGCCGCCGCCCGAGCCGGACTTGCCGCTGCGGCCGGGCCCGGTTCCGCCGGCGCCCTTGCCGCCGGGGCCGGTGCCCTTGCCACCCCCCATCAGGGAGCCGCGGCCGCCACCCAGGGACTTGCGGCCGAACTCCTGGCCGGAGGGGATGGACTTGCCGCGCTTCTGGGCCGCCTTGTCGCCGATGTCCTGCATGGCGAGCTGGTGCTTGGCGGCCGCCTCCACGCCTGCGAGCCGGTGCTTGAGGCGGGCCTCCCGCAGCGGAGCGAGTTCCTCGGCCCGCTCCATGCGCCGCTGACGCCAGTCCGTCAGGACGGTGGCGGTGCCCCGGAGCGCGGCCAGCGCAATGGCCAGGGTCGCCGCGAGGCCGAGCGCCGCGACGCCGGGGCTGTCGGCCTCGCCGTCGTCGCCGTCCCGGCGGGCGGGAGCGGAGCCCTCCGAGCGGAGGGCCACGGTGTCTGTCGGCCCCGGCGAGCCGGGGACCGATGGCAGCGTCGGGGAGAGATCGGCCAGGGAGTCCGCCGCCGACCGGCGACGCCGGGGCGAGGGGACTACGGCCCACCCGTCGCCACTCTCCGGCGGCGAGGCCGGAGGAGGCGGATCGGCGGGAGGGGCCGGGGGTGCGCCGAGGAGGGTGCTCGCCATGAGGGTCACTCCGGCGAGCATGGACATGATGATCCGTCTTCTCATGGCCGGTGTTCTACGGGGAGTTGACGCTGCCCGCAATGAGCCCTCGGGCGTTGAGTCAGCTGTCTCGACGGGTTTCTGCCATGTCAGTACGGTGGTGCGACCGGTTGGCGAGGGGGCGCTATGGATCGGGCACGGGACGATGACGCACCGCACGGGTTGCCTCCTTTCGCCACCGGTCCGGTCGCCTCTCTGGCAGTCGGTTTCGCCGCTGTACTGACCGCGCTGTCCGGCCGGTACGGCTTTCACCGAGACGAGTTGTACTTCCTCGCGGCGGGCGATCACCTGGCGTGGGGATACGTCGACCAGCCGCCGCTGACGCCGTTCATCGCGCGGGCGGCCGCCACGCTGTTCGGGGACTCGACGGTCGGGCTGCGCGTCGCGGCCACCGTCGCATTCGTGGCCGTCATCTTCACGGTCGCACTGCTGGCAAGAGAGTTGGGCGCCGAACGCAGGACGCAACTGCTTGCCGCGGGGCTCGCTGCTCTGGGTGGGCAGCCACTGGCGGTCGGGCACATGGTGTCGACCGCCACCTTCGATCTGCTGGCGTGGCTGGTGATCTGTTGGCTGGTGCTGCGGCTGCTGCGTACCGGGAACGGGCGGTGGTGGCTGCCGGTCGGACTGTGCGTCGGGGTCGGTCTGCTGAACAAATACCTTGTGGCGCTGCTGATCGTGGCACTGCTCGCGGCCGTGCTCGCCGTGGGGCCGCGGCGGATGCTGCGCAGTCCGTGGCTGCCGGCCGGGATCGCCGTCGCCCTGGCGGTGGCGGCACCCAACCTGTGGTGGCAGGCCGACCACGGCTGGCCGCAGTTGACCGTCGCGGAGGGGATCAGCTCGGACAACGGGACCGAGAACCGCCTCCTGTTCGTTCCCGAGCAGCTCATCTATCTCTCACCGCTGTTCGTGCCCGTCTGGATCGTGGGCTGGCTGCGGCTGTGGCGCGATCCGGCGCTGCGCTGGGCCGGGTCGATGGCTGTGGCGTATCCGCTGCTGTGCGTGCTGGTGCTCGGGCTGGGCGGCAAGGGGTATTACGCCGTTCCTATGCTGATCGTGCTGTTGGTTGCGGGCTGCGAGCCTATTCTCGCCTGGACGCGGCGCCATGGCCGTACATGGCTCGTGGTTGCCGTCGTGCTGACCGCGGCGATCAACGCGATGGTGACGCTGCCCGTGCTGCCGCAGAGTGCGCTCGCCGTGCCGATGGCGCTCAACAAGGAACAGGCTGAGCAGGTGGGCTGGCCCGCGCTGGCCGACGCGGCGCGGGAAGGGTGGTCCGCGATTCCCGCGCGGGAGCGGGCGCGCGCCGTGGTTTTCACGCAGAACTACGGTGAGGCGGGCGCCCTCGACCGCTATGGGCCCGCACGCGGGCTGCCCCGGCCCTATTCCGGCCATATGAGCTACGCCGACTGGGGCCCTCCGCCGGACTCGGCCGACGGACCCGTTCTCCTTGTCCGACAGGAGGACGCCCGCGACATCGAGCGGTACTTCACCGACTGCCGTCAGGTCGCCCGCGTCGACAACGGGCACGGCGTGGACAACGAGGAGCAGGACGCAGCGATCGTCACCTGCTCGGGAACGACCCAGCCGTGGTCGAGGCTGTGGCCCTCGCTCGGCACTACTACTGAGGGCTTCAGCTTGTGGCTGATGAGAGCCGGCCGGTCGCGCCGATGGGGAGTCGACGAGAGGTTCGTCAGGCCTTGAGGTTCGCCTTGTCGCCCATCACCACGACCGGGTGCTTGTCCGGGTCGAGGGTGCGCAGCAGGTACTCCATGCCCGACTTGGACAGGCTCACACAGGCCGACGTACCGCTGCCGTGGTCCATGTGCAGCCAGATGCTGCCGCCCTTGGCCTGGCCCTGGGGGCGGGTCGGGTCGCCCGGTGAGGTGCCCTTGACGCGGTTGTAGTCGATGGCGATGACGTAATCGAAGTCGTGCCAGTGCGACTTGGCCCAGTAGCGCGGGGCCTGGAAGCCCGCGGACCGGGTGTACGGGAGGCCCGCGCCCGGGTCGGGGAGGACACCGCCCGCGTCGCTGAGAGTGAACACGCCGACGGGGCTGCGGTTGTCGCCCTCGCGGTGGTCGGTGGTCCAGCCCTTCTTGCCGTTGTGGCCCTGCCAGCTGCGCGTCTGGTCCCAGGTGGAACCGGACTTGGTGTAGAGGACGATCCTGGACTGCGCCGAGTCCTTGCCCTCGCCGTAGACCGCCACCACCTGGCGGGAGTTGGCCGGAATCTGCTTCCGCAGCCCGTCCCCGACGTCGGGGATGCGCTTGAGGTCGACGGTGCGCGCCTCGGCCTGTCGGGGCCGGTCGCTCGACCTCGCCTCGCTCTGGTGACCGCTTCCGCCGTCCGAACCGCCGCAGGCCGCGAGGGACATGAGAACGGCACCACAGGCCGCGGCCGCAACTGTCGTACGCATCGCACCGCCAACTCGCATGCGATCCATCGTCGCACCGTGTTCCGCACCATCGCGCCCGGCACCGGGGTATCCCGGCCATATGCGGGTGATGCGGACCGAATCTTTGCCGGGCGACGAAAAACCGTTTGCCTGCGGACACGCTGTGGCGCGAACCTTTCACAGTTTGTTGCCTCCCCCCACCCCGTTCTACGAGCCCCTGGGACGTCATGCAGATTCAAGACCTTCCGTATCCCGACCCGGGTGTGCCGGACGCGCGCTCGGGTCCCCGGTTCCTGATGTGGCTCGGCCGGAATCAACTCGGCGGACAACTGAAGTCCCTGGCCTGGGGACTGCTGCACTTCCTCTCCGTGTGCGGGCTGCCGTTCTGCGTCGGCGTCGCCATCCAGGCCGTCGTGGACCGCTCCGGCGCACGGCTGGCCCTGGCGGGCGGCCTGATCGCGCTGTGCGGGCTCGGTATCGCGGTGGGCGACACCATGCTGCACCGGACCGCGGTCACCAACTGGATCACCGCCGCCGCCCGGGTCCAGCAGCTACTGGCCCGCAGGACCGCCCAGTTGGGCTCCGCGCTGACCCGGCGGGTGGCGGCCGGTGAGGTGGTCGCCGTGTCCACGGGCGACGTGGAGAAGATCGGCTGGTTCGTGGAGGCCGTGTCGCGGTTCACCGCGGCCGCCTTGACCATTGTCCTGGTCTGTGTCGCCCTGGTCGTGTACGAGCCCGCGCTCGGCATCGTTGTCGCCGTGGGCGTGCCCGTCCTGGCGCTCGCGGTGCTGCCCCTGCTGCCGCGCGCCACCAGGCGTGCCGACTTCCAGCGTGAGAAGGCGGGGCGCGCCACCGAGCTGGCCTCGGACACGGTCGCGGGACTGCGCGTGCTGCGCGGCATCGGCGGCGAGGAGCTGTTCCTGGACCGGTACCGCCGGGCCTCGCAGGACGTACGCCGGGCCGCCGTCCGCAGCGCCCGGATGTGGTCGCTGATCGCCGCGGTACAGGTGCTGTTGCCCGGTCTGCTGCTGATCGCGGTCGTGTGGCACGGCGTGAACCTGGCACGCGAGGGTCGGATCACCGTCGGCGAGATGGTCACCGTGTACAGCGCCGTCATGATCATGTCGTACCCGTTGCACCACTTCGTGGAGATCGCGATGGCGTACTCCTTCTCCCGGCCGTCCGCGAAACGTGCGGCCCGGGTGCTGGCGCTGGAGCGCGCGATGGACAGCGAGGGCTCGCTCGAGGCGGTCGCGCCGTCCGGGGATCTGTACGACCCGGCGACCGGCCTTCTCGCTCCGGCCGGACGGCTCACCGCCGTGGTGTGCGGCGACCCAGATGCCGCGGGTGTGTTGGCCGAGCGGCTCGGCGGGCACGCCGCGGACTCCTCGGAACTGCCGTCCGCGCTTCTCGGAGGGGTACCGCTGGACGAGCTGCCGCTCGACTCCGCCCGCACGGCGGTCCTCGTGCAGGACAAGGACCCGGTACTGCTGTCCGGCACCCTGCACGAACTGCTCGACGTGCCCGCCTCGGGCGGCGTCAGTGCCGAGGACGCGCTGGCCGCCGCGCAGTGCGGTGATGTGCTGGACGCGCTCGCCCAGGGGTCGCTGGACGCCGAGGACCCGATGGACACTCGGATCACCGAACGCGGGCGCTCGCTCTCGGGCGGCCAGCGCCAGCGCCTCGCGCTGGCGCGGTCCCTGGTCACGGACCCGGAGGTGCTCGTCCTGGACGAGCCGACGTCCGCCGTCGACTCGCACACCGAGGCGCGCATCGCCGGCGGCGTCCGGTCGCTGCGACAGGGGCGTACGACGGTGGTCTTCACCTCGTCCCCGCTGCTCCTGGACCACGCGGACCGGGTCGTGCTCGTCCATGAGGGCGAGGTCGCCGCGGTCGGTGTGCACCGCCAACTGGTGCACAGCGAGCCCCGGTACCGCGCCGTGGTGACTCGTGAGACCGACGACGAGCCCGCCGCAGTCGCCATGGACCATCTGGAAGCACTCGAAGAGATCGAGGAGACCGCATGATCGGCGTGGCGCCACCGGCCTACGACCCGGCGGCCCCGACGACGGCGAACACCCTGCCGGTCGGCGCCCCCGCGACCGTACGCGCCTACGTGGCCGAACTGTTCCAACGGCACCGCCGGGCCTTCCTGCTGCTCATCACCGTCAACACGGTCGCCGTCGTCGCCTCGATGGTGGGCCCCTACCTGCTGGGCTCCCTCGTCGAGCGCGTCTCCGACAGCGCCACCGCGGCGAACGAACTGCATCTGGAACGCACCGCCGCGATCTTCGTCCTCGCGCTGGTCGTCCAGGCCGAGTTCGTACGCCAGGTGCGGCTGCGTGGCGCCATGCTCGGCGAGCGCATGCTGGCCGACCTGCGCGAGGACTTCCTCGTCCGGTCGGTGGGGCTGCCGCCGGGCGTCCTGGAGCGGGCCGGCACGGGCGACCTGCTGTCCCGGATCACGACGGACATCGACCGGCTCGCCAACGCCATGCGCGAGGCCGTGCCCCAACTGGCCATCGGTGTGGTGTGGGTGGCGCTGCTGCTCGGTGGGCTCGCCGTGACCGCGCCGCCGCTCGCCCCCGCCGTGCTGGTCGCCGTCCCGCTCCTCGTGGCCGGCTGCCGCTGGTACTTCAAGCGCGCGCCGTCGGCCTACCGCTCCGAGGCCGCCGGCTATGCCGCCGTGGCCGCCGTCCTCGCCGAGACCGTGGACGCCGGGCGCACCGTCGAGGCGCACCGCCTGGGCCAGCGCCGCATCGAGCTGTCGGACCGGCGCGTCCAGGAATGGACCGCATGGGAGCGGTACACCTTGTGGCTGCGTACCGTGCTCTTCCCGGTCATCAGCATCACGCATGTCACGGTCCTCGGTTCGGTCCTGATGATCGGCGGGTTCTTCGTGCTCCAGGGCTGGATCGGGGTCGGCCAGTTGACGACGGGCGCGCTCATCGCGCAGATGCTCGTCGACCCGGTGGGCCTGATCCTGCGCTGGTACGACGAGCTGCAGGTGGCCCACGTCTCGCTGGCCCGCCTGGTCGGCGTCCGCGATATCGAGCCGGACGCCGGTGACGGGTCGCTGGACCCGGATGGGCGCGAGGTACGCGCCGACCGTGTGCACTTCGGCTACAGGGAAGGCGTCGACGTTCTGCGCAAGGTCTCGCTGGAGGTTGCGCCGGGCACCCGGCTGGCGCTGGTCGGCCCGTCCGGCGCGGGCAAATCCACGCTGGGCAGACTGCTCGCCGGGATCTACGCGCCCCGCGTCGGCCACATCACCCTGGGCGGCACCGAACTGTCCGAGATGTCCGCCGAACGCGTCCGCTCCCATGTGGCGCTGGTCAACCAGGAACACCACGTCTTCGTGGGATCCCTGCGCGACAACCTGCTCCTCGCCAGTACGGACGCCGATGACGCCGAGCTGTGGGCGGCCCTCGGCGCGGTCGACGCCGATGGCTGGGCGCGTGCGCTGGACGACGGTCTGGACACCGAGGTCGGCTCGGGCGGCCTCGGCCTCACCCCGGCCCAGGCCCAGCAGATCGCGCTGGCCCGGCTGGTGCTCGCTGATCCGCACACACTGGTCCTGGACGAGGCCACCTCGCTCCTCGACCCGCGCGCGGCCCGCCACCTGGAGCGCTCCCTGGCCCGTGTCCTCGACGGCCGCACCGTGGTCGCCATCGCCCACCGGCTGCACACCGCCCATGACGCCGACGTCATCGCCGTCGTCGAGAACGGCCGCATCAGCGAACTCGGCAGCCACGACCAGCTGGTCACCGCCGACGGCGCGTACGCCGCGCTGTGGCGGTCCTGGCATGGGTGAGCCGGCCGGTGGCCGTCCGTGGCGTTGCGGTGTGTCGACCAGGGGTGGAAGGCTGGTAATCGGCACGGGCTCAGGGAGCCTGAGCTCAGCGGCCCGCACTGCCGCCGCCTACGCGGTGGCAGCGGGTCGGCCCGCATCACCTGGAGGTACCCGTGGACAGCGCCGACGGCTGGGGAGACGACGTCTACCAGCCCGACCAATCCGAGGTACAGGACGACGCGGGGCTGCTCGACGCCGAGGACACCCTGGAGTCCGACGGTGTGAACGACCCTCTGGACCGGGGCTGGTCCCCGCCGGAGCGGCCGTGGGCCGTGGAGCGCAGGGACGTGACCGCCGCCGAACGGCTTCGCGGCGAGACGCTGGACGAACGGCTCGCTGAGGAGCTTCCGGAGGTCGTGGCGCCCGACGGGGACGGTATCGGCGACAGTCTCGATTCCGACGGGGAAGCCCTGGACAACGAAGTGGGCTCCACCCGCTCCGGACGTCTCGTGGCCCCGGACGAAGGTGCGCACGGGGACGAGGAGAGCCGACTGATCGCCACCGATGTGGGCATCGACGGCGCCGCCGCCTCGGCAGAGGAGGCGGCCATGCACATCGTCGACGAGGACGCCCAGTCCGGCTGAGCCGGCGTCGCTCAGATGACGTTGAGCGCCGCCGCGCAGCCCACCCCGCCGAGCAGCATGAACGCCGGCATCAGCACCTTCAGCTCGACCCAGCTGCCCGCCCGGAACCGCATCGCCTTGGGCGGCCCCACCGGGTACCAGCGCTTGCGTCCTATGGGTATCGGCCACAGGATCGGGCAGCCTGACACGGTCAGCGCGTCGCCGATGTCGTGCACCAGCGCGCCGAGGACGACCGGCAGCCCCAGCCACAGGTACTCCTGGCCCGGCGCCGTGAACAGCCAGTCGGAGCCGTTGCCCGGCTGGTCCAGGACTCCCGCGAGGATCCAGGCGCTGGTCGCGGCGAGCAGCCAGACCAGTACGTCGGCGCTCTGGCCACGCGTCGCCCGCCACAGCAGCCCCTCGATGGCGAGCACTATGTGCACGAAGAGGATCGCCAGGACTGCCCAGCGCTCCCCCGTGATCGCGATGGCGGAGGTGCCCGCACCGATCAGCGCCGCCCACAGCCAGGTGTGCGTCAGCGTGCGGTGCCCGCCCGAGCGACGCGGGTCGCCCTGCTTTTTCGTCCCCTTGTAGACGGCGTACGAGAGCTTGTCGACGATCTCGCACAGGCCTCGTGAGAGGGGGCCGAAGGCCGTCGAGATGGTGGCTGCCTTGTGGTCGAGGTCCGGGGCGAGCGCGGCGCCGGCGCAGATCAGCGCGCCGACCAGGAGGACCGGCCAGGGCATCGTGTACCCGGCGGCCGCCGCCGCGGCTCCGACGCCCAGCCAGGCCGCGGCCCCGGACAGTGAGTGTGCTGGTCCCATCATGGCCGCGCCCCGCCCCATTCCTCGTGTACTCGGTGTAGTCGCGCCCAGTTGTCCATGTGCGCTGATACCTCGTCGGCGCCACAGCGTAGCGTTCGTGATCTTCTGTCCGGCAACCGATTCCCTCATTGCCCGGGATCACAGGCAAGATGGGGACGTGACCCTTATCGATCAGCTGCCGCAGACCGCAGATCCCGACGCCCTCTACGAAGCCTTCGAGTCGTGGACCGGGGAACGCGGCATCGCGCTCTATCCCCATCAGGAGGAGGCACTGATCGAGGTGGTGTCGGGTGCGAACGTGATCGTGTCGACGCCCACCGGCTCCGGCAAGAGCCTGATCGCCGCCGGTGCGCATTTCGCGGCGCTCGCCCGGGACGAGGTCACCTTCTACACGGCACCCATCAAGGCACTTGTCTCGGAGAAGTTCTTCGAGCTGTGCAAGCTGTTCGGCACCGAGAACGTCGGCATGCTGACCGGTGACGCCTCCGTCAACGCGGACGCCCCCGTCATCTGCTGCACGGCCGAGGTCCTGGCATCCATCGCGCTGCGCGACGGCAAGCAGGCCGATGTCGGCCAGGTCGTCATGGACGAGTTCCACTTCTACGCCGAGGGCGACCGCGGCTGGGCCTGGCAGATCCCGATTCTCGAACTGCCGCAGGCCCAGTTCATCCTGATGTCGGCCACGCTCGGCGATGTCTCGATGTTCGAGAAGGACCTCACCCGTCGGACCGGCCGCCCCACCGCGGTCGTCCGCTCGGCGACGCGGCCCGTGCCGCTGTCCTACGAGTACCGGCTGACGCCGCTCACGGAGACGCTCACCGAACTCCTTGAGACCAAGCAGGCCCCCGTCTACATCGTGCACTTCACCCAGGCACAGGCCGTGGAGCGAGCCCAGGCGTTGATGAGCATCAACATGTGCTCGCGGGCGGAGAAGGACCAGATCGCCGAGCTGATCGGCAACTTCCGCTTCACCACCAAGTTCGGCCGCAATCTGTCCCGTTACGTACGGCACGGCATCGGTGTGCATCACGCCGGCATGCTGCCCAAGTACCGGCGACTCGTGGAGAAGTTGGCCCAGGCCGGTCTCCTGAAGGTCATCTGCGGTACCGACACCCTCGGTGTCGGCGTCAACGTCCCCATCCGCACGGTGCTGTTCACCGCGCTGGCGAAGTACGACGGCAACCGTGTGCGGACGCTTCGCGCGCGTGAGTTCCACCAAATCGCGGGCCGTGCCGGCCGGGCGGGCTTCGACACGGCGGGGTTCGTCGTCGCCCAGGCTCCCGAGCATGTCGTCGAGAACGAGAAGGCGCTCGCCAAGGCCGGCGACGATCCCAAGAAGCGTCGCAAGGTGGTCCGCAAGAAGGCTCCCGAGGGGTTCGTCGGCTGGACGGAGAACACCTTCGAGAAGCTCATCGCCTCCGATCCGGAGCCGCTCACCTCCCGGTTCCGGGTGACCCACACGATGCTTCTGTCGGTGATCGCCCGGCCAGGCAACGCCTTCGACGCGATGCGCAATCTGCTGGAGGACAACCACGAGCCGCGTAAGCAGCAGTTGCGGCACATCCGGCGCGCGATCGCCATCTACCGTTCGCTCCTGGACGGCGGCATCGTCGAGAAGCTCGACGAGCCGGACGCCCAGGGCCGTATCGTGCGCCTGACGGTCGATCTGCAGCAGGACTTCGCGCTCAACCAGCCGCTGTCCACTTTCGCCCTCGCGGCGTTCGAGCTCCTGGAGCCGGAGTCCCCTTCCTACGCGCTGGACATGGTCTCCGTCGTCGAATCGACCCTGGACGACCCCCGGCAGATCCTCGCCGCTCAGCAGAACAAGGCCCGTGGCGAGGCCGTGGCGGCGATGAAGTCGGACGGCGTCGAGTACGAGGAGCGGATGGAGCGGCTCCAGGACGTGACGTACCCCAAGCCGCTGGAGGAGCTCCTCTTCCACGCGTACAACACCTACCGCAAGAGCCATCCATGGGTCGGCGACCATCCGCTGTCGCCGAAGTCCGTCATCCGCGACATGTACGAACGAGCCATGTCCTTCACCGAGTTCGTCTCCTTCTACGAACTCGCCCGAACCGAGGGCATCGTGCTGCGCTACCTCGCCAGCGCCTACAAGGCCCTTGATCACACCGTCCCGGACGACCTCAAGTCCGAGGATCTTCAGGACCTGATCGCCTGGCTCGGCGAGATGGTGCGGCAGGTCGACTCCAGCCTCCTCGACGAGTGGGAACAGCTCGCCAACCCGGAGGAGATGACGGCCGAGGAAGCCCAGGAGAAGGCCGACCAGGTCAGGCCGGTCACCGCGAACGCGCGCGCCTTCCGCGTCCTCGTCCGCAACGCCATGTTCCGCCGTGTCGAACTCGCCGCCCTCGACCAGGTCGAGGAACTCGGCGAGATGGACGCCGAGTCCGGATGGGACGCGGATGCCTGGGGCGAGGCCATGGACAAGTACTGGGATGAGTACGACGACCTCGGCACCGGCCCCGATGCACGCGGCCCGAAGCTGTTGCTCATCGAGGAGGAGCCGCGGAACGGCCTGTGGCGCGTCCGGCAGACCTTCGCCGATCCGAACGGCGATCACGACTGGGGCATCAGCGCGGAGATCGACCTCACGGCCTCCGACACCGAGGGACGTGCCGTCGTCAAGGTCACCGACGTCGGCCAGCTGTGAGCTCAGGAGAATCTGACACATGACGAACCCAGCGGAACGACTCGTCGACCTGCTCGACCTGGAGCAGATCGAGGTCAACATCTTCCGTGGACGCAGCCCGCAGGAGTCCCTGCAGCGGGTCTTCGGCGGGCAGGTCGCCGGCCAGGCCCTCGTCGCTGCCGGCCGCACCACGGACGGGGAACGGCCGGTGCACTCGCTGCACGCGTACTTCCTGCGCCCGGGCCGCCCGGGTGTGCCGATCGTGTACCAGGTCGAACGGGTCCGCGACGGGCGGTCGTTCACCACGCGCCGTGTCACCGCCGTGCAGCAGGGCCGCACGATCTTCAATCTGACCGCCTCCTTCCACAAGCCTGAAGAGGGGAGCTTCGAGCACCAGCTGCCGCCGGCCCGCGAGGTCCCGGATCCTGAGTCGCTCCCGACCGTCACTCAGGAGATCAAGGAGCATCTGGGCGCGCTGCCCGAGACGTTGGAGCGCATGGCCCGCCGCCAGCCCTTCGACATCCGCTACGTGGACCGGATGCGCTGGACCCCCGAGGAGGTCGAGCACGCCGAACCGCGCAGCGCCGTATGGATGCGCGCTGTCGGCCCCCTGGGCGACGACCCGCTGGTCCACACCTGCGCGCTCACGTATGCGAGCGACATGACCCTCCTGGATGCCGTCCGCATCCCGGTGGAACCGCTCTGGGGCCCCCGCGGCTTCGACATGGCCTCTCTGGACCACGCCATGTGGTTCCACCGGCCGTTCCGCGCCGACGAGTGGTTCCTGTACGACCAGGAGTCGCCGATCGCTACCGGTGGCCGGGGCCTGGCGCGCGGGCGCATCTACGACCGGGACGGACGGATGCTCGTCTCGGTCGTCCAGGAAGGGCTGTTCCGCAAGCTTGAGGCCTGACGGGTCACGGGTTTCTGCGGCGCAGCCATCCGAAGAGGCCCCGGGCGCGTTCCGGTTCCTCGACGCTCCGCTGCTCCTCGATCAGTTGTGGTTTCCGACGCGCACGCGGTGTCTCGGCTCCCCTCGGTGTCGGACGTGGGGCGGGCCGGTCCTCTCGTGCCTCCTCGATCACGTTCGCCAAGTCGCTGCGGAGCCAGCTGATCTCGTCGGGGTCCTGCGCCGTCATGATCCGTGCGGCGACGTGGGCGGCGGGTGAATCGGGCGCGCCGTGGGCCGTCCGGTCGGGTTGGAATCGGTTCAGATAGGCGCGTTCGTACGGGTCTTCGATGATCTCCGCGACCTGCACGGGATCCAGCAGGGATGCCACGGCCGCGGCGCGCGCCCAGGGATCTTCGGTCTGCCGCAGCAGATAACCCACGTGCCGTCCCCGCCAGTTGCGGGCCCGCAGGTCCACGCCTGCGTCCAACTGGTCGCGCAGACCCTCGGGCGTACGCCCCCTCAGCAGCGGGGCGTTGTTCTCGCTCGCGGCGAACTGCCGCAGTTCCTCGGCCAGATACAGCCAGACCACAGCCCTGTACCGGTTCAGGTACCACTTGACGGGTGCGATCAGGCCGAGGCGCGCGAACCGCGTGAACCGGGCTGCCGACACCCCCATGAGGGCTGCGCCCTCCGCGGTGCCCACGGCCTTGACGCGCTCGCGGAGCGCGTCGGGAAAGCCGGTTTCGGAACGCACCCGGTCGATTTCCGCGCGGGCCACGCGACGGCCTCCGCCCCCTTCGTCGGGAAGGGTCCTGATACATCCAAGTCGGACGGCGAGGTCCAACTCGCCTCGTTTGAGGCCCAGTTCCCGTGCGGCGCGGCTCGGCGTGAGTGCCGGCCGGATCCCGGTCGCGGCGGCCGGGGCAGAGGTGGGCAGGGCGGATTGCGTGATGGTGTTGCCGGACATAGCGGTTCTTCCCCGTACAGCGACGTGCACTTGCGTGCCTTTGCCTTGCTTGCGCCGTATGCGTGCGCTCGCTTCGGGAAAAACCGTAGCCGGTTTGCCTCGCCTCCCGCTCGGCCTGTGGATAACTTGGAGCGGATCGACGTTTTTGCAGGTCAGAGTTCTATGGCGGGTGCGTGTTCCGGCTGTCGCGCATCGATGTCGAGGTGTTCACCGACGCGGTTGACGAGCAGAGTCATCTCGTAGGCGACTTGACCGATGTCCGCTTCGGCCGCGCTGAGCACGCACAGGCAGCTGCCGCTGCCGGCCGCCGTGACGAACAGCACCGCGTCATCGAACTCGATCATTGTCTGCCGGACTTGGCCGGCGCCGAAGTGCCGGCCCGAGCCCTTGGCCAGGCTGTGCAGCCCCGAGGAGACGGCGGCGAGGTGTTCGGCGTCCTCGCGCCTGAGTCCCGTACTGGCCGCCGTGACCAGCCCGTCGTTGGACAGCACCAGCGCATGTCGTACGTGTTCGACGCGCTCGGTCAGGTCGTCCAGCAACCAGCCGAGTCCCTGGTTCGGCTCCATGATCCGTCTCCCCGTGTTGTGAGTCACCTCTGGCCTGAGGATCTGACGAGCCAGCCTTCCCCACAGCCGCTGTCGGGGCAAGCATGATGGGTGCATGGCACAGAACATGACCGATGAGGAATGGCGGGCGTTCGTCTCGGAGGGCACCCGCACCGGCAAGCTGTCGACTGTTCGAGCGGACGGAAGTCCGCATGTGGCACCGATCTGGTTCGTGCTCGACGGGGACGACCTCGTCTTCAACACCGGGAAGGACACCGTCAAGGGGCGGAATCTGGCCCGGGACGGCCGGGTCGCCCTGTGCGTGGACGACGACCGGCCACCGTACGCCTTCGTGGTCCTGCGGGGACGCGCCCGGATCTCGGAGGATCTCGATGAGGTCCGGCTCTGGGCCGGGCGGATAGGGGCGCGTTACATGGGCGAGGACCGAGCCGAGGAGTTCGCCGCCCGTAACGGCGTGCCGGGCGAACTCCTCGTGCGGATGAGCATCGAGAAGGTCCTCGCCCAGGCCGCTGTCTCGGACTGAGCGAGCCGACGCGTCAGCCGACGGAATCGAGCAGCCGGGCGGTGTACATCCGCCCGGCGTACTCGACGAGACGGATCAGCACCTCCTTCCCCGAGTCGCGGTCACGGGCGTCGCAGAGCACGACGGGTGTGCCACGGTCCAGGTCGAGGGCGCGTGACACCTCGTGGGCACCGTAAGTACGCGCATCCGCGAAGCAGTTGACGGCCACGACGAACGGGATGTGCCGGTGTTCGAAGTAGTCGACCGCGGGGAAGCAGTCCCCGAGCCGCCGGGTGTCCGCGAGAACGACGGCACCGAGGGCGCCCTGCGACAGTTCGTCCCACAGGAACCAGAACCGGTCCTGTCCCGGCGTCCCGAACAGGTAGAGCGACAAGCCGGACCTGATGGTGATGCGTCCGAAGTCCATGGCGACGGTGGTCGTGACCTTCTGGTCCACACCGTCGGTGTCGTCGACCGACTGGCCGACCTCGCTGAGCAGTTCCTCGGTGCGCAGCGGCCTGATCTCGCTGACGGCTCCTACGAGGGTGGTCTTGCCCACGCCGAATCCGCCGGCGACCAGGATCTTCAAGGCAAGTGGGGCCGTCTCGCCGTTCGGGGCATCGGAGTGCTCGGAGACCATCGATTACTTCTCTCGGGAGTGCCGGCAACCGCCGGCGTGGGTTCGGGTCCGTCTTCACAGCGCTCTCAGTCCCTCGATGACCTCGCGCAGGATGCGTTCGTCGGGCAGCTGGGCTGGTGGCACAGGTCGGCTGACCGTGACGCGGCCCAGCTCCAGGAGGTCTCCCAGGAGCACCCGGACCACGCCGACGGGCAGGTCGGCGCCCGCGGCCAGTTCGGCGACGGACTGAGTCTCCGCACGGCAGAGGTCGATGAGGGCCAGGTGTTCCGGGCCGAGCGAGGTGTCGTCGCCGATGTCCATGGCGCCCGTGTGCAGCGTGACGAGCGCGATCAGGTCGAAGCGCACCCCGGTGGGTCCGGGTTTGGTGCGTCCGCCCGTCATCGCGTACGGGCGGACGAGCGGCCCGGCCTCGTCGTCGTACCACTGGCTGCCCGGCTGCCCAGGAGGGCCGGTTCTGTCCTCGGTCATGTCCGCCGCCCTTCGCTCACCCGGACGCGGCCGGTCGAGCGCCGGCGCGCGGCGCGGTGGAAAGGTGCTCGCCCACCCGCTTGACCAGGAGCGCCATCTCGTAGGCGACCAGCCCTATGTCGGCGGTCACGGCGCTCAGGACGGCGAGGCAGGAGCCGTCGCCGGCGGCGGCCACGAACAGGAAGCCGTCGTCCATCTCCACCATGGTCTGGCGTACGCCGCCGACGCCGAAGTGGCGGCCGGCGCCCTTGGCCAGGCTGTTGAAGCCCGAGGCGACCGCGGCGAGGTGCTCGGCGTCCTCCCGCGTGAGGGCGCCGGACGCGCCCATCGCGAGCCCGTCGTTGGACAGCACCACGGCATGCCGTACCTCACCGACGCGGGTCACCAAGTCGTCCAGCAGCCAGTCGAGTTCACCGGTCCGCTGCGTGGTCCCCATACCCTGGTCGTGGATCATGCGAGGTCTCCTTCACTGCCATCGCCGCCCGACGCCGGGTCGGGGGTTGCGCCGAGGCCGGGCGAGCGGCCGCCACCGCGGGCCCAGCCGGCGCGGTAGGCCGCCATACGGTCCCGTACCAGCTCAGGGGTGCGCTCCTCGTCGCCCTGAGGGTCCACCGCGGTCGTGGGCTCAGCGGGGCGCTCCTCGCGCAACTGCGGGGCGAGGCTCGCCTGTCGCACGCGCCGTGGGAGCCCATCCGGTTCCTGCGCCTCGTCGGCCGGGCGGTGCAGCCGAAGGGTCGTGACGCCAGGCGGTGGGGCATCGGACGGGCCGTTCCCGTCTCCCCCCGGCCGGTCCCCGGCGGCCCGCATGGCCGCCTGCACGGGCGCCACCAGAGCGGGCCGTTCGTTCAGGGACTCTACGGATTCCTGCTGCGGGGCGGCGGGCACGCGCGCGTACTCGCGTTCCGCGGGCGGTCCGGTCTCCTCCCGGTGGGCACCAGAACGCTCCACCGCAGTGGTCTGAAGGAGTGCGGTGGGCAGCAGGACCACCGCGGTGGTGCCCCCGAAGGGTGAGGTCCGCAGATGCACCTTGATGCCGTGCCGGGCGGCGAGCCTGCTCACCACGAAGAGCCCGAGCCGGTCGCTGTCGAACAGGTCGAGAGCTTCGGACTGCTCGATGCGACGGTTCGCTTCGGCGAGGGTCTCCTTGCCCATGCCGAGTCCCCGGTCTTCGATCTCCAGCGCGTAGCCGTTGCCGACCGGTTCGCCGGTGATACGCACCTTGGTGTGAGGCGGCGAGAACTGTGCGGCGTTCTCGACGATTTCGGCAAGGAGGTGCGTGAGGTCGGCGACCGCCGCTCCGGCGACCGACGTCTCCGGGAGGTGTCGTACCTCCACGCGCGCGTAGTCCTCGACTTCGGATACGGCGGCACGGACCACGTTCGAGAGCGACACCGGCGTCCGCCAGGCCCGGCCGGGAGCGGCTCCGGAGAGGATGATCAGGCTCTCCGCGTGGCGGCGCATACGCGTGGTCAGGTGGTCGAGCCGGAACAGGTCGCTGAGTTCGTCCGGGTCCTCTGACCGGCGCTCCATGCTGTCCAGCAGGTTCAGTTGGCGGTGTACGAGGACCTGGCTGCGGCGGGCGAGATTGACGAAGACTCCGGAGATGCCGCTGGCGAGCTCCGCGCGTTCGACGGCGGCGCGCAGGGCGGCGCGGTGCACGGTGCTCAGGGCCTCCGCGACCTGGCCGGCTTCGTCCTCCGCGGGCGGGCCGGGAGTGGCCTCGGCGCGGACGTCGATCTCCTCTCCCGCCCGCAGTCTGCGCATGGCGTGCGGGAGTTTGCGGCGGGCGATCTCCAGAGCGCTGTTGCGCAGGCTCACCAACTCGACGACGAGGCCGCGTCCGATGCGTACGGAGATGACGAGGGACGCCGCCACGGCGACGAGGCCCAGGAGGACCGCGGCACCGGCCGGTGAGAGCAGGCCGCGCCGGAACGGGTGGGCCTGGTCCGCGACCGCATGGCCCGCGCTCGCCTCGATCGTCCGCATGTCGTCCTGCACGCGCGCGTGTGCTGCTTTCCAGCTCTCCTCGGGCGCGGCCTGGGCCCCCTTGCGTCCGGGTGCGCTCGCGAGCACCTTGTCCTCGGCAGCACGTAGGCCGGCGTAGGCGCTGCTCTCCGCGAGGGCACCCCATGCGGCCCGTTCGGGTCCGCGCAGGTCAGGAACAGCGGATTCGGTGAGCAACCGGCGGGTGTGGGCGGCACCGTTGAACAGTCGCAGCCGCTCTCCGTCGAGACTCCCGGTGAGCCGGGCGCCTCCGAGCACCGCGTCCTCCTGCGCAAGGGCCTCCCCCGCGCGGGCGAACTCGAGCACCACGCGCGCGTCGGACCCGAGATCGGCGTCCTGGATGCCGGAGAGCGCACCGCCCACGGAGAAGGCCGTCGAGATGGTCTGCGTGTATTGCCCGTACGTCTCTTTCCACCCCGTCCGCCGTTCGACCACCGCGGTCCGCAGGGAAGGCAGTTGCTCGGCACGGGTGACGAAGGCTTCGAGGCGCTGTGCCACTCCGGAGGGCAGCTCCTGGCTGTCGGCGACGGTGTTGTGCTCGCCGAGCCGCAGCTTCGCCACCGCCCGGTCGGTGCGTGCCGCAAGTTGCTTGAGGGTGCTCTCCTTCTCGGCGGCGTCGTCGGTGGCTCGGCGAACGGCGGCGGTGCGTTCGGCCTGGAGTGCGGCGACGGCGGCGGCCACCGGGGCACGCACCTGGGAGTCCACCCGCTGCAACTGCCGCAGTCGTGCGACGTCCTGGGCCGTGGTGACGGTGGCGTACGCCCACAGCGCGAGCAAGGAGATGACGGGCACCATCAACAGGCAGACGATCTTCGCCCGTACGGTGCGGGGGCGCGGACTCCAACGTCCCGCGCGCGTGGGTATCTCACTCGACACGGCGCCTGCCTGCTCCAGCGAGGCGGAGTCTTCGTCGGCCGGCGGTCCGGCGTGCGCGCGGCGGCCCCGTGCGGGAGTCGAGGGCGGCGGCGGTGAGCCGCCTGCTGGGGTCCTACGGGGTGTACGCATGGCCTCCTCGCTCGGCGTGGTTCGGGGACGCGCCTGCGGGGCGCGGTCACTGCGCTAGTGGGCGGCACTCTCGACGGGGCGCTGGGCCGATGCGGAGGCCTCGCGTTCTCCAGCGGTCGGTGAGAGCGCGACGAACGCCGAGGTCAGGAATAGATAGGACCCGAGGCCGACGGCGAGAGGGAAGATGAACTGCATCGCCGTGGCCCCGGGCAAGGCCTCGCCCGAAGGGGAGACACGCACGCTGACCGCGATCATCCCCGTGTAGTGCATGCTGCTCACCGCCACTCCCATGACGAGGGAGGCGACGGCGACCGCGACGGGCGACTTGATGTTCAGTGCCGCCCAGAGTGCCGCGGTCGCCGCGACCACGGCGATCACTACGGAGATCCCGACCAGCACCGGGTCGTAGTTCACGTCACCGTGCAGTCGCAGGGCGACCATGCCGAGGTAGTGCATGCTCGCCACGCCGAGGCCGGTGGTGAGGCCGCCGAGGACCAGTGCCCTGCCTCGGTCACGGCCGTAGCCGACGGCGAAGACGCCCGCGCCGACGACGACCATGGCGACGATCAGGCTGAGGATGGTCAGCGGCACGTCGTAGCGGATCTCGGTGCCGCTGACACTGAAGCCGAGCATCGCCACGAAGTGCATGGTCCAGATGCCCGTGCCGATAGCGGAGGCCGCGGTGAGCAGCCAGTTGCGGCGCGACCGCCCCGTGGCGCCCAGCGCGCGAACCGTGCAGCGCAGCCCCAGGGCGGCGCCTATGCAGGCCATCACGTACGACAGCACGGGGGTCAGCCAGCCGAAGGTGGCGTGGTCCAGGTGTCCCATGGCTCCGGGACGCTAGTCCGGCCCGGAGCGCACCAAGGGAGCGCATTTCGAAAGCTGTTGGAATATGACGCCAACGTGTACCTGAACGATCGCATCACGTTCGAACATGTACACCACCTCGCGGTTCTCGGCGGTGCGAGATCATGCGAAGCATGAGCGACGACCACGCACACGTGCAGGAGTTCTTCGCGGCCCGCGCGGCCGAGTGGGACGCCCGTTTTCCCGACGACGGTCCGGCATACGCTGCGGCGGTCGCCGAACTGGGGCTGCGGAAGGGCGACCACGTACTGGACGCGGGCTGCGGCACGGGACGGGCCCTGCCGCCGCTGAGGGAGGCCGTGGGGCCCTCCGGAGTGGTTCTGGGCGCGGACCTGACGCCCGCCATGCTGGAAGCCGCGGTACGGGCGGGACGGGACGGTGTGGGAAGGCTGCTGCTGGCCGATGTGGCCGCACTCCCCCTGCGCACGGCTTCGCTCGACGCCGTCTTCGCGGCGGGCCTCGTCGCTCACCTGCCGAACCCTGCGGAGAATCTGAGGGAGTTGGCGCGTGTCGTACGGCCCAGCGGGAGGCTGGCGCTCTTCCATCCTCTCGGCCGGGCAGCCCTCGCGGCCCGTCAGGGGCGGCAGATCACGCCGGACGACTTGCGCGCGGAGGCCAACCTCGGCCCGCTCCTGTCCGGCTCCGGCTGGCGCCTGACGGCGTACGTCGACGAGGACGCCCGGTTCCTCGCGCTGGCCGTACGCGAGGGCTGAGGACGCGCCTTACGACACTCCGGTGCGGCTGCGTACGCAACACCGGGGTGCGGTGCCGTGCCGCTTTACCGCACCGTCCCTCTTCTGGTGCCGGGACTTCAACTCTACGTTGAGTAGCAGGTTGAGTAGCAGCAGGTGAGCGATCAGCGATGGCACTCGCACAGGGGGAAGGTGGCCCGCATGTCCGGCATGTCAGCCAGACTCCGCAAGTTCCTTTCGCGCCCGGAAGCGTCCGGATCTCAGGAGGACCGGCGTTCGGAGAAGCGCACTCACAATCTCTTCGAGGCGGCCGCGGCCTATGTGTCGGCGTGCGCGGAGGACGACCAGGACCGGATCGACGAGGCCGCGGCCTGGGTGTCGCCGGAAGCGTTGTCGTTCGGGGTGAACGAGCTGGCGTGCCGGGCGGTCATCGCCCTGGCGCGGGAACGCGACGAGTCGCCCACCGCGGTGGCTCGGACGCTCCTCGGCCTGCCCGCCGTCTGACGCCGACTGCTTGTGCCGAGGCGCCCAGGCATGGTGGACGGCCGGCTTCAACCGTAACGGACGGCCGTTTCGCCAATGTCCAGGCGGATGCCCTCAGCTCCCGCGCGCACCCGGGACCGTGACAACCGCCGAGCGATCGCACTAAGGTGCGCCGACGGACGTAAGCAATGGGGAGGCTGGGATGGCCGGGACGGATGAGACCACCGTCGCCGCCGTGGACGACGACGCGCTGTATGTGCTGACGGCGGTGCTCTTGACGCCGGCGCAGTTCCCCAGCGTGCTGGGGGACGACTACCCGGAGGCCTGCGCGGCGCTCGGACTGGCACCCCTCGCCGACGGATACGGCCTGGTGCTCGGACAGGACGGGGACGGAGCGCGGTGGACGGTCGTCGTCGACGACGTGTCGCTGGTCGCCGTCGCCATCGCCTCGTGGGACTGCGGCATGGAGTACGACCTCTCGCCCGACGACCGCTCAATGGTCGCGGCGCTCCCCGGGTGGCCGCTGGCCGTGGCCGTCGCGGCACCCAATGTGCCCGCCCCGCACGACCCCGCGCCCGAAATCGCCGAACGGGAGCCACTGTCCCCGCCGGACACCTCGGTCTGGGGTCCGGCCCAACGGCGCCTCGGAGCCGACGAGATAGCACTCCACTGGGCGGCCTGGCGGGAGCGGATCGACGACGAGGAGTTCGTGCCTGCGGGCGGCGGATCTCCCGACGCCCCGACGGCGCAGGGCGACGACGACAAGAACAAGAGCGACGGCGACGGGGGCGTGCCGCGCAGCGGTGTCCGGCGCGTCCTCGCGGAGGTCCGTGCGTACATGGACACGCCACCGCCCCTCGGGCGCGTGCGCTCGTCGTTCGCGCCGGGTGACGCCCGGACTCTGCGGGCCGACGGTCCGGGCTGGTCGATGGTGGCCAGGACCGACGACATCGCCTTTGTACTGCTCGACGAGAAGCCGGAAGAGATCCTGCCCGTGGGTCGCGGGCCGGAGTTGCCCGGCCTGTTGGCCGCACTGGACAAGATGGCCGTACGCCCGCTCTGACGCGTACGCACTCATCGCCGGGATGAAGCGCCGCTCGCGAGCCGTGCCGTCGGCAGGCCCGCGAGCGGCGGTGTGGTCAACTCCTGTGCACTGGAAGGGAACTGACCCGGTCGGTGAAGTCTCAGCGGCCGAGCTCCTTGCGTGTGACGCGGCGCAGCCTGCGCCGCTGTGAGGGGTCCAGGGTCAGATACGCTGCCGCCGGAACCCCCACGATGATCAGAAAGGCGGCCCACCAGGGCAGCCAGATCAGCAGGAAGAGCCCGGCCGCCACGCCTCCTGCGGCGATCTTCGCGTTCTTCGACATCTTGTGTCGCCTCCTTCGCGGCCACAGCCGCTCTCTGTCCTGAGAACGGGCCCGTGCCCTTCGCGGTTCCAGGACACGACCCTGATACGACCCTGAGTCGCGACCCCTACTCCCCCCTGAGGGGCTCCCCAACCTCGTACATGTGGCGCAGGGCCTCACGGTAGGAGTCGACGAGACCCGTCTCCGTGTAAGGGATACCCAACTCTCGGCAGTGGGCGCGCACCAGGGGCTGGGCCAGCCTCAGGTGCGGGCGCGGCATGCTCGGGAACAGGTGGTGCTCGATCTGGTAGTTGAGGCCGCCGAGGAACCAGTCGGTCAGAGCGCCGCCGCGAATGTTGCGGGAGGTGAGGACCTGGCGGCGCAAATGACCCCAGCGCTCGCCTTCGGGGTCGGGCATTTCCATGCCCTTGTGGTTCGGCGCGAAGGCCAGGCCCAGGTGGAGGCCGAAGAGTGCCTGGTGGAGTGCGGCGAAGGCGAGGGCCTGACCGATTGACATGGAGGTGAGCAGCAGCGCCGCGTAGGCGGCGACGTGGACCACCAACAGGGAGCCTTCAACCATGCGCTCGCGGGGAGTCTGCCGGCGCAGGTCCCTGAAGCCGTGGATCTTCAGGGCGATGCCTTCGAGGAGGGTCAGCGGGAAGAACAGCCAGGCCTGGTTGCGGGTGAGCCAGCGGCGGAAGCCGGCCCGGCCGCTCGCCTGTTCGCTGGTGAACACCAGGACGTCGGCGGCGACGTCGGGGTCCTTGTCGATGTGGTTGGGGTTGGCGTGGTGGCGGTTGTGCTTCTCGTTCCACCAGGAGTAGCTCATGCCCAGCAGCAGGTTGCCGTGGACGAGCCCGATCAGGCGGCTCACGGACCGGTTGGCGGTGATCTGGGAGTGGCCCGCGTCGTGACCCATGAAGGCCGTCCGCGCGCAGAGGAGGGCGAGCAGGGGGGCCAGGAGAAGCACCCACCAGGAGTGGCCGATCAGGACGACGCCGACGGCGACAGCGGCCAGGGCAAGTGCGTTGACGGTGATGCCGAGCGCGTACCAGCCGTGTCTGCGGTCGAGGAGACCCTGGCCCTTGACGGTGCGCAGGAGCGGCGTGAACTCGCTTCCGACGGTAGCTCCGGGAGGATGTTCCGCGACGGCTGCGACGGTCTGGGTCATGGTGGTGGTCTCCGGTCTCTTCGGAAAGGGGCTGACCTGAAGAAACGTACGGATCGGTGACCTTGGGCGACCATGGCGGCACCACCCGTGTCCGTCCTGGGGAATCCACCCGCCTTCAGGTGGACCTGACGACACCCCTCAGGAAAGTGACCCATGCCACACCTTTGCCGGGCTCTCGAATGCCCTTGGTGCTGTATTCTCGGCAACCTTGCCCTCCGGTAGTCAAATTTGAGGAATAAGCTATTCCTGTGCTGAGGATTCCCGCGGCGACTCCCTCCGAGCTCTCCGAACTGGCCCGCTGCTGTGCCGTGTTCGTGCCCGCCGAACCAGCCCGCACCGGCGGCGTCGCGTTCTGGCACCCCGACGGCGACCGCCCTCCTGTCGTTGGATCAGGCTCCGTCGAGGAGCTGACGGTCGTCCTGCCCGGCGACGACGGCGTCGAGCTGGTGACCGTGCCTGCCGTGCTACTGCCGGTACGAGCCGCGCTGCCGGTCCTCACGCGCGCGCGTGCCGCCGCGCACGCGCACAGGGCAGCCGCCTTCTGGGGCGCGGCGGCCGTTCTCGCGCTTCAACTGGCCGCGCGCGGACTCCTCTTGCCCGGCCTGAGCGCCGCAGACCATGACGCGTGGCGTGTCGGTCCACTGCGCGCGGAGGACGTGGAACGGATCCGCGAGCTCGCCGCCGCGATGCCGCCGCACGCGCATGCGGTGCCGGTCGACGACACCGAGCCGCTGCGTCTGCCCGATCCGGAGCGGCTGGTGCGTGCCTTCCTCGACGCGGTTGCCGACACGCTCCCCCGGTCCGCCGCGGCGCCGCTCGCAACGGGCGGTGCGGCCTTCGCGGCGCCCGCACCGCAGCACATCCCCGAGCAGCGCGCCTGGGCCGCCGATGTCGCCGCGGGGCACGACGCGGGCGTACGGATCTCGCTGCGCATCGAGGTTCCGGGCCTGGACTCGGCCATGGCGGACGAGCCACGGCTGCCCTTCCGCGCGGTCCTCCAGCTGCACAGTGTGAGCGACCCGGCTCTGATCGCGGACGCCGCCGAAGTATGGGCCGACGCGGGCGCGTCGGGTCCTGCCTTCGGTCCGCGCGCGCGTCTGGACGCCCTGCTCGCCCTGCGCCGGGCCGCGCGGGCCTGGGCCCCGCTCACGCCGTTGTTGTCGGCGGCCGTGCCCGACGCGATCGAACTCGCCGACGAGGAGGTCACCGAACTCCTCGGCGATGGTGCGCGGGCCCTCGCGGCTGCCGGGGTGGAGGTGCACTGGCCCAAGGAGCTGGCGCGCAAGCTGACGGCCCGCGCGGTCATCGGGCCCCCGGATGACGAACAGGGCCCGGGGCGGCTGTCGTCGGACGTGCCGTCGTTCCTGTCGGCCGACGCACTGCTCGCCTTCAACTGGTCGTTCGCGCTGGGTGATCAGCCGCTGACGCGGCAGGAGCTGGACCGGCTCGCCGAGGCGAACCGCCCCATGGTGCGGCTGCGCGATCAGTGGGTCCTCGTCGACCCGCAGGAGGTGCACCGCGCCCGTGCGCAGCAGGACCGCAAGGTCACCCCCATCGACGCGCTGAGCGCCGCTCTGACGGGCTCCACGGAGGTCGACGGCCGCCAGGTCGACGTCCGGCCCACGGGGTGGCTGGCGACGCTGCGCGAGCGGCTCGCGGACCCTGAGGGGCAGGAGCCGGTCGGTCAGCCCGCCGCGCTCACCGCCACCCTGCGGGACTACCAGCTGCGGGGCCTCAACTGGCTGGCCCGGATGACCTCGTTGGGGCTGGGCGGCTGCCTGGCCGACGACATGGGCCTGGGCAAGACGATCACGCTGATCGCCCTGCATCTGCACCGGCAGAGCGACGAGTCGGCGGCGGGTCCCACTCTCGTCGTCTGCCCGACGTCCCTGATGGGCAACTGGCAGCGCGAGATCGAGAAGTTCGCACCGGGCACCCCGGTGCGCCGTTTTCACGGGCCGCGACGGAGCCTGGAGGACCTGGCCGACGGTGAGTTCGTCCTCACGACGTACGGCACGATGCGGCTCGACGCCGAGCAGCTGGCCGGGGCGTCGTGGGGCATGGTCGTCGCGGACGAGGCGCAGCACGTGAAGAACCCGTACTCGGACACGGCACGCCGGCTGCGGACGATCGGTGCACGCGCGCGCGTGGCGCTCACCGGGACTCCGGTGGAGAACAATCTCTCCGAGCTGTGGGCGATTCTCGACTGGACGACTCCGGGACTGCTCGGCAGGCTCGGCACGTTCCGCACCCGGTACGCGCAGGACGTCGAGGGCGGGCAGGATCCCGGCGCGGCGGATCGGCTCGCCCAGATCGTACGGCCGTTCCTGCTGCGCCGCCGCAAGTCGGACCCGGGCATCGCGCCCGAGTTGCCGCCGAAGACCGAGACCGACCGTGCCGTGTCGCTCACCAAGGAGCAGGCAGGCCTCTACGAGGCGGTGGTCCGCGAGACTCTGGCGGAGATTTCGGGCGCCGACAGCATGGCGCGGCGCGGCTTGATCGTGAAGCTGCTGACCGGGTTGAAGCAGGTCTGCAATCACCCGGCACAGTTCCTCAAGGAGGACGGTCCGAAGATCGCGGGCCGCTCCGGAAAGCTGGAACTGCTGGACGAACTGCTCGGCACCATCCTCTCCGAGGGAGCGAGTGTTCTGGTCTTCACCCAGTACGTACGGATGGCGCGGCTGATCGAACGCCACTTGTCGGCGCGCGGGGTTTCCTCTCAGTTCCTGCACGGTGGCACGCCCGTCGCCGAGCGGGAGGCCATGGTGCAGCGCTTCCAGGAGGGCGAAGTGCCGGTCTTCTTGTTGTCGCTGAAGGCCGCGGGCACGGGTCTGAACCTGACGCGTGCCGAGCATGTCGTGCACTACGACCGCTGGTGGAACCCTGCCGTCGAGGCACAGGCCACCGACCGCGCGTACCGCATCGGGCAGACCCAGCCGGTGCAGGTGCACCGGCTGATCGCGGAGGGCACGATCGAGGACCGGATCGCGGACATGCTGGCGCGCAAGCGGGAGTTGGCGGACTCGGTGCTCGGCGCCGGGGAGTCGGCGCTCACCGAACTGACCGACACCGAACTGGCCGACCTGGTGGAGCTGCGAGGAGGCGCCCGATGAGCGATCCGTACGAAGACAGCCCGGAGCGCACCTTCGCCGCGCTGCCGCCCGCGCGCGGGCGGGGCTTCGCGCAGACATGGTGGGGGCAGGCCTGGCTGAAGGCGCTGGAGGACGCGGCTCTGGACTCGGAGCAGGTGAGGACGGGCCGCCGGCTCGCGCGCGTGGGAGCCGTGGGAGCCGTGTCGGTGCGTCCCGGGCGCATCACCGCGGTGGTCCAGGACCGCGACCGAACCGCGCATCGCGCCGATGTCCTGCTCCAGCAGCTGTCCGAGGACCAGTGGGACCGTTTCCTGGACATGGCTGTGGAACGGGCCGGGCACATCGCGGCGCTGCTCGACCGTGAGATGCCACCGCATCTGGTCGAGGACGCGGCGACCGCCGGCGTCGAACTCCTGCCGGGACTTGGCGATCTGGAGCCTGAGTGCGACTGTGATGCCTGGGACCACTGTGGTCACACGGCGGCGCTGTGCTACCAGATGGCGCGGCTGCTGGACCAGGACCCGTTCGTGCTGCTGTTGATGCGCGGCCGGGGAGAGCGTGAGCTGCTGGACGAGTTGCAGGTGCGCAGCGGTCCCCAGGCCGAAGCCGTCCCCGTGCGGGATGAGCCGTCCGAGGGCGTGGACGCCGCTGAGGCGTACGCGGCGGCGGACATCCTGCCGCCGCTGCCAGACGCGCCTGTGCTGCCCGGAGATCCGGGACAGCCGCCTTCGCTGGACACGGAGACAGCACCCGCACCCGGCGTCGACCCGACCGCCCTGGCGTTCCTGGCGACGCAGACTGCTCGCGAGGCCCACCGGCTGCTCGCCGAGGCGCTCCGGCCCGATCATGAAGCGCATCCCGTGGAAGCGGAGTTGACGGTCACACAGGATGCCGTGCGGCTGGCCGTGGGCGCCGCGGAGTTCCCTGAGTCCACGGTGGCCGCTCGGCTCGGCGAAGGGTCGGGCCGCGACCGTGAGGGGCTGGAGCTCGGCGTCCGCGCCTGGGAGTACGGGGGTGTGGCCGCCCTCGACGTGCTCGAGACCGAGTGGACGGTGGAGGCGGAAACACTCGCACGCGCGCGTGCCGCCCTCGAGTCGGCCTGGGAGGACGACGAGCGGCCGCGACTGCGCGCGTCCCGCAATCGCTGGACGGTCGACGGTGGGCGGGCGCAACTGCGACTGGGGCTCGACGGCCGCTGGTGGCCGTATCGCCAGGAACGGGGACGATGGGCTCCCGTGGGGCCGGCCACGCAGGATCCGGCGACTGCCCTCGCCCTGGCGGAGGGCCGCGAATGATCCCAACACCGCCCAGCGGATGAGTGGTTGACGCTCCGCGTTCACGTGGCGGTCGTACGGCGTTCGATGCGGGGGCGAAATCTGGCCACTGTCCACGCACCCGTGCCCCAGGAGGCCCGATGTCCCCGCACGCCGTCCGTCGGCGCCACGTCCACCGTTCCGTCGCCGCCGGCGTGCCGCTCGCCCTGCTGGCCACCCTCGTGGCGTCCGGCACGGCTGTCGGCACCCCCTCCGGGGACGCGCGGGTCACACGCACCGCGACGCTCGGCGACATCCCGCTCGGCGGGTTCAGCAACGCGCTGCTGCCGGGCACCGTGGACGACGACCGCGGTGTGGACCTCGGCGGTATCGGCAGCGACATCTACCCGGCGGGCCGCATGGGCGAGTTCTGGACGGTCACCGATCGCGGCCCCAATGGCCAGATCACGGTGGACGGCAAGAAGCGCCGTACGTTCCCCGTGCCCGGCTTCGATCCGGCCATCGTGAAGATCCGCGTGTCCGGGAGCACCGTGAAGGTGCTGGACGCGATCCCGGTCACGACCTCCTCCGGGAAGTCCGTCACAGGTCTGTCCAACCAGAAGGGGCGCGACGAAGCGCCGTACTCGTACGACGCGAAGACGCCGCTCTCGTACAACCCGAACGGTGTGGACACCGAGGGCATCGTGCGTGCCAAGGACGGCAGCTTCTGGCTCGCTGACGAGTACGGGCCCTCACTGGTTCACGTCTCCGCGCGCGGGAAGGTGCTCACCCGCTATGTGCCGAAGGGGCTGAACCTGACCGGCACGGACTACCCGGTCGTCGAGGCACTGCCCTCGATCCTGCTGCACCGAAAGGTCAACCGGGGCTTCGAAGGGCTCGCCCAACTCCCGGGCGGGGACCTGGTGATGGCCATGCAGAGCCCGCTGTCCGTGCCGGATCAGGACGCGGGTGAGGCGTCGCTCACGACACGCCTGCTGCGCTTCTCGCCGAAGAAGCGGGCGGTCACGGCCGAGTACGCGTACCGCTTCGACCCGGTGAGCGTGGTCGACCCTGGCGAGGAAGACACATCGGAGCTGAAGATCTCCTCCGTGGTGGCCGTCGGCCGTGACCGGCTGCTCGTCGAGGAGCGCACCGACAAGGCGGCCAGGTTGCAGGTCGTGAGGCTGAGCCGGGGCGCGGACATCCTCGGTGACAAGTGGGACGACGCCACCACGTCCCCGACTCTGGAGCAGCTGGACGATCCGGCCGTCTCCGGTGTTCCGGTGCTGCGCAAGCGCCTCGTCGTCGACCTCGGCAAGGTCGAGGGGCTGCCCGGGAAGATCGAGGGCATCGCGCGCGTGGATCACGACACGCTCGCTGTCATCAACGACAACGACTTCGGGATGACGGACGGCGAGGGCGCGTTCGACGACCAGGGACGCCTGGTGGACAGCAAGGTCGAGACGACGGTGACGTACGTGCGGCTGCCTCGCGGAAGCGGGATCTGAGCGCCCGGCTCGCGTTTTCATCCGGTACGCGCGCGTGGCTGACGTTTTTGCGCCACGCGCGCGTGGTTCACGTCAGCGGCTTGGTGAGTTTGCCGTTCCCACCGGGGTCCGCGGCCAGGCTGCACGCGACGTTGTCGATGCCGAGCTTGAAGCCGGTGGAGTCCGGATACTGCACCAGGGTGCCGCGCACAGTCCCGGCCGGCTGCTTGACCGCCTTGTCCTGCAGAGGTTTCTCGCACAGGTCCGTTGCCGCCTTCTTGAGGGCGGCATCGGTCGAGTAAGTGCCTGTCAGCTCGGTCACCTTGACGACTTCGGCGTCATGCGCCGTACGGCACGACCGCTTCGCGGCCTGGCCGGGCTTGCTGTTGTCGACGTTGAAGCAGTCACCGGCCTTCAGCATGTAGTACGGCACTTCATTGCCCGCGGGAGTCGGGAGCAGCGACTCCAGGTCGGTGGGCAGGCCGCTGGGCAGGTCACTCGGCAGATCGGGCACTCCGGAGGGCAGGGAGGGCAGTTCGCTGGGCAGCTCAGAGGGGATGCTCAGTGACGGCGTGGGCGTACCCCTGGTGGTGTCGCTGCTCCCCGCAGGCGACTGCTTGCCCGACGAGCCCTCGTCGCTGGTGGCCACCAGCACCACTGCGGCGACGGCCCCGATCGCCACGATCACGGCCAGCACGATGAAGAGCACGTTGCGGCGCCCTCCCGGACCGGCGCCGGGTGGGCCAGGGGGCGGCGGCGGTTGCTGCCAGTCCCCGCCGCCCTGCCATGGCGGACCACCGCCTCCGGTCGGCGGCCCATAGCCTCCAGGGGGCGGACCGTAACCCCCGGAAGGCGGGCCGTAGCCCTCGGGAGGTGGCCCGAAGCCTTCGGGCAGCGGACCGAAGCCGCCGTTGCCCGGAGGCGGTGTGTCGTCCGGCGGCTGGGGCGGTAAGGGCGGCGTGGCCATACCGTCAAGGCTCGCCTCGAACCGGTCATCAGGCGACCCCTGCGCGGAACTTGATACGGACTCATGGCATGGATCGCATGATTCCGCGGAATTCCGCGCAGAGCCTCACCAGGAGAGGGCGGATCAGCCCCTGGCGCCCAGCAGATGGTCCATGGCCAGCTGGTCCAGGCGCTCGAATGCCATCCCGCGCGCGGCGGCGGCCTCCACGTCGAACTCCTCGAAGGCCGCTCGGTCGGCGAGCAGCGCCTGAAGGCCGTCCGCGGCCGTGGGCTGTGCCAGTTCGTCCAGGCGCGAGGCGCGCAGGGCCTCCTGGACCTCCGGGTCGGCACGGAACGCGGCCGAACGCTCCTTCAGGATGAGGTAGTTGCGCATACAGCCCGCGGCCGACGCCCACACGCCGTCGAGGTCCTCGGTGCGCGGGGGCTTGAAGTCGAAATGCTTCGGTCCTGCGTAACCGGCGCTCTCCAGGAGGTCCACCAGCCAGAACGCCGCCCGTAGGTCGCCTGCTCCGAAGCGGAGGTCCTGGTCGTACTTGATGCCGGACTGTCCGTTGAGGTCGATGTGGAAGAGCTTGTCCGCCCACAGGGCCTGGGCGATGCCGTGCGGGAAGTTCAGCCCGGCCATCTGCTCGTGGCCCACTTCGGGGTTGACGCCGTACAGCTCCGGCCGCTCCAGGCGCTCGATGAACGCCAGGGCGTGGCCGACCGTCGGCAGGAGGATGTCGCCGCGGGGCTCATTCGGCTTGGGCTCGATCGCGAAGCGCAGATCGTATCCCTGGGAGGTGACGTACTCGCCGAGGAGGTCGAAGGCCTCCTTCATGCGGTCGAGTGCGAGGCGTACGTCCTTGGCACCGCCGGATTCGGCGCCTTCCCGGCCGCCCCAGGCGACGTAGATCTGGGCGCCCAGCTCGACCGCGAGGTCGATGTTGCGGATCGTCTTGCGCAGTGCGTAGCGGCGCACGTCACGGTCGTTGGCGGTGAACGCGCCGTCCTTGAAGACGGGGTGCGCGAACAGGTTCGTGGTGGCCATCGGCACGGTCATGCCGGTCGTGTCGAGCGCCTGACGGAAGCGCTTGATGTGCGACTCGCGCTCGGTGTCCGAGGACCCGAAGGGGATCAGGTCGTCGTCGTGGAAGGTCACTCCGTAGGCGCCGAGTTCCGACAGGCGCTGCACCGTCTCGACCGGGTCAAGGGCACGCCGGGTGGCATCGCCGAACGGGTCCCTTCCCTGCCAGCCGACGGTCCACAGGCCGAAGGTGAACCTGTCCTCGGGGGTGGGCTGGTAGTTCATGCCGCGGCTCCTAGCTCGCTCCGACTATTTCGTCATGGCGCTTAACAAATTAGTATGCGAAGGCATCTCTGGGAAGAGACCAGGTGTGAAAGCCGGACCGTGTCGGTCCGGGCGCCCGGAAGCAGGCCGTATCCCGCGGAGCCGCGGAAAGAGGGAGAGAGCCCGATGTCAGCAGCCGAGGGTCCGCTCGTCGTCGGCGTGGACACGTCCACCCAGTCCACCAAAGCGCTGGTCGTGGACGCGGCCACCGGAGAGGTGGTGGCGAGCGGACAGGCACCGCACACCGTCTCCTCTGGAGCGGGCCGTGAAAGTGATCCGCGGCAGTGGTGGGAGGCGCTGCGCGAGGCGCTGCACCAGTGCGGCGACGCGGCGCACGAGGCCGCGGCGGTGTCCGTGGGCGGCCAGCAGCACGGGCTCGTCACGCTGGACGCCCAGGGAGACCCGGTGCGCCCTGCCCTGCTGTGGAACGACGTGCGCTCGGCCCCACAGGCCCGGCGCCTGGTGGACGAACTGGGTGGCCCGAAGGCCTGGGCCGAGCGCACAGGGAGTGTGCCGGGCCCTTCCTTCACGGTCACGAAGTGGGCCTGGCTCGCCGAGAACGAGCCCGAGGCGATCCGCGCGACCGCGGCCGTGCGGCTGCCCCACGACTACCTCACCGAGCGCCTCACGGGACTGGGCACGACCGACCGGGGCGATGCGTCCGGTACGGGCTGGTGGGCGTCCGGGACCGAGACGTACGACGAGGAGGTCCTTCGCCACGTGGGCCTCGACCCGGCGCTGCTGCCCCGGGTGGTCCGGCCCGGCGAGGTGGTCGGAACCGTGCGCGACAGCGGCGACCTGCCCTTCTCCAAGGGCACGCTGGTCGCTCCGGGCACCGGGGACAACGCCGCCGCCGCACTCGGGCTCGGGCTGCGCCCGGGCACCGCGGTGCTCAGCCTCGGCACGTCCGGAACGGTGTACGCGGTCTCGACGCGCCGCCCCACCGATCCGACCGGGACCGTGGCCGGCTTCGCCGACGCGCGTGGCGACTGGCTGCCGCTGGCCTGCACCCTCAACTGCACGCTCGCCGTGGACCGCGTCGCCACCTTGCTGGGCATCGACCGCCAGGCCGTCGAGCCGGGCACGAGCGTGACCCTGCTCCCCTACCTGGACGGCGAGCGGACCCCCGACCTGCCGCACGCCTCAGGGCTGCTGCACGGACTGCGCCACGACACGACACCCGGGCAGCTGCTGCAGGCCGCGTACGACGGCGCCGTCCACTCGCTGCTCGGCGCTCTCGACCTGGTGCTCGACGCGGACGCGGACCGCTCGGCTCCCATCCTGCTCATCGGCGGGGGCGCGCGCGGAACGGCCTGGCAGCAGACCGTACGCCGCCTGTCGGGACGCCCCGTTCAAGTACCCGAAGCCAAGGAACTGGTCGCCCTCGGCGCCGCCGCGCAGGCCGCGGGCGTACTGACCGGCGAGGACCCGGCGGCGGTGGCCCGGCGCTGGGACACCGCGCGCGGACCGGTACTCGAGGCGGTGGAGCGTGACGAAGAGGCACTGGCGCGCATCGCGGGGGTACTCTCCGACGCGGCCCCGCTGCTGGAGCGCCAACCGGATCAGCGCTGACGAGACCCACTTCTGCGGGCCTCGGCCCGCACTGACCAGGACAGCCCTGACAGGGGCCGGCCGGACGAGGGACTGACGGAGGCATGACCGCACCGCTGCACGAGGCCCACCCCAGCAGTCCCGGCCGCCGACTGCCCGATACGCAGCAGGGCATGCGCCGCCGCAACCTCTCGCGCGTGATGCACACCGTCAGCGCCGAGGGGCCGCTGTCCCGTGCCGCCGTCGCCTCCCGCATCGGGCTGACCCGGGCGGCCGTCTCCACCCTCGTGGACGAGCTGATCCGCTCGGGGCTCCTCGAAGAGCTCGGGCCCGAGCGCCCCGGCCGGGTGGGGCGGCCCGGCTCGGCGCTGGCCGTCAGCGGGCACGGCCCCGCCGGGATCGGCGCGGAAGTGGGCGTCGACCATCTCGCCGTGTGCGCGGTGGATCTGCGCGGCA
Source organism: Streptomyces ureilyticus (assembly GCF_011045025.1). GTDB lineage: Bacteria > Actinomycetota > Actinomycetes > Streptomycetales > Streptomycetaceae > Streptomyces > Streptomyces ureilyticus. Next base: position 118,194 of record NZ_JAAKZX010000001.1, read on the forward strand.
AGGTGCGGGCACGGGCGGTTCGCCGCGGCGCCAACCGAGGCCGGTCGCCGGAGCCGGTACTGAGGGACCTGACCGCGCTGGTGCGCCAGGTCGTCGCCGACGCGGACCGGGAAGGCCTGTGGCCCGCGGGTCTCGCCGTCGCCGTGCCCGGACTGGTGGCCCGCGACGCCCGGACCGTGGTTCGGGCCCCCAACCTCGACTGGCAGGACACGGATCTCGGCGCGCTGCTACCCGGCGAACTCCCGCTGACGGTCGACAACGAGGCGAACTTCGGCGGGCTCGCCGAACTCTGGCTCAACGAGGCCGCACCGCGCGACTTTCTGCATGTCTCGGCGGAGATCGGTATTGGTGGAGCTGTGGTCGTGGACGGTCGGCTGCTGCGCGGCAGGCATGGTTTCGCGGGCGAGTTGGGGCATGTGCCGGTACGTCCCGACGGGCCGGCCTGTGCGTGCGGCGGGCGGGGCTGTCTCGAGCAGTACGCGGGCGAGGAGGCCGTACTGCGTGTGGCGGGCCTGGAACCGGGCGAGAACGCCGTCGGGCTGCTCGCCGCGCGTGCCGCGCAGGACGACCAGGTCGTACGGCGGGCTCTGCACGACGCCGGAACAGCGCTCGGCATCGCGCTGACCGGCGCGGTCAATCTGCTGGACCCTGAAGCCGTGGTGCTGGGCGGAGCCCTGTCCGAACTCGCCCCGTGGCTGCTGCCATCGCTGGAACGGGAGTTGGCGCGGCGCACGGCCGGTCCCGCGTGCGCGGTGGCTGTCTCACGGCTCGGGCCAGAGGGTCCGCTGCTGGGCGCCGCGCACTCGGTGGTGCGGGCGGTGCTCGATGATCCGGCGGCGGTGGCGAGCGGAGCATAGTCCTGCACTCGCCCGCTCGTGTGGAATCTCTTCCGGTCCCTCCCCTGGCGGTGCCCCCTGTCCCAATCACCCTTGTGGGTGACCGAGTTATCCACAATGCCCGCGTTGTCCACGGATCTGGCCGGACCACTTCCTCCTCAACCGGCAAGCGCCGTACCGTAATTCACGCGAGCCGCCGCTGTCAGGGCGACGGAGACTTGTCCATGGACCGTGTGTCCAAGGACCCGGGGGATCGGGGGATTCACATGTCAGGAGTAGTGCTGCTGCGGTGTCGGAACGGGTCGGAGGCGGCAGGGATTCCGTGCGTGGCCAAGCTCCGCGAGGAGCGGCTGCCAGAACGCGAGATACCTCGCGGGCTGCACGCCCGGCTGCGCGAAACCAAGCACCGCCACTGACCACCGAAAGGCAGTTCCCTCTTGAACCGTGCCGGCTTCTGGCCCCAGTCACTTCCCAGCAGGCGACGTGTCCTGCAGACAGCCGCCCTCGCCACACTCTCCACCGCGTTACTGCCCAGCACACGGGCGGACGCCCGGACTCCGGCGTTCGACTACGCGCCCGCCGAGTGGGTTCCGGCGAGCCCCTCCAACTACACGGTCTCCGACCGCCCGAAGAGCCATCCCATCGACTTCGTGATCATCCATGTGGCGCAGGCGACCTACGCGACCACTCTGCGGATCTTCCAGAACCGGGAGAAGAACGTGTCCGCGCACTACGTCGTGCGATCGGCCGATGGTGGTGTCGCGCAGATAGTGCGGGAGCGCGACACCGCATGGCATGCGGGCAACTGGGACTACAACACACGCAGCATCGGTATCGAGCACGAAGGCTGGGTGGACAAGCCCGGATACTTCACCGACCGCATGTACGAGGGGTCGGCGAGATTGACCGCGGCGATCTGCACCAAGTACGGCATCCCCAAGGACCGCTCACACATCCTCGCGCACTATGAAGTGCCGGGCTCGGACCACACCGATCCGGGGCCGCACTGGGACTGGACACGGTATATAAGGCTGGTCAACTCCGCCTGACAGGCGGGCCGTTCAAGTGCGGAAGTCCGTGGGCAAGGCAGCGCGGCCCGTGGGGAGCCCGCACCGAGCCCTGTACCGAGCCTGGTCGTGACGCTTGTCCGCGCTCGTCGCCGGAGTGACGATGTCCCCAGCCGCATCGCCTTCCGGGGAGGCCGAGTTGTCCGATCCATGGGTGGCCCTGGAACCGGGGTCCGATCCCGTCGAGAGGGTACGGGTGCTGCGCCGCGCCCATGAGACGTTCACTGCGGCGGGCACGGTGCCGCTGCCGGTGCGTTCCGTGGTGGCCGACTCGTGGCGTCGCTCGGCGCGGGCCGGTGTGGGACCGGACGGCACCGCATCCGTGGAGCTCACGGACGGCGACCTGGGCTCCTACCGTGCGGAGCACCCGCTTGCCAGGGTCATGCCGCTGTTCCGTGAACTCATGGGCACGTTCGCGTCGGACGGCGAGCATCTCCTGGCGGTGTGCGACGCGCAGGGCAGGCTGCTGTGGGTCGAGGGCCACGCGGGGACCCGCCAGAGGGCGGACGGCATGAACTTCGTGCCGGGTGCGCGCTGGGCGGAGTCGGCAGTCGGTACGAATGCTCCGGGTACGGCGGTCGCTCTCGACCGGCCGGTGCAGGTCTTCGCGGCCGAGCACTTCATCCGGCGTGTGCAGCCGTGGACGTGCGCTGCGGCTCCCGTGCATGATCCGCGCACGGGACGGCTGTTGGGCGCGGTCGACATCACCGGTGGGGACGGGCTCGCGCATCCGCACAGCCTGGGTTTCGTACAGGCCGTGGCGCGGGCTGCGGAGTCTCAACTGGCGCTGCTGGCACCGGCTCCGGCCACCACCGCCGCGCTCGAGCTGACCGCGCTGGGCCGCGATGAGGCGCTGCTCATGGCGGGCGGCCGCAGGCTGCGCCTGAGCCGCAGGCACAGCGAGATCGTGGTGCTCCTGTCCCGGCACCCGGAGGGGCTGACCGGCGATGAGTTGCTGTGCGCGCTGTACGAGGACGAGTCGGTGACGCCGGTGACCCTGCGTGCGGAGCTGGCCCGGTTGCGGCGGCTCCTCGGGGCGGGGCTGCTCGGCTCACGGCCGTACCGGCTGGCGGTTCCGGTGGAGTCGGACATCGCGGTCGTGGAGCGAGGGCTCAGCACTGGGGCCGTAACGGCGGCGGCGAGGGCGTACGCGGGGCCGCTGCTGCCCGGTTCGCAGGCACCGGATGTGGTGCGGCTGCGTCGGAGGCTCGCCGACGGGCTGCGCGCAGCGCTCGTCTCCCGCCGCGATCCGGACCTGCTGGCGGACTGGGCGCACTCGCCGTGGGGCGAGGACGACCTCGACGTATGGCGGACGCTCGCCGCGATGCGGCCGACGGCGCCCGTACGGGCTCGCCTGAAGGAACTGGAGGCCGAGCAGTCGGCGCCGCGCGGGTGGACGGGACACTAACGGCCCTCACCCGCCGCCACGGCCGCGCCTTTCGCCCCGCACCGCGCCCACTCCCCCGCCGTCTCGCGCAACGTACCTGCAACGTCTCCGCTCCTACTCTCGCCCCGAGAGCCGCCCAACGGCGGGCGGTCCTTCCCCGGGAGGCAGAACAGCATGACCCGTTACGCAGCGCCCGGCACCGACGGCGCGATCGTCTCCTACCAGGCGCGCTACGACCACTTCATCGGCGGCGAGTATGTGCCGCCGGCCCGCGGGCAGTACTTCGAGAACCCGAGCCCGGTGAACGGGCAGGCGTTCACGGAGATCGCGCGGGGCACGGCGGAGGACGTGGAGCGCGCGCTTGACGCAGCACACGCGGCCGCCCCCGCCTGGGGCCGCACTTCGGTGACCGCACGCGCCGATGTGCTCCTCAAGATCGCCGACCGTATGGAGGCGAATCTGGAGAAGCTGGCGGTTGCCGAGAGCTGGGAGAACGGCAAGCCGGTGCGCGAGACCCTGGCCGCCGACATCCCCCTCGCCATCGACCACTTCCGCTATTTCGCGGGGGCGATCCGTGCCCAGGAGGGGTCGCTCGGCGAGTTGGACGACGACACCGTCGCGTACCACTTCCATGAGCCGCTGGGTGTGGTGGCGCAGATCATCCCGTGGAACTTTCCGATCCTGATGGCGGTGTGGAAGCTGGCCCCCGCGCTCGCCGCGGGCAACGCGGTCGTCATCAAGCCCGCCGAGCAGACTCCGGCGTCCATCCACTACTGGATGAGCCTCATAGCGGATCTGCTGCCGCCGGGCGTCGTGAACATCGTCAACGGGTTCGGGGTCGAGGCGGGCAAGCCGCTCGCGTCCAGTTCGCGCGTGGCGAAGGTCGCCTTCACCGGGGAGACCACGACGGGGCGGCTGATCATGCAGTACGCCTCCGAGAACATCAAGCCGGTCACGCTGGAACTCGGCGGCAAGTCCCCGAACATCTTCTTCGACGACGTGTGGGCGCGGGACGACGACTTCCGTGACAAGGCGCTCGAGGGCTTCACGATGTTCGCGCTCAACCAGGGCGAGGTGTGCACCTGTCCTTCGCGGGCGCTCGTGCAGCAGGGCCACTACAGCGAGTTCCTCGACGCGGCGGTCGCCCGCACCGAGCAGATCAAGCCCGGGCACCCGCTCGACACCGAGACGATGATCGGCGCCCAGGCCTCCAACGACCAGCTGGAGAAGATCCTCTCCTACCTGGACATCGGCCAGCAGGAGGGCGCCAAGGTACTGACGGGTGGTCACCGTATCGAGTACGACGGTGAGTTGGCGGGCGGCTACTACGTCCAGCCGACGATCTTCCAGGGCGACAACCGGATGCGGATCTTCCAGGAGGAGATCTTCGGCCCGGTCGTCTCGGTCACGTCGTTCGCCGACTTCGACGACGCCATCAAGATCGCCAACGACACGCTGTACGGGCTCGGGGCCGGCGTATGGACGCGGGACATGAACACGGCGTACCGCGCGGGCCGTTCGATCCAGGCGGGCCGAGTGTGGACGAACTGCTACCACGCGTACCCGGCGCATGCGGCGTTCGGCGGCTACAAGCAGTCCGGCATCGGCCGCGAGAATCACAAGATGATGCTGGAGCACTACCAGCAGACGAAGAACCTTCTTGTTTCATACAGTCCGAAGAAACTTGGGTTCTTCTAGAGCCTGAAGTCGGTTGCCTGGAGGCATCGTTGCGCTCCAGGCAACCCGACATGGTAGGTACCCGCTGTCATCAATGCGACCTCTCACCTGCGACTACCTACGCGCCGAAATCTCTCCGCGGGGTGGCGCCGTTGAGGCGCGTACCACGAGTTCGGTGGCGAGTTCGATGTGGTGGGAGTCGACCTTTTCGCCGTTGGCCAGTCGGAGGGCGGTGCGCAGGGCGGCACCACCCATCTCCCGTAGTGGCTGGCGCACGGTGGTCAGTGGCGGTGAGGCCATCTGGGCGAGGTTTGTGTCGTCGAAGCCGACCACGCTCAGGTCTTCGGGGATGCGCAGGCCTCGGGCGCGGGCGGTCTCGATGACACCGAGGGCGATCTCGTCGTTGCCTGCGAAGATCGCCGTCGGTGGCTCTTGCAGGCCCAGTAGCGCCGTGGCGCCGAGCAACCCGGTCTCGTACGTGAAATCTCCGGGCTGGACGTAGAAGTCGGGTACCTGCGCTCCTTCCGCCTCCATGGCGGCGCGGTAGCCGTGCATGCGTGCCTGGTTGCATACGGCCATGGCCGGTCCGCCGATATAGGCGACGCGGCGGTGCCCCAGGGAGAGCAGGTGCCGGGTCGCGGCCAGGCCGCCGGTGAAGTTGGTCGACCCGACGCTGTGGACGCGGCTGTCCGGCAGGTGCAGTGGGTCCAGCACCACCAGCGGCAGCCCGGACCGGGCCAGTTCGTTCAGGTGCGCTGTGGTGTACACGCTGGTGACCGCGATGACGGCGCGGCGCCCGGCTGAGACCAGGTCCCGGGCCCAGTGCGGGGCATGGGACGCCTTGCTGATCACCACCGAGGCCCCCGATTCGGCGGCGGATTCGACGATGCCTTCCAGGGTCTCGGCCACGTACGACTTGAGGCCGCCCTGGAACTGCACCTCGATAGTCGGGCTTTCGACGACCTCGGTGTGGCGGAACACGGGCGCGAGGTAGTCGTGCTGATGCAGCAGTTCCTGCACCCGGCTGCGGGTGTGCGGCGCCACGTCACCGCGACCGTTGACCACTTTGGACACGGTCGCGACGGAGACTCCCGCCGCTTGGGCGATGTCCGCCAAGGTGGTGCGCCTGGCGTTCGGACGCATCGGTTCCTCCCAGCTGTACGTCCACCGGTGTGGTGAGCTGCCGGTCGGGCCGGCAATGCGGGTGGAACCGGTCAACCGTACGGCAACCCGGCACCGAGCTCGTCCGGAGAGGTGCCGACGGGCCCTTCAACCTCGACACGTCCGACGATCCGTGTGAGATCGCGTCCGGTGAACGCGGTCCGGGGCATGCACGCCGACCAGTACACGTGCGACCCGTACGTGCGCGCTTGCGCCCGGTCCCAGCCATATCTGGGCGCAAGCACGGGGACGCCGGTCCGGGACTCCTCCGGGACCGCGTGCTGCGACTCGACAAGCACTCCGGCGCTCTCCACCGCGGTCACCGGCGGCCGCCGTACACCCGGGTGAGGTGACGGGGACCATGTCGGGCGACCTCTGCCGGCGGAACGCTCCCGGGTTCCCGCGAACACATCGTCCGGAGGCACCACTTGTGGGCTCTCCGCCTGTCTGTCGCCGCCTTCGGCCACACGCCCCGGGCAGTTGCCGACGCAGCGGCTGCCGAACTGAGCGACCTTGTGCATGACCTGCACCGACAGTGCGTCAGCCGCGGCCATCGCATCGCCTCTCCGTCACCAACCAGTCGATTTCGAAACAATTTCGGTCCCTGCCAAGGCTTCTCGAGGGTCGTCCTTGCCCGATATTACGCGGCTGGCGGCAGCACGACAACGCGCCTGCACACACCTTGACAGGGCGTCAGCCCGAAACTTAATTTGCACGAACAGAGCTCGGAGAAGGCTGTTACGAAAACCTTTCACCATGACTCACGAGAAGCCGATGGCTCTCGAGTGCGGAGAAAAACATGGCGCTCTCCCGACGTACCCTCCTCGGCCTGGCCGCCGGCGTGCCGGCCTCCGCGGCCCTCGCGGCCTGCGGCTCGTCCGGCCCCAGTAAGGGCGGCGGCGACGGCACGGCCACGTACTGGCACCTGAGCGGCCAGCCTCAGGAAGGCGTCAGGTCCGGTGCGGTGGAGCGGTTCAACGAGGCCAACCCCAAGGGGCAGATCGAGGTCACCACCTTCGAGAACGACGCCTACAAGACGAAGATCAAGACCGCCATCGGCGCCGGGAAAGCGCCCACCATCATCTGGGGGTGGGGCGGCGGCACGCTGCGCACCTACGTGGAGGCCGACCAGGTCGACGACCTCACCCCGTGGTTCGACGAGAACCCTGACATCAAGAACCGGCTCTTCCCGTCCTCGTTCGGCGCGGCGACCGTCGACGGCAGGATCTACGCGATGCCGTTCGAGAGCGTGGAGCCGGTCGTCCTGTTCTACAACAAGAGGGTCTTCGACGACGTCGGCGTGGAGCCGCCCCAGTCCTGGGACGACATCATGGCCCTGGTGCCCAAGTTCAACGCGGAGGGCATAGCGCCGTTCTCCCTCGGCGGCCAGTCCCGGTGGACGAACATGATGTGGCTGGAGTTCCTGTTCGACCGCATCGGCGGCCCCGAGGTGTTCCAGGCCGTCTTCGACGGCGAGAAGGACGCCTGGTCCCACCCGGCCGCCATCGAGGCGCTGACCAAGGTGCAGGACCTGGTCAAGGCGGACGGATTCATCAAGGGCTTCTCCTCGATCACCGCGGACTCCAACGCCGACCAGGCGCTGCTGTACACCGACAAGGCCGCGATGATGCTGCAGGGCTCCTGGTCGTACGGCATCCAGCAGACCGAGGGCGGAGACTTCGTCTCCAGCGACGGCCTCGGTTTCATGAACTTCCCACCCGTCGAAGGCGGCAAGGGCGATCCGGGCAACTCCGTCGGCAACCCCGCCCAGTACCTGTCCATCTCCTCGAAGGCCAGCGCCAAGCAGAAGAAGATCGCGAAGGACTTCTTCGCCACCGGCGTCCTCACGGACGACGAGGTGAAGGCGTGGATCGACACCGGGGCGGTGCCGATCCAGAAGGGCTCGGAGAAGCTGCTGGCCGAATCTGAGAGCTCCGAGTTCCTGCAGTTCGTCTACGGCATCGCCAGCAACGCGAAGGCGTTCGGCCAGTCCTGGGACCAGGCGCTCAGCCCGACGGCCGCCGAGACGCTGCTGGACAACATCGCCAAGCTGTTCCAGCTGTCCATCTCGCCGAAGCAGTTCACCGACAATCTCAACAAGGTCATCGGCAAGTGAGCGCACTCACGAGCTCTACAGGGCGCGAGGGCCGGCGCAGCATCCTGCCCTGGCTGGCCGTGCCGGCGCTGCTGTTCTTCGTCGGCTTCGCCGTGGTCCCGCTCGTCGGCGTCTTCGTGCTGAGCTTCACGACGTGGGACGGGATCGGCACCATCCACCTGTCCGGGCTGACCAGCTGGCGTGCGGTGCTCACCAACCCCGGGCTGCCGCACGCCCTCTGGGTGACGTTCCTGGTGATGGCCGTGTCCTGGGCGGTTCAGACACCGGCGAGCATTCTGCTCGGCACGTTCCTGGCCGGCCGCCAGCGCTACCGCGCGGTGCTGAGCCTGATCTACTTCGTCCCGCTCCTGCTCAGCTCCGCGGCGATCGCGGTCGCGTACAGGGCGCTGCTGGACCCCAACTTCGGGCTGGGCGCCGGGCTGGGGTTCGAGTGGCTCAGCAAGGACTGGCTGGGGCGCCCCTGGCTCGCCTTCGGCGTCGTAGTCTTCGTCGTCTCCTGGCAGTTCGTCCCGTTCCACTCGCTGATCTACCAGGGCGGCGTCCAGCAGATCCCGCAGTCCCTGTACGAGGCCGCACAGCTGGACGGCGCCGGGCAGGTCCGCCAGTTCTTCAGCATCACGCTGCCCCAGCTCAAATACACCATCATCACCTCGTCGACGCTGATGGTGATCGGCTCGCTCACCTTCTTCGACCTCATCTTCGTCCTGACCGAGGGCGGCCCAGGAGACGCCACCCGGGTCCTCGCGCTGGACATGTACAAACGGGGCTTCCAGGCCGACCTGATGGGGCCGGCCAGCGCCATCGCGGTCATCCTCGTCCTGATGGGCCTCGCCATCGCCCTGCTGCTGCGCAGGCTCGGAGGCCGGGACGCCGGTGAGAGCCAGCTTGAGGGAGTCTGACATGACCACCACGCTGACCAAGCCGCGACCGCAGAAGACCGCCCCACGCGAGCGGGGGCACCGTCCCGGTGCCACCGCCCGCCGGCGCAACTGGCTCGGCGGTCTGGCCGGATGGCTCTGGCTCGCCGTCGTCGTCGTACCCCTCTACTGGATTCTCATCACCAGTCTCAAGGCCCGGAGCGACTACTACGCGAGCAACCCGCTGGCGCCGCCGACCGACCCCACACTGGACAACTACGAGCTGGTCTTCGAGTCCGACTTCATCAGCTACTTCTGGAACAGCGTCGTGGTCACCGCCGGCGCGGTGGTGCCGGCGGTCGCGGTCTCCTTCATGGCCGCCTACGCCATCGTGCGCGGCTGGCGCATGCGGTTCCTGCGCGTGGCGAACGGCATGTTCCTCATGGGCCTCGCCATCCCGCTGCAGGCGACGGCCATCCCCGTCTATCTGATCATCATCAAGCTGCAGCTGTACGACAGCCTGCTGGCGCTGATCCTGCCGTCGATCGCCTTCGCCATCCCGCTGTCCGTGCTGATACTCGCCAACTTCATCCGCGACGTGCCCAAGGAGCTGTTCGACTCGATGCGGGTGGACGGAGCCACCGAGTGGGGGACGCTGTGGCGCCTGGCAGCGCCGCTCACCCGCCCGGCCATCCTCACCGTGACCATCTTCAACGCGCTGACCATCTGGAACGGATTCCTGCTGCCGCTGATCCTCACCCAGAGCCCTTCCCAGCGGACTCTGCCGCTCGCCCTGTGGACCTTCCAGGGCGAGTACGGGGTCAACGTCCCCGCCCTCTTGGCCGCCGTCGTCCTCACCACCCTGCCCCTGATCATCCTGTACGCGTTCGGCCGCCGTCAGCTACTGAGCGGTCTGACCGCCGGATTCAGCCGTTGACCGACTGCTCGTCTACCTGTTCGCCCGTCGCCCTGGCCAAGGGGCTGACGCGCGTTGGAGGAAAGTGAAAGCCAACGTGGCTGTAGACAACACCACCGGAATCTTCCTCTGGAACGACCCCACCGTTTCCGTCACCGCGAGAGTCGACGCCCTGATCGACGCGATGACCCTTCAGGAGAAGATCGCCCAGCTGTACGGAGTGTGGGTGGGCGCCTCCGATCAGGGCGGTGAAGTGGCCCCCCACCAGCACGACATGGAGGAGGCCGTCGATCTCGACGCGCTCCTGCCCAACGGACTGGGCCAGCTGACCCGGCCCTTCGGCACGGTCCCGGTCGACCCCGCCCTGGGTGCACTCTCCCTGGCCCGTACCCAGAGCCGTATCGCCGCCACGAACCGGTTCGGCATCCCCGCTCTCGCGCATGACGAGTGTCTGGCCGGCTTCGCCGCCTGGGGGGCGACGGCCTACCCCGTTCCGCTGTCCTGGGGCGCCACCTTCAATCCGGACACGGTGCGGCGCATGGCCGCCGCCATCGGCCGCGACATGCGTGCCGTCGGCGTCCACCAGGGACTCGCGCCCGTCCTGGATGTGGTGCGCGACGCCCGCTGGGGCCGGGTCGAGGAGACCATCGGCGAGGACCCGTACCTCGTCGGCACCATCGGGACGGCATACGTGCAGGGCCTTGAGTCCGCCGGGATCGTCGCCACCCTCAAGCACTTCGCCGGCTACTCGGCCTCTCGCGCCGGCCGTAACCTCGCTCCCTCCTCCATGGGCCCGCGTGAACGCGCCGACGTTCTGCTGCCTCCCTTCGAGATGGCGATCCGTGAAGGCGGCGCGCGGTCGGTGATGAACGCCTACACCGACACCGACGGCATGCCCTCGGCGGCCGACGAGGATCTGCTCACCGGGCTGCTGCGCGACACGTGGGGCTTCGACGGCACTGTCGTCGCCGACTACTTCGCCATCGCCTTCCTGAAGACGCTGCACGGCATCGCAGCCGACTGGGCCGACGCCGCCGGCACGGCGCTGCGCGCGGGCATCGACGTCGAACTGCCCAATGTCAAAACCTACGGCGCGCCCTTGGCCGAGGCCGTCGCCGACGGCCGCATACCGGAGACGTTGGTCGATCGCGCCCTGCGCCGGACACTCACCCAGAAGGCGATGCTCGGCCTACTCGACCCGGACTGGAGCCCCGTGCCGGCCGCGCTCGACGGGGTGGACCTGGACGACCCGGCCGCCCTGCGCGGCCGAATCGACCTGGACGGTCCGGAGAATCGCGCGCTGGCTCGCACGATCGCCGAGGAAGCGGTCGTGCTGCTGAGCAACGACGGCACCCTGCCGCTCGAGAGGCCGCGCCGCATCGCCCTGCTCGGTCCCAACGCCGACGAGCCCAGCGCCGTACTCGGCTGCTACTCCTTCCCCCAGCACATCGGCGTCCGCCACCCCGGTACCCCACTCGGAATCGAGCTGCCCACGCTGCGCGACACTCTTGCCACCGAGTTCCCCGACGCCGAGATCACGGTCGCCCGCGGCACCGGAATCGATGACGGAGATCTCTCCGGCATCCGCGAGGCCACCCGAGTGGCACGCGAGGCCGACATAGCCCTGGTGGTGCTCGGCGACCGCGCCGGGCTCTTCGGGCGGGGCACCAGCGGCGAGGGATGTGACGTCGACTCGCTGCTGCTGCCCGGCGCGCAGCAGCAACTGCTCGACTCCCTGCTCGACCTGGAGACACCCGTGGTCACCGTGCTGCTCGCGGGACGACCGTACGCCCTCGGCCGCGCCGTGGAGGAGTCCGCTGCGATCGTGCAGTCCTTCTTCCCGGGTGAGGAGGGCACTCACGCGATCGCCAGGGTGCTCAGTGGCCGTACCGATCCCTCCGGACGTCTCCCGGTCAGCGTGCCGCGTGGGCCGGGCTCCCAGCCGGCCACGTACCTCGGGGCGCGGCTCGCTCACGTCAGCGAGGTGTCCACCATCGACCCGACCCCCGCGTTCGCCTTCGGTCACGGTCTGTCCTACACGCGGTTCGACTGGACGGACCTGACCGTGGACGTCCAGGAGGCTCCGACGGACGGTGAGTTCACCCTCAGCTTCACCGTCCGCAACACAGGCGAGCGGTCCGGAACCGAAGTCGTCCAGCTCTATCTGCACGACCCGGTCGCCTCCGTCGTCCAGCCGGTGCAGCGCCTGGTCGGCTACACCCGGGTCGAACTGAAGCCGGGCGAGGCCCGGCGCCTCCGTGCCACGGTCCCGGCCGACCTCGCCTCCTTCACCGGACGCGACGGTCGGCGCGTCGTCGAACCGGGCGAGCTGGAAGTGCGGTTGGCCGCCTCCAGCGCGGATCCGCGCCTGACGGCCAGGGTCACGCTGACCGGAACCGAGCGCCATGTGGATCACACGCGGCGCTTGCACGCCACGATCGGGAAGGAGCCGGTTGCCCGGGCATGAACCGGGCGTGCGCAGCGCACGTCGCGGCAGCGGCAGCGGCAGCGGCAGCGGCAGCGGCAGAGCTGTGCACACGGGACCGCAGGGCCAGGCATGTGGTGGTCGGGGCCCGGTGCTTCCGGGGTGCCCTATCGGTATCGCCCGAGCTTCGTCGTCTCACAGCACGCCACGCCGGGCGAGGTTGCGCATCAGCGCTCGTACGCCGAACGTCCACGGCGCGGCCTGCTCGCTGGGGACGACGGTGTTGACCAGAGCGCCGAGTCGCGGACTGGAGATCCGCACGATGTCGCCGTACTCGTGGGTGAAGCCCGCGCCGGGTGCCTGTCGGTCCTCGGTGGGGGCGAACAGCGTTCCGGTGAACAAGACGAAGCCGTCCGGGTATTGATGGTGCGGGCCGTGCGTGGCGGCCACCAAGTCCAGTACGTCGCGGCTGATCTCGCGCATGGAACTGCTGCCACGCAGTACGTAGCCGTCCGTGCCGTCGATCCGGAGGTCGATGTCGATCCCGCGTACGGTGTCGAGGTCGAAGTCCTCGTCGAGCAGGCGGACGAACGGGCCGATCGCGCATGAGGCGTTGTTGTCCTTCGCACGGGACAGCAGCAGGGCGCTGCGTCCCTCGATGTCGCGGAGGTTGACGTCGTTACCGAGCGTCGCGCCGCGTACCCGGCCGCGCGAGTCCACGACGAGGACGGCCTCAGGCTCAGGGTTGTTCCACACCGAGGCACCGAGCACGCCGATGTCGGCGCCGGTGCCGACCGCGGACAGTACCGGGGCTTTGGTGAACACTTCCGGGTCCGGCCCGATCCCGACCTCCAGGTACTGCGACCACAGTCCTTCGGAGACGAGCAGTTCCTTGGCCTTGACCGCTTCCGGCGATCCGGGACGGATGCCGTCGAGCGTGCCACCCACGACCTGCCCGACGCGGGCCCGTACCCGCGCGGCCTGCGCCGGATCGCCGCCCGTGCGCTCTTCGATGACGCGTTCCAGCAGACTCCGGGCGAAGGTGACGCCCGCGGCCTTGATCACTTGCAGGTCGATGGGGGCGAGCAGACGCGGAACGTCACGGCGGCCGGCCGGTGCGTCAAGCAGTTCGTCCAGGCGCCAGACATGTCCGCCGTCGGCCTCGCGGACGACTGCCGCCGCGTCGTCGCGTTCCATGAGGTCGGAGACGGTGGGCGCGATGGCGGTCAGGTCGACGACCTGCTCGCCGCGGACCGCGGCCACACACGGTCCGTCCCCTTCCGGGTTGTGGACGCGCGCGACGAGGGCGGCTCGGTCGGCGTCCGCCGGCAGGACGGAGCCGGCCGTAAGGACCGGACGAGGGCGCGCTGCTGCCGATTCCACGATCGATGCTCTCCTGGGTTCGAGGGGGTGCGGTCACCTGGGACTCAGTGGGAGTCGCGGGGAACCTCGTGTCCACGGCTTCCGCGCAGGAAACCGAAGTCGGCGCCCTGGTCGGCCTGTTCCACGTTCTGGGTGTAAAGCCAGGCGTAGCCGCTGGTGTGCCGCTCAGCGGGTGCCTTCCACGTCTGCCGGCGTCGTGTGAGCTCGGCGTCGTCCACGTCCAGGCGCAGGGAGCGGTTCGGGACGTCGAGGACGACCGGGTCCCCGTCGTGCACCAGGGCGAGAGGTCCACCGACGGCGGCCTCGGGCGCTACGTGCAGGACCACTGTCCCGTACCCGGTGCCGCTCATCCGGCCGTCGCAAACGCGCACCATGTCCTTGACGCCGGCCTTCAGCAGCTTGGCGGGCAGCGGGACGTTGGAGACCTCGGGCATGCCGGGGTAGCCCTTGGGGCCGGCGTTACGGATGACGATGACGGTGTTCTCGTCGATGTCGAGTTCCGGGTCGTCGGCCACCTCGTGATAGGCCTCGGGGGAGTCGAAGACGCGCGCGGGGCCGCGGTGGGTGAGCAGGTGCGGTGACGCGGCGGACTGCTTGATCACAGCGCCGTCGGGGCACAGGTTGCCGCGGAGGACGGCGATACCGGTGCCGGCCGGCTGGAAGGGGACGTCGAGGCCGGTGATGACGTCGGAGTCGACGCGTTCGGCATTCCCGGTGTTCTCGGCGATGGTGCGTCCGGTGACCGTGATCTGTTCGCCGTGCAGCAGCTCGCCGCCGAGCAGCTCGGCCATGACGGCCGGCAGGCCGCCCGCGTAGCAGAAGTCCTCCATGAGGTACTTGCCGCTGGGCATCAGGTTGACCAGGGTCGGCACGGCGCGGACCAGGTCGTCGAAGTCCTGGAGGCTCAGCTCGACGCCGACGCGTCCGGCGATGGCGGTGAGATGGATGACGGCGTTCGTGGAGCCGCCGATGGCCGCGTTGACCCGGATGGCGTTCTCGAACGCCTCCCGAGTCAGGATCTGCGAGGGGCGCAGCTCCTCCTCCACCATGCGTACGATGCGCTGCCCCGCCGCCTGCGCGGTTTCCATCCGCCGGGAGTCGACCGCGGGCCAGGCCGCCGAGCCCGGCAACTGCATGCCGAGCGCCTCGGCCATGCAGGCCATCGTCGAGGCGGTTCCCATCGTCATGCAGTGCCCGTTGGAACGGGCCATGCACCCTTCCGCGAAGAAGCACTCCTCTTCGGTCATCCGGCCGGTCTTCAGGTCCTCCTCGAACTTCCACACGTGGGTGCCGGATCCCACGTCCTGGCCCCGGTACTTGCCGTTGAGCATCGGCCCGCCGGTGACCATGACGGCGGGCAGATCGACGCTGGCAGCGCCCATGAGCATGGCGGGGGTCGTCTTGTCGCAGCCGGACAGCAGCACGACACCGTCGAGCGGATTGGCCCGGATCAGCTCCTCGACCTCCATGGCCATGAGGTTGCGGTACAGCATGGCGGTGGGGCGCATCAGGGTCTCGCCGGTGGCCATGGCGGGGAACTGGAGGGGCAGGCCGCCCGCCTGCCACACGCCGCGCTTGACGGCCTCGGCGACGCGTGTCAGATGGGCGTTGCACGGGGCGAGTTCGGAGGCACTGGTCGCGATACCGATGACGGGACGCCCGTCGAACACCTCGTGCCCGAATCCCTGGTTGCGCATCCAAGAGCGGTACACCATCCCGCTGCGGCCCCGTGCACCGAACCATGCCTGGCTGCGGCGGCTCGTCTTCTGACTGTCGGTCATGCAGGCACTCCCGTGGCTCTGGCGTCGTCCGCTTCGCGATGGGGCGTTGTCGGGTGAGGACCCGCAGGCCGTACCCTGTCATGCAATCATTAAATGATTCGATGAATGACGTCCAGGGGGTCAGCAGAAGTCGTGGTGCACTTCCTGACCACGCATCAGCGCGTGGTCGACGAGCTCGGACGGAGCATCGTGGGTGGCGCGTGGGAGCCGGGGGATCCGTTGCCGGTCGAGGACGCGCTCGCGGCCGAGATCGGCGTCAGCCGAGGGGTGGTGCGGGAAGCGGTCAAGGCACTGGTGGCCAAGGGGATGCTGCACGTACGCCCGCGCACCGGCACGCGCGTGCTGCCCCCGGAGCACTGGAACCACCTGGACCGTGACGTGCTGCGCTGGAAACAGGCCGGGGACGCCACGACTCTGCTGCGCGACACGGGTGAACTGCGCCGGATCGTCGAGCCCGAGGCGGCCCGGCTCGCTGCGGACCGGGCCGGCCCCGACGATGTACGAGTCCTGTACGACTCCCTGGCGGCCATGGAGGCCGCGGCGGCGCAGCCCGGCCGCAGCGGCTACGTCGAGGCCGACATCGCCTTCCACCGGGCCCTGCTCGACGCCAGCGGCAACCGTCTCCTCGGCTCACTGGGCCGCGCTGTCGACATCGCGCTGGAACACAGCTTCCTCGTCAGCACCCAGACCCCCGGCGCGGTGGAAGCCTCGCTGCCGGGTCACCGCGCCATCGTGCAAGCCGTCGAGGCCCGCGATCCCGCGGCCGCGGCGGCCGCCGTGCTGGCCATCATCGAAGCCGCCGAGCAGGAGATCGCCCAGTCACCCGGAATGCCCAGCGATGCCGTATGACCTGTCACGGCTGCGACAAGGCAGTGCCGCGGGCAAGGGCACGGAAGCGGTCGACGCCGACGAGATCTTCGTCCGGCCCACCGGCCAAGCCGACCGCAGTCCGCGCTGCGGGGCTGCCAGGGGCAAGGGCCTGGACATCGACCGACCGCCGGGCACGACCTGCGCCGCATCATGGACGCCATCCTCTACGGTGACCGCACCGGGATCCCCTGGCGTTACCTGCCCCACGACTTCGCGGCCTGGGAGACGGTGTACGGCTACTTCGCCGCCCGGCAGAAGGAAGGCATCTTCGACCAGCTCAACGGCGTGCTGCGGCACCTCGTGCGTGAAGCCGAAGGCCGGGATCCCGAGCCGAGCGCCTGCGCGCTTGACATCGGCGTCGACACCCCCGGCCTGTTGCCGGCCGTCCGGGTGACCGCGGCGAGTGACTCCGACGACAGCGGCGGCATCCACCTGCTCTCGGATCTCCGCCCCCACCCCCTCCCGCGGTGTGCGCGCCATCCGTGGAGCGACGCGCCCCGCCCGCCGCCCGACCCGGTGCTCAGCCGGAGGCGGAGAGCGCCTGGTCGGGCGCCGACGAACCGTCGGTCACTTCGGCACAGTCACCGTTGCGGCGCAGGCCGTGCCGTTGAGGGTGTAGGAGTTCGGCGGGGGGTCGCCGTCACCGGCGGCGGGTTGGAGGTCTGGAACTGTGTGAAGAACTTCCAGACCTCCTGCGGCAACCAGGTCCTGGATCCACTGTCACCTGCGGCCCCGTCCTGCGGAGCGGCGATGTGTCCTTCGTCGAAGGCGGCCCAGACGACCGGATGCCCGGCCGAGCAGCCCGAACAGGCGGTGACCCGGTGCGTCAGGCTGCCCTGGGCCGGCTCCGGCGGGTTCTGGGGGGGTGCAGCCGTTGTTCCTGACGAACCTGTCCCGCAGCGCCCGACCGCCGGAGATGCCGAGGACGTTGTCCCCGAGGCCGTGCACCCCGAGGTAGGCGATGGGCTGAGTGCCGCCGCTGCAACCGCTGAGCTGCCCGCCGCTCTGGACCGCGACCGCGCGGAAGACCGTCGCGCGGGAACAGGCCAGGGCGTACGACATGGCGGCGCCGTAGCTGAATCCCAGGGCGAAGCGCTGTGTCGTGTCGACGCACAGATCCGTCTCGATGCGCCTGAGCATGTCGTCGACGAAGGTGACGTCCTCCCCACCGGCATTGGCCCAGCCGTTGTTGAGGCCTTGGGGTGCGACGAAGATGGTGCTGTTGTTCGCCAGTCGCTGGAGCCCGTAGTAGGCCCAGGTGCCCGTTTCCACGGTGCGGCCGGTGGCGACGTCGGTGGAGGTGCCGCCCAGCCAGTGGAACCCGAAGACCAGCCGGTGGGGACGGTTGCGGTCGTAGCCGTCCGGGATCCGCAGGATGAAGTTCCGGTTCTTGCCACCGCTCTGGATCGTGTGCGTTCCGCTCGTCAGGGTGGGGGTCTTGCCGCAACCGGAGCTCGGGGAGGCGGCGCCGGATGCGGCCGGTGTGTCGGAGGCCGTGCGCGGGGCGTTCTCGCGGGGGGGCACTGCCCAGCGCCGTGCCTCCCAGGGTCAGGACGAGCAGCACCGCGAGCACGGCGGTCCTAAGAGGGATCTTCTCCTAGTCATCGTGAAACTCCCCTTCTGAAGCCGCGGTTGCTCACGCGCGGGTCCACTTCTGGTTGGCCTGGCCGTTGCAGGTCCACAGGACCAGCGGGGTTCCGTTGGCGGTGCCGGTGCCGTTGACGTCGAGGCACAGCCCGGCGTGGACGTTGCGGATCGACCCGTCGGAGCCGACGGTCCATTTCTGGTTGTTCTGGCCGTTGCAGGGCCAGGTGATGACCCGGGTGCCGTTGGTGGTGCCCTGGTTGTAGGCATCCAGGCACTTGTCGCCGAAGACGCGGATCTCGCCGCCGGCCCACGTGGTCCACAGCTGGTTGGCGGCCGTGTGGCAGTCCCACAGCAGAACCGTGGCCCCGGCGGCGGTCGAGGCGTTGTCCACGTCCACGCAGCGGCCGGATGCGTTGCCGCGCAGCCGCGAGGTGGTGGCGGCCAGCGGGCTGCCCCCGGTCACCCGGAACGCGGCCACGCCGTGCGCAGGGACGCTCGCCGAGATCTGCCCCGTCGTGCTCGACGTACCGCCGGTCCACAGGTCGGTGAGGGTGAACTGCCCGCCGGACAGGCCGACTTGCGCGGCCGTGGTGGTGACTGTCGCCGTGCCCTCTCCCCGGTTGAAGAGGCCCACCGCGACCGACCCGTCGGACAGGGGCTTGGCGAACACCTCGGTGCCGCCGTCGTCGCGCACCCTGCGCCCGCCCGCGCCCAGCGAGTCCTGGTTCACCGCCAGCAGACGCGGGTTGCGCAGGATGGCGCTCACGTCGGCGGACATGGTGCGGATGTCGTTGCCGGCCATGAGCGGGGCGCCCATCAGCGCCCATAGGGCGAAGTGGGAACGGGACTCGGTCAGTGACAGACCGGGACGGCCGACGACCAGCATGTCGGGGTCGTTCCAGTGCCCGGGACCCGACTGCGCCGCCAGCGGCGCGGTGACGTCCAGGACGTTGCCGACTCCCATCGGATAGCTGTTGGTGTTGGCGTTCTGCCAGATGTCGAGCAGGTCCTCGGTCGTCCGCCACAGGTCGGCGACCTCGCCCCAGTTGTACGTGGCGCCCGTGATGGCGTGGAAGCTGTTGGGGTTGATGCTGTAGACGATCGGCCGCCCGGTGGCGCGCAGGGCGTCGCGCATGAGCGAGAACCGCGCTACCTGCTCGTCACGGGTGCCCTCGGAGGAGCACCAGTCGTACTTGAGGTAGTCGACACCCCACGAGGCGAACGTGTTGGCATCCTGGACCTCGTGCCCCCTGCTGCCCGTCGCCCCGGGATAGGCGCCGGTCGTCTGCGCGCAGGTGCGCTCGCCCGGCACCTGGTAGATCCCGAACTTCAGGCCCTTGCTGTGGATGTAGTCCCCGAGTGCCTTCATCCCGCTGGGGAACTTGGTCGGGTTGGCCCGCAGGTTGCCCGCCGCGTCGCGCTGCGGGTCGAACCAGCAGTCGTCGACCACCACGTACCGGTAGCCGGCGTCCCGCATGCCCGAGGACACCATCGCGTCGGCGGCCTGGCGGACCTGAGCCTCGGTGATCCCGCACCCGAAGCTGTTCCAGCTGTTCCAGCCCAACGGTGGGGTGAGGGCCGGGCTGCCGGGCGCGGCCGAGGCGGTGGGATGAGCGGAGGCCGTCACGGACGCGGCGACTGTCAGCACGGTGGTCGCGAGGAGGCGGAGCAGTCGTCCGCCCGATCGTCTGGGCACCAAGGGCTCCTTTGGCGAAAGGGCGCCATGGAGGGTGACGCGAAGATCGATGTCACGTCCATGACACTGCACAGGAGAAAGAAAGGCCGTTCGAAATTTCGTGAGCCATTCGGAAACTCAAGAGCCTCACGGATATTAGGGAAGCGATCGAACATGTCAACACCCTTCGCCGAACCACCTCCATGATTCGGCCACGCAGACCGCGCAAGGTGGCACACCTGCATCATCGAGTCAACTGGCCTGCGGAGACACGAAATCAGGCACCTCGAATGTTTCGGAGATCTCAACGATTCATGCGAGAGGTATTGACGAGGTTCTCCAACTGCTTAGCATCCAGAATGCGCGACAAGCCGATCCATGTTCGACGTCTCGTACACAGAGCAGCCGCTCCGCGCGAACCGAGCAGGGCACCTCCGGGCAACTCCAACCATCAACGGCTGGGCCACAGAAGGGGTATGCCGCGTGAAAATGTCATGGACTCATCAAGCTCAGTCCCGTCGCCGCGCACTGGCCGCCGCCGCCGGCCTGGCCGCCGGTTCCCTGCTTCCTCCGACAGCGGCCCCCAGCACCGCCTCCGCCCAAGGGCCGGCCCTCGCGACCGCGGCGGCCTTCACGAACCCGGTGATCTGGCAGGACTTCGCGGACATCGACGTCATCCGCGTCGGTGACACCTTCTACGCCTCGGCCTCGACCATGCACTACTCGCCAGGCGCACCCGTCCTGCGCTCGTACGACCTGGTCAACTGGGAGATCGCCGGCCACTCGGTGCCCGTGCTCGACTTCGGCGCCAAGTACGACCTGAACGGTGCTCGCGGCTATGTCAGAGGTATCTGGGCGTCGTCACTGGCTTACCGGCCGAGCAACAGGACGTTCTACTGGCTCGGCCAGATCGACTTCGCCAGGTCGTACGTCTACACGGCCACCGCCGCCGAAGGGCCATGGAGCAGGCTTACGACGATCAGCACCCCTTACTTCGACGCGGGGCTGCTCGTCGACAGCGACGACACCCTGTACGTGGCGTACGGGAACACCACCATCAACGTGGCCCAGCTCTCGCCCGACGGCCGCAACCAGGTCCGCACGCAGCAGGTGTTCACGACACCGCCGAGTGTCGGCACCCTGGAGGGTGCCCGCTTCTACAAGATCAACGGGCAGTACTACATCTTCCTGACCCGCCCCGCGAACGGGCAGTACATCCTGAAGTCGTCGAGCGGCCCCTTCGGTCCGTACACGATGCGGCAGGTCCTTCTCGACCTGCGCGGGCCGATCCCCGGGGGTGGTGTCCCGCACCAGGGCGGGCTGGTGCAGACGCAGAGCGGTGCCTGGTACTACATGGCCTTCGTGGACGCGTACCCCGGTGGCCGGATGCCCGCCCTGGCCCCGGTGACCTGGACCGCGGACGGCTGGCCGGTCGTGCAACTCGTCGACGGCGCGTGGGGCACCTCGTATCCCAGCCCGGCCGTGCCCCCTCCGC
>NZ_JAAKZX010000200.1 GCF_011045025.1 Streptomyces ureilyticus
GGCGCGGGGGACGGGCCCAACCTGGTGTGGAGTACTCTGCGCCCGCGCCGAGCCGCCGAAGTGCGGTGGTGTGCACTCGTTCGCGCTATTGCATGCACAGCGGTCCCATGGCGAGTGGACCGCCGGCTCCCGCTTCGCGGGCGAACACCAGACGTTACGCGATGAAATATTGAGGTATTCCGCGGTGAATCCGCGCAAGCTATCGTGACCGAGAGCCTCTACCAGGTGGAGCACACCATGCGAACGATCGTGACCACCGACTCCGTCGCCCGGGCAGACCGCTTCGATCACTGGGCCCACGAGATCTCCAGGATGTTCACCGGTCTCGACACCCGGCCGGTCACCCGGGCCCCCTTCCATGGACAGGCTGCCAGCGACCAGTTCGGGCTGCTGCACCTGAGCTCCATCAGCGCGGGACCGCTGCAGGTCCGTCGCACCGCACGGCTGGTCGCCCAGCACGAGGAGGACTTCTACAAGGTCGCCCTCCAGGTCAAGGGGACCTGCGTGATCGAGCAGGACGGCGTGTGCAGCACGCTGGATTCCGGGGACATCGCGATATGCGACACCTCGCGGCCGTACTCGTTCACCTACGACGCCGACTTCCGCACGGTGCTGATGCTGGTCCCGCGACCGATGCTGCCCGTGCGCCCCGATGCCGTCCGCAGCCTCACCGCCCGCCGGATGACCGCCGACAGCGGCCTCGGAGCGGTCGTGGGGCCGTTCCTGCGGTCGCTCGGTGAGCAGAGCCGGGACTGCAAGGGCCCGGCGGCCGGCAGTCTCATGGACGGCGCGGTGTCCCTGGTCACGGCCCTGGTCATGGAGAAACTGGCCCGCTCGGCGCCGATCGCTCCGCAGGACGCGATGATGCTCTGCATCCGCACCCACATCGAGAACCGGCTGTCCGATCCCGACCTCACGCCGGACTCGATCGCCGAGGCCCACGGCATTTCGCGCCGCTACCTGTTCAAGCTGTTCGCCGCCCAGGACCTGACCGTGGCCGGCTGGATCCGCACCCGGCGCCTGGAGCGCTGCGCCCGCGACCTGGCGAATCCGTCCCGGGCGGACCAGTCGATCAGCATGGTCGCAGCCCGCTGGGGGCTGCTCGACTGCCGCCACTTCAGCCGCGTGTTCAAGGCGGAGCACGGCGAGACGCCCCGCGACTTCCGCCGACGGGCACTGGATGGCGCAACCCGTTCCTGACGTTCGTAAGCCGCAGGGCGTCTCAGATGCTGATGTGATAGCGCAGGACGTCTCGTACCAGTGTTCCCAGGCTCTCGGAGTCGGTTTTGGCCTTGATCCGGGCCCGATGCACGTCGACGGTCTTGACGCTCGCGCCCAGACGGCGTGCGATCACCTGGCTCGGCAGGCCGTCGATCACCAGCCGAAGCACCTGCCGCTCGCGCGGCGTGAGCGTCTCCACACGTTTCTGGACGCGTCTGCGGCTGCCGTGCGTGGCGAAGGCACGTTCGGCCTCCCGCAGTTGCGCCTGCACGACCTCCAGGATCCGCTGCGGCTCGTAGGGCTTCTCCAGGAAGTCCACTGCCCCGGCGCGCAGGGCCCGCACCGACATGGGGATGTCCCCGTGAGCCGAGCAGAAGACGACAGGGGCCGGGTAGCCGCGCCGGGCCAGCTCCTCCTGGAGCTGGAAGCCGCTGAGCCCCGGCATACGGACGTCGACGATGACGACGGCCGGTTCGTCCGGGTCGACCTCCGCCAGGAAGTCCGTGGCGGTGGGGTAGGTGAGCGCCGTGATCTCGACGCTCTGCAGGAGGAAGGCCAAGGAGTGCCGTACGTCCTCGTCGTCATCGACGATGTGGACCAGGGGCAGGGTGCCGGATCTCATCGCCACGGCCGCATCAGGACCGACGTCGACGGGTAGCTCTCGGCAAAGTCCTTCGGCAGCGGAGTGATGAAGACGTTCTCCGTACGGGTCCGGGTGATCTTCCATACGCCGTCGATCTTGCGGAAAGCGTTGTTGAGGCGGCTCGACCGCAGGAGGGACGTGCCGTCCGAGAAGAGCCACGGCTGCATGTGGATCCATTGGCCAGTGGCCTCGTCGCCGTCCACGTGGATCTGCTCCGAGGTGAGGTAGTGCGCGTTCAGGAGCAGGGCGGGATCCTGCTTCTCCCCCCAGAACCCTTCGAAGTGGCGCCGGATCGCGTCGGCGCCCTCGGCGCGGCCGAACTGGTCGTCGTAATACTCGCCGACGCCCTCCCATACCGCGTCCTCGCTGTACAGCTCCATGATCAGGTCGATGCGGTGCGCGTCGTCCCGTACGCCGAACTCCGGGCACGGGGTGTCGCACAGGAACATGTAGCGCGCCTGGAGCCGGCGGATCCCGGCCTCGGCTTCCAGTACCTCGATGCGCTTGATGAGCGTGGCAATCGTGGACTCGTCGGTCATCGGATTCCCTGCCTTTCCTGTCGGGTCGGTCGGTCACGGGCCTGCTGCTCCCGGCTCACAGCGGGTTCGCCTTCTTCGGAAGGGGCGGTCGGGGTACGGCTCCTTCCCAGGCCGCCCGCAGGAGCGCGGTGAGGTTGGCGCGCGGGAGAGCCTTGGCGTCGACGTCGGTCGTCTTGGTCGTTCCTCGGGTGAGTCCCCCCAGACGTCGGTGGCCTCGGAGCCCGCGTAAGTCGTGGGTACGGCGATGAGTGGCAGGCCGACGGTGACCGCGACAGCCTTCGCCAGCCCGGTGGCGGAGCCGCCGCCGACGGACACCAGGGCGGCGCGGGACTTCTCCGCGGCATCGCGGGCCCGTTCGGCCACCTCGACGGGGACGTGCGCCACGATCTCGTCGTGGACGTGCGCCACCCTGAGCGCGTCGGTGAAGGCGTCGGCGAGCGATGCCGATGACGGAGCGGTGATGACCATGACGCGTTCGGCGCCGAGACGGGTCACCTCGTCGCCGAACGCCCCGGCCGCCTCGTTCGGGGCGAAGACGACCCGCTGCGGCAGGGTCTCGTGGGCGAATCTCATCCGGCCGGACCTTCCTGGGCTTTCCGCACATACCGTGTACTCAGGGCGAAGGCAAGCGCCTTGAGGTCCGCCTGTTCACGACTCGTCCCAGGCCGCGTCGGCCTCCCAGTAGTCCATTCCGGCGGCGCTGACGCTGTGGCGCCACTCGGAGGTGCGCCGGAGCTGGGGCTCGACCCTGTCGGTGACCTCGTCGGCCGCATCGGGGCCGTCAGCGGGGACCTGCCAGTGGACCCAGTTCAGTTCGCGCCCGTCGGCGTCGTGCGTGAACAGGTCGACGTGCCGCCACCCGTATCCGAAGGTGTCGTTGTAACAGATCAGGGTCATCCGGTAGCCGTCGTCCGGCGTGCACTGCCGGGCCATCACGCGCTCAGCGGCGCGTTGATCGGGTGGAATCGGCGCTGGAAGTAGACCAGACCGCCGCTGTACTCGCCCACGATCACGCGGTCCACCTCGACGAACAGCACCGAGTGGGAGCCTCGCGTCGCGCTGCCGGTGATACGGCCGACGATCGACGCGGCCGAGCCCTTGAGAACCGGTACGGCGGCCACCGAGTGGTCCCACATGTCACCGGAGACGGAGAATCGCTCCTTGGCCGGCACTCCCCCGGCGAAGGCCAGGGCCACATCCTGGTGTTCGGGGCCGAGCACGTTGATGCAGACCCGCTCGTTGCTCTGCAGGATGTCGTGGCTGCGGCTGGACCGGTTGACGCACACGAGCATGGTCGGCGGTGCGTCGGTGACGGAGCACACCGCGCTCACCGTGATGCCCGCGCGGCCACGGGGACCATCCGTCGTGACGATGTTGACGCCCGCGGAGAGGTTCGCCATCGCGGCGCGGAACTCTCGCTGTGCCGGGGTCAGCTGCGTGATGTTCGTAGCCACTGTTCCTCCTGCCAGGACCTCGGGCTCCGGTGTGAACCCCGGGCACAACCGAAGGTAGGACCGCGCCCACCGGCAGGGGTATCGAGACTTCCTCCGTCGCCCCTGAGGATTTCCCCTACGGCCGCGGGCATGACCAGGCCCGCGGCCGGGGCCGGGTCGGCGACTGAAGAAATCCCCTATGCCCGCCGAGGCCATTCCCAATTGGCCGGCCCCTGTCTGCTGCCTAGCGTCGAGGGCGCCGACCGACATCACCCCGGGCTTCCGCCGGGCCGACCTCCGAACCGACCCTGGAGGCACCGTCCATGACCGCTGAGTTCATCGCGGAGAACATCTACGACATCGCGCCATCCGATCTGGTGCTCGCCGACCGCGTGGCCGGTCGCATGTACACCGATCCGGAGATCTTCGAGGCCGAGATGACGAAGATCTTCGAGCGCACCTGGGTGTGGGTCGCGCACGAGAGCGAACTGCCGAAGGCCGGCAGCTTCAAGTCGACGTTCGTCGGCCGCCAGCCGGTCATCGTCACCAAGGACCGCAAGGGCACCGTCAACACCCTCCTCAATCGCTGTCGCCACCGCGGCGCAAGCCTCTGCGAGCAGAGGACGGGCCAGGCCAACGGCTTCACCTGCCCGTACCACGCCTGGTCCTACGGCCTCGACGGCGCACTGCGCGGCATCCCCTATCCGGACGGCTACGAGGGCGTCATGGAGAAAGGGGACATGGGGCTGAAGAAGCTCCGCACCGAGTCCTACGGCGGCATGGTCTTCGCGACCTTCGACAACGACGTCGCACCGCTGGAGGACTTCCTCGGTGACGTGAAGCTGTGGATCGACCGCTTCATGAAGCAGGGCGGCGGCTACCCGGTCAAGGTCCTCGGCACGCACCGGTTCAGGTTCCGGGGCAACTGGAAGATCCAGCTGGAGAACACCACCGACGGCTACCACTTCCCGATCGTCCACCGGTCCTGGATGGCCTCGGTCGACGCCGAGACCGCGGACATGATGTCCTTCATGACCGACCCGACGGCGGTGACCCACGACCTCGGCAACGGCCACAGCGTCATGCAGATGGTCCCCGAGCACTCCGACCTCGACGCCGACAACGGCAGCGAGCCGTTGCAGCCCCGATTCGCCTCCGTCGTCACAGAGTTGAAGTCCGCCGGCCTCGGTGACGCGGAGATCCGCAAACTGGTCCGCGCGATGCACGGAACCGGCTTCAACCTCAACCTGTTCCCGAACGTATCGATGTCGATCTCGTTCCTCCGGGTGCTGCGCCCGGTCTCGGTCGACGAGACCCTGATCGAGCACGTGGCCCTCGGCCCCGATGGACCGGCCGAGATCGTGGACCCGGTCAACCGGGAGCGGCTGCGCATCCACGAGCACTTCCAGGGCCCCTTCGGGTTCGGCACCCCCGACGACGCCGAGGGCTGGGACCGGGTCCAGCGCGGCGCCCAGGGCGCACCGGAGATGCCGATCATGGTCAACCGCGGCCTGGCCCGCGAGACTCCGAGCCCGGAGGGCTGGGCGACCTCCCACGTCACCGACGAAACCGGAATGCGCGCGGCGTACGACAAGTGGAAGCAGATGATGAGCGATGACTGAGACCCTCCAGCCCCCCGCCAAGCCCGCGAACCCGCTGTTGGCCGACCCCCGTGTGACCCGGGCGATCGAGCTGGTCTGGCACGAGGCCGACCTGCTCGACCGCAAGGAGTACGAGACGTGGCAGGAGCTCTACGCCGACGACGGTCGCTACGTCATACCGATCGACCCGGAGACCGAGGACTTCGAGAACACCCTCAACATGGTCTACGACGACGCCCGGATGCGGCGGATGCGCGTGACCCGGATGACCGAGGGCTACGCCATCGCCGCGGTCGACGCCGCCAGGACCGTGCGCACCGTCTCGCGGTTCGTACCGGCCAAGGTCTGCGAGGACGAGGTGACTGTGCGGTCCGCCCAAATCGTCGTCGCCTACAAGCGCGGCAACCACGACGTGTGGGCCGCCGAGGTCACCCACCGGATCCGGCTCTCGGACCACGGCGACAGGATCGCCCTCAAGGTCGTACGGCTCATCGACAGCGAAGACGCCGTACCCGCAGCGGGATTCCTGCTGTGAGCCTCGTCGTCCGGGTCGCCGAGGTCGCCGAGGAGACGCCGGAGATCCGTGCCCTGCGGCTGGTCCGGGAGGACGGTGCGCCGTTCACCCCGTACCAGGCCGGAGCCCACATCGACGTGACGGGACCGACCGGCGTGCGGCGGCAATACTCGCTGTGCGGCCCGCCGGAGGACCTGTCGTCCGTGCTCATCGCGGTGAAGCGGGAGCCTCGGTCGCGAGGCGGCTCGGTCGCGCTGCACGAGGTAAGCCCGGGAGACCGCCTCGAGATCGGCCGGCCCCGCAACCTGCTGTGGCTGGCCGAGAACGCGGACCGGCACGTCCTCATGGCCGGCGGCATCGGCATCACCCCGCTGCTGAACATGGCCTACCGGCTGCGCACCCGGGGCGCGGACTTCGAGCTGCACTACTTCGCCCGCTCGCGGGAGGAGGCGGCGTTCGTCGACCTGCTGGAGAGGCGGGCCGAATTCCGCGACGCCGTCCGGCTCCACTTCGGTGTACCGCGCGGAGACCAGCCCGTCCTGCTCTCCGAGGTGGCGGCCGGGCTGACCCCAGCCGGCCACATCTACACCTGTGGCCCTCAGGGCTTCATGGAGCAGGTCACCTCGGTCTTCGCACCAGTGGTCGGCGAGGACCACGTTCACATGGAGCGCTTCGTCGCCGCCGAGGTCGACACCAGCGGCAACCAGGCGTTCACCGTCGAACTCGACACCGGTGAGGTCTTCGAGATCCCGGCCGACAAGTCGATCCTCGCGGTCCTGGAGGCGAACGGGATCGACGTCTTCAAGTCCTGCGAGGAGGGCATCTGCGGCTCGTGCGTCTCCGGGGTCCTCGACGGCACTCCGGACCACCGTGACAACTGCCTCTCCGCCGCCGACAAGGCGTCCGGCGCCCAGATCGCCCTGTGCGTGTCACGGGCACGGTCCGACAAACTGGTCATCGAGCTCTACTGACGTCCCGTCACCCGGATGGACCCTGCCGGCGCACTCCTTGCAGTCTGCTGCTCTCGTCACTGTCTGGCACATCTCAACGCTGCCCCGGGACGGCGCGTGCAGAGATTGGCCGACGTCAGGCTTTCTGCTCATGGTGGCTTCCGGTTCGCCGCTTGCCGTTCGCCGTCTGTGACGGCAGAGGTGCCGTTCGATCCCCGCGCTCCGACACCACTTCGCCGGCCAGCGAGGCACGCGAGATTACTCCAATGGCTCCGGCAGCCGGCTGC
The DNA here is from genome assembly GCF_011045025.1 of Streptomyces ureilyticus. Classification (GTDB taxonomy): domain Bacteria; phylum Actinomycetota; class Actinomycetes; order Streptomycetales; family Streptomycetaceae; genus Streptomyces; species Streptomyces ureilyticus. The sequence continues at coordinate 7,189 of NZ_JAAKZX010000200.1, forward strand.
ATCTGTTGCGTCCCGGCACCGGCGCTCCCGATCGGCCGGACGTGAACGCCGACGCCCCATTCCCCTCCCCCGCTCCCCTGTCGCCGGATGCCGTCCCGACCACGCCGGGCGTGTTGGTGAGCGCCGTCGGTGCCGAGGGCGTGGACCTGAGCTCGGTCGACGCGAGCGGATTCACCTCCAACCTGCTCGGGCAGCGCCGCGACCGGGGCGGGCCCTCCACCGTCAACGAGCTGTCGATCGCCGTTCTCGGCCATCGTGGGGGACACCGCGAAGCTGCGGCCCTTCCCGGCGGAGTAGGGCGGGTGCCGTTTCGGCGGCGCCGCCGGGGAACTCCAGCGGGACCTACAGCGCGAGCCGGCCTACGACGGGCTGCGGGCATCCGAGGCCAATCGACTCGATGCCGCACGCCGGTCTCGGGCCCCGGACATCTGGACCGCGCTGATGGATCAGCACGACACGTCACTGTCCTACGGCACACTCAACCTCTATATCTCCAAGCGACGCCGCACCATGACCAGCACCCGTTCCGGGCGTGGGAAGCTGGTCGACACCTTGAGGACGCACTCGTCGCCCATGGGGTACGCCAGGGATGAGGCGGCGTCGGTGGAATCGGAAGTAGCCACCGCTGCCGGCGGAGGCGATGGTCGGTGGACGATCGTCCACCGACCGTAGGGTGCCAGCTCCTACCCGGTGATCGCGCGGGATCCGGCAAGGATCCGGCTGCGGTACACATAACCGTCGGGCGCCCATCCCGTTCATCGGCGACGCCGGGCGTGCGGGCTCAAGGCCCCAGGTGGCAGCACGCCCTGCGGCGGCCGCTCGATTGGGGACGTCGAGCTTGGTGAGGATGTGTTCGATGTGGGCCGCGACGGTCCGCACGCTCACGTGCAGATTTTCGGCGATCTCCCGATTGGTGGCACCGACGGTGACCTCGGCCAGTACCTGCAGCTCACGCAGGGAGAGCCGCCCCGGATGGTGCACCGGGCGGCACGCGACAACGGTATCGACGCCCCGACGGCTCAGTCGTAGTTCGAGCAGTCGACCGCCGTATGCCATCAGGATCGTGGTGGGCAGGGCTCGTGATGCGGCTGCGTTCCGTACAGCAGCCGCCAACGGCCCTCTTGCGTCCGCGAACTCCGCGGGTACGTCCCCGCTGACAGGTATCGGGGCGGCCCATGAGGAAGCGGGAAAGACAACGACGCATGTGTCCGGCGCCGGCCTGTCTTGGGTATCGGTCACGCCCTCGGGCGGCAGAGAGTCCACGGCTGCTGCAAGGCAGTCGTCGAGCAGCGCCAGGACGCGGCGGCCGATCGGCGAAGGAAGGAGTTGTCTCGCCATGCTCATCAGGAGCACACCTACGTAGCGACCGTCCTGGGCGAAGAGGCAGTCCGTCACGCCGTCCTCGAATCCTCCCGGATCGATGAAGTCACGGATCGTAGAGGACAACGGGCGCAGCTCCTGCGGCACATCACCCAGCCACATCCCCCCTCCGGGGCGACGTGTCGGCGCGAACAGCGCATCCTCGTGCAGCCGGGTCTCGATGTGCGGCGTCATGGCGTCCGGATAGTTGGTTGCCAGCATGACGTGGCGACGGCGATGCGGGTCCCACCAGGCCAGGGACGCATGGTCATGGGGGATCGCCTCGGACAGCGCGGCCAGCACGGAACCGGCGCTCCCGGTGCCGTCCACCGCACACTGTGCGGCCTCGCGCACGCGCAGGGCCGCGCCCAGAACCGCCTCCGTGTGCCGGAGCCGTTCATCCATGCGCACAGCATCGACGGCGGCACGGCCCCGGTCAATGCTCAGCAGGTGAGCACATCGTGCACGACGTCGCCGCCGAGCACCGTGAGCACCACGGGCAGGTCCGGGATGTCGTGCGGGTCGGCGGCCAGCAGGTCGCCTCCGAGCACACACAGGTCGGCGACCTTGCCGACTTCCAGGGAGCCCTTCCAGTCGTCGGCGAAGTCCTGCCAGGCGGCGTTGACGGTGTAGGTGCGCACCGCTTCCGCGAGTTGGATGCGCTGGTCGGCTCCGCTGACCCGGCCGCTGGCCTTGGACTCACGCAGCAACATGGTGGCGATGCCCTGGCGCCAGTCGGGGAAGGTGACGGGCGCGTCCGAGCTGCTCGCCACCGTGACCCCCGCATCGATGGCGGCACGGTAGGGCCACTCGTACGCGGCTCGCTCGGGGCCGACGAACTCCTCCTCCAGGTCGGCGACGGTCCACTTGAGCGTGGGGTTCATGTTGACCCCGAAGCCGTGCGCGGCCAGTATCTTCATGCTGCGGGCGGTGAGGAAGTCGCCGTGGATGACGTAGTGCCGGGCGTCGGCACGCGGGTGCTCCGCTGTCGCTGCGGCAAGAGCGTCGACCACGGTGTCGATACCCCTGTCCCCCGTAACGTGCACTCCCACCTGATAGCCGGCGGCATGCGCGTGCCGCACCATCTCCCGAACCTGGACCACACGCTCGTCGTCGGTCTCGCCGCCCACGCAGAGGGAACCGCAGCCGCCGCCGAGGTACGCCTCGTGCATCCACGCCGTCCTGTTCGGCGGGATGCCGTCGGCGAAGATCTTCACCCCGATCACGTTCAGTCGGCGCGGGTCGTTGCTCGGCGGCATATCGATACCGTCCAGGGCTCTCGCGAACTCCTTCGCCGTGCTCGACATGCCGGTCGGCAACAGCAGCACGCTGACCCGTGCGGTCAACTCGCCGTCGGCCAGCAGTTGGCGGTAGGCGTCGACGCTCTCCTGTGCCAGTGCCCCGCCCATGAGGGAGTCACCACCGGGGCCGAGGCCCGGCTCGGTGTAGCTGGTGATGCCGAGAGCGCGCAGCTTGGCCAGCGTCGACCGGATGGCCATGGCCCGGACCTCGCGGGTGAGGGCCGGCAACACTCGCTGCGCACACTCCTGGGCGCCTTCTCGGAGCAGGCCCGTGGGTGTCCCCGTCGCATCGGTGACGATGATCCCTCCGGGCGGGGCAACCGTGTCTCTGTCGACACCCGCGCGGTCGAGGGCGGCCGAGTTGACCCACGAGACATGCGCGGAGAAGTCCACCAGCACCACCGGATGGTGGGGACTGACGGCGTCCAGGTCCTGGCGAGTTGGCAGCCGTGAGGAGTCGGCCACGCACTCCGCGAGATAACCGGAATCCCAGCCGATACCGAAGATCCACTCACCGGGCGGAGTCCGCTCGGCCGCCTCCCTGACCGCCTCGACCACATCGGCGATCGACCGCACCGTCGGGTAACCGAGGTCCAGCGCCAGCGGGGGCGAGGCGACCCCGAACGCACAGCCGTGCAGATGGGAGTCGTTGATGCCGGGCAGCAATGTTCCGCCCTTGAGGTCCACGACCCGGGTGGCGGGGCCGATGAGCGCCGCGACATCGTCACGGTCGCCGACAGCAGTGATGGTGCCGTCGGTGACCGCGAGGGCGGAAGCGACGGTGAAGTGGGAATCGACGGTCAGTACCGAGCCGTTGGCGAAGACCAAATCGGCGAATGCGGGCATGGCCACCTCTCGAGGCGCGCGTGGGCGGTAAATGACACGGAGTCGTGTCACGGTGGAGTGACTGTGCGGCTTCACCGCGTTGAAGCGCATCGGTCATCTGACCCATACCGGGAACGCCGCACGGAAAGAGCGAAGGCGGCATCCGTCCGCCCGGACGCGGCGGCCGTCTTCCACGGGAGGGTCGTGGGCGGCCAGTTGGGGGCTCTCCAGTTCAGCTCCGTGAGTGCGTTGTGGCAAAGGGAGTCCGTGGTCCTCGACTCCGCTCACGTGCGGGCTAAAAAGGGGGCGAACTCACAGGTCCTAGCCCCGTGGACCGGGGTAAGCCGGGTTCCAAGACGCACGTTCTGTCGGACGCGAACGGACTGCCCCTGGTCGTCGGCGTCTCGGCCGCCAACACCCACGACAGCGAAGCGCTGAAGCCCATGCTCGAGGGTCACCAAACGAGACACGACCCCCACAGCGGCCGCCATTTCAAGCCCCAGCGCCTGCACGCCGACAAGGCCTACGACATTCCCCACCTGCGGAAATGGGTGCGAGGCAAGCGCATCGGCGTGCGCATCGCCCGCAAAGGCATCGAGTCCAGCGAACGGTTGGGCCGCCGCAGATGGGTGATCGAGCGGACGATCTCGTGGCTGTCCGGCTACCGCCGGCTCAGCCCCCGCTACGAACGCCACTCCCGCAACTACCTGGCCCTTCTCGGCCTTGCCGCAGCCCTGTGCTGCTACAAGCGACTGGTCCGCCTCACCACATAGGACACCGTCTTACTCGCTGCCGCGTCGAGGAGAGGCCCGAGTTCGCGGGCGGTTCCCGTTCCTCGGGCACGCCCATTGCCGTCAGGGCCCGGGCCACAGGGCCGGTCCACGTGGCGAACGCGGCGGCGACGGCCTCCCGCGTGGACACGGTGGACTCTCTGTGGCTGTCGGAGATGACCAGTTGGACACTCCGTGCACGTATGCCTCCATCACCACGGCGAACAGGGCTCGGTCGATGCGCCGTCGGCGTTCGAGCAGTGAGGGGAAGAATGACCCGGTCCGCACTTTGGGGATCTTCAGGTCCAGGTCGCCGGCCTGGGTGGTAAGCAGCCGGTCGCGGTGCCCGTTGCGCCAGGTGGTGCGCTTCTCGAAATGCTCGCCCGGGGTGGAGGCGGCTGAAGCGTGAGGTGCGGGTGCTGGCGAATGGTGTCCCGGTCAGCCAGGCGTCGGTTCGGATGATGTTGAGGGCGGCGGCGGTGAGGACGTGTTGAAGGCGTGTCTTGCCCAGGCCGATGTAGCGGCTTCTGCGCAGGCCGCAGCGGCGTAACCCTTGGGAGATGGTGCCCTCGACGCCGGCGCGGGTGGCGTAGTGCCGCTGCCACTGGTCGGTTTCCTGGAGCTGCCGCCGGGCGCGGATCGCGCCGTGTTCCTCGCGTGGGGCCAGGGCGAGTTTGCGTGGCTCGGTCTTCGAACGGGTGCATTTCCAGCGCACTGGGCTGGCGGCGCAGTCGTGGCGGTCGAAGAACACGTTGGACTGCCAGTAGCCGGGCCGCTGCTGCCGGTGGGGTTTCCAGCGGACGCTGTGGGGTCCTTGGGGGCAGATGGCGGTGTGGGTGTCCCAGTCGATGAGGAAGCCGTCAATGGCGAAGCCTTCGCCGGCCTTGCCCTGCCAGGTGATGTCCTCACGGATCGGGCCGGTGAGTTCGACGCTGTGGCTGCTGGCGCTGGTGGCCAGCAGTTTGGCGTTGACGTAGCCGCGGTCGACGAAGGCTCACCGGCCAGCAGCCCGGCCTGGCCGAGGGCAACGTGGATGGTCTCGGTCATCTCGACATCGGTGACGGTGGCCTCGGTCGTGGCAACGTGCGTGATCAGGTGTGGGTGGTGCGCGTCGCAGGTCTCGGTCAGGTGGACCTTGTAGCCGCTCCACTCGGTGGCGTTCTTGACGCAGTAGCGGGCCTCGCCGTCATAGGGAGACTCGATGCGGTCGCGGGAAGGCGGCATGTCCTTCGGCTCCCGCATCCGCACCCGGTCCTCAGCGATAAAGAACTCCTGGATCCAGCACAAGCGCAGGGCCTCGACTGCCGGAATCTGCCGCAGCCAGGACGGGGCGCCGGGATCGCGCACCGCGGTCAGCAGCCGTATGCCGTCCTGGCCGGTCTGCTCCATGTACTGCGTGCGTGGGCCCTCACCTCGCGGCAGCCGGTAGTCCTCGATGCACCGCTGGTAGCGGTCGAACCAGTCGGCCGGCACCTCCTGCAGCAGCCAGTCGCGCGCCGCGGCGGCCAACGCGTTCAGCGCGGCGCGCAGGTGTTCCGCGGTGTTCTCCAGCCGGTTCAGCCGGCGCACCGCGGCCAGGACATGCGTGGAATCGGTGCGTTGTCCGCCGGGCCGCACCAGCAGGCCGGCCTGCCGCAGCCGGTCCAGGATCAGGTCCAGCACACACCGCGGCGCCCGGTCGGCCACCGGACGGTCCCGGAACTCGCTCAGCACAGAATGATCGACCCCTGGATCGGATAACTCCAGCCCCAGGAGAAACTTCCAGTCGATGCGCCCACGCACGGCAGCGGCCGCCTGGCGGCCCGACAGGCCCTCCACGAACTGCAGCACCGACACGAGCGCCAACTGGCGGGGTGACCAGGCGGGTTGACCACGCTGCGGGAACAGCTCCACGAAGTCCTTGTCGGCAAACAGCGGCCCGACTACTTCCCGGATCCGCATACACAAACAGCCCTTCGGGAACGCCAGCCGGGCCACCTCGGCGGTCTGTGCCGGAACCTCATCCGGCAGGCGTGGACACAGCGACACCTCGATCACCTCACGCTCGCGCCCCCACGCCATTCCGGCCATCATCCCGCCACCGCAAGGTCATTTGGCGACCACCACCGAATTCGCCAACGGTGTCCTCGGCGGGACACCATCTCGCACCGAACTGGCCGCCGACTCGCCGCAGGCCGCCTGCCTATGCCACCCGTCCAGCCGCCAGGTGATCTTCCATGCGGATCTCGAATGCCGAGGGGCACACAACTGGTCGTTGGAACAGCTGAATGGAGACGCTGCGCTACCCAAAGGGGTTGCTGCTGCTCAGCCGTGGCGGCGCGTGTCTCGTGACGGCGAGGTGATGGCACCCGCCCTCGTACGCCATGATCCGCCAGCTTCTACGCCGCAGGGCGACGACGTCACCGTGGAGTCAACGCACTCCCCCACCGGAGGTGAGCATCATGGCTCCTCGTGCTTCTGAGCGCGGTCGTCTCTACCGGCGCTGCGGTGCCGTCGGCCCGATGGCCAGCAGTTCGGCGCGGCCTGTCCGAAGCTCAACGGCCGTCCTTGGCACGGCGCGTGGGCCTTCGCCGTCGATCTGCCGTCGGCTGACGGGAGACGCAAGCCGCATTGCCGCAGCGGCTTTCCCACTCGCAGAGCCGCCCACGTGGCAGTGGAGCGCGCCCTGGCGTGCGAGCGCTCCGGACTGTGAGGCAGTCAGACGAGCGTCGCCATCCTCGCGAGGCCGGCAGCTGTGCGCAGATGCACCCCCACCCCGGCCACCGTTCGGTGGACGGCACCGCCAGGGCGCATCCGAGGGGGGCGGCGTGCCGCGATCCTGACCCGGTGTACGCGGTTCGCGCCGGGGTAGAAGCGAGGAGAAAAGCCGCTCAAGGAGTACAACGAAAGAGCTCTACATGGTCATTCCGCTTAGGAATCAGGCGGCAGGCGAGCGAGGCACGGATGAGCACGCCACGCTGCGCTCCGACGTGGCCTGACGCCCGCCGCGTTGTGCGCGCCTTTCTCGCCCGCGTCCCGCTGAGCGGCCCGCCCGCCCGTGCCAGCGTTGCTGGCCCTGGGCGCGGAACTCGTCGTCAGCAAGCTCGTCACGAACGCGATACGGCATGCGCCCGGCCCGTGCGGGCTGATCTTACAGTTGTGTGACCGCGAACTGGCGATCACTGTGTGGGACACCTCCACCGCCGAACCTACGGTGAACCAAGGCGACCGGCACCGCGTCGGCGGTCACGGACTGCACCTGGTGCACGCGGTCAGCGAAAAGTCGTCCTCGCATCCCGCGCCCCGGGAAAGCAGATCACCGCCCCTTCTGCGTCTCACCGTGAGCGTGGAGCGAGACGCTGCCCCGTTCCCACAGGGCCCAGGAGGCAGGCCCTCATCCCATCGACGTGTAACGCAGCACAGAACAGGAGGAGCAGATGCCCAGAACCTTAGCCGCCGTTGTAGAGGCACCTGGTGCCGCTTTCGCTCTCCAGGAGATCCAACTCGACGAACCGCACCCGAACGAGGTGCTGGTTCGCATGGTCGCAGCCGGGCTGTGCCACACGGACCTCACTGTTCAGGCCGGCCACCTCCCGTTCGCCCTTCCCGGTGTGCTCGGTCACGAGGGTGCCGGAGTGGTCGAACGCGTCGGCAGCGATGTGACCCGAGTCAGGCCGGGCGATCATGTCGTCCTGTCCTTCACCTCCTGCGGGCGGTGCTCCCACTGCCGCGCCGGCCACCCCGCCTACTGCGCGACCTGGATCCCTGCCAACATCTTCAACGACGGAGTCCGCACAGACGGAACCCATCCGCTGAGTCGCGCCGGGCAGCCGATCGGCGGGCGATTCTTCGGCCAGTCCTCCTTCTCCGCCCATGCCCTGGCCGACGAACGAAGTGTCGTGCGTGTTGACGACGACATGCCGTTGGAGCTCCTCGCCCCCTTGGGCTGCGGTATCCAGACGGGTGCCGGGACCGTACTGAACGTCCTCAAGCCGTCTCCCGGCAGCTCGCTGGCCATCCTTGGAGTGGGCGCGGTGGGCCTCGCGGCACTGATGGCGGCAGCCCTCAGTCCCCTGGGTACCGTCGTCGCCGTGGACAGGGTCGAATCCCGCCTGGCCCTGGCCAAGGAACTCGGGGCGACGCACACGGTGAACGGGGCCACCGACGACGTGTCCGCGGTGCTGCCGGAAATCACCGGCGAAGCGGGCCTGGACTACGCGATCGACACCACGGCGAACATGACCGTCCTGCGCTCCGCGATCGACGCCCTCGGAACCCTCGGTACATGTGCGGTAGTCGGCGCGGCTCCCATGGGGACCGAGCTGCGCGTGGACGTGACCGACATCCTCGCCGGCAAGAAGATCGTCGGAGTAACGGAGGGCGACGCCGATCCGGAGACTCTCATCCCGCTGCTCACCGGCCTGTACCGGCAGGGCCGCTTGCCCCTGGACAAGCTGGTACGCCAGTACTCCATCGCTGACATCAACACGGCGGCGGCCGACGTGCACCACGGCGAGACCATCAAGCCAGTTCTGCTCTTCGACCACGCGTGATCGGCCGGGGCGTGCCCCTGCGGCCTGGGTTCCAGGACTCGTTGCAACACCCCAGTCAAGAGGATGCGATGGGCTTCGAGATCCGTAAGGACCGGACGAAGCCTCGGGGCAGGAAGAAGCTCACCCGGGAGCGGGAGGCGTACTCCCGGCTCATGCAGCAGAGTGTGAGCAGCCGGCAAGCGTGCCGAATCGTCGGGATCGACAAGCGGACCGGCCAGAAGTGCCGCAACGGGCGTCACGCATACGGAGACCGGAAGGCGCTGCCACCGATCAACGCGGTGGCAGCGCCTTCCGACCGTCCCGGTAGTTACGCGAGGAAGACCTGACCTTCCCCAGGACTTCGCCGAGCGGAACTCCGGGGCGATCCGGCTGACTCCGGCCGCGGCCCAGCCCGAGCCGCGCAACCTGCGCCGGATCAAGGACGAGGTACGGCGCCGGTGGGGCGTCGTGCAGCTCATCGACATGCTCAAGGAAGCGGTGCTGCGCACCGGGTGCCGCCGGCACGAACACCGGGATCAAGTCAGTCGCCTCCGGCGGCCACGGCCATACCGAGGACGAACTGCGCTACGTCCGCTACCTCTCGGTGGAGTCCGCCCGCGCCATCGCCGTGAACATACGAACGCCACCTTCGCCGCCCGCAGCACCGAGTTGTGGGGCCAGGGCTCGACCGCCGTCACCTCCGACTCCACCCATGTGCGCGCCTACGACCAGAACCTGTTCACCGAGTGGCTCTCGCTCCACGGCGGCCGCGGGGTGCTGATCTACTGGCACGTGGAGAAGAAGTCCCTGGCCATCCACTACCAGCTGATCAACTGCACCGCTTCCGAGGTGGCCGCGATGGTCGAGGGCGCGATGCAGCACGGCACCAGCATGGTGGTCGAGGCCAACTACACCGACAGCCATGGCCAGTCGGAAATCGGGCTCGGCATCACCCGGATGCTGAACTTCGACCTGCTGCCCGAGATCAAGCGGATCAACAAGGTGAAGCTCTGCCGGCCGACGGCCGGCGACCTGGACGCCTACCCGCAGCTCACCCCAGCGCTGCCCCGCCCGGTCCGTTGGGAACTGATCACCTAGTAGGACTCCGTTAGGTCTGTCTCCCGGTCCTGTTTGGGGGCATGTTGGGGATGTGGACGCACATGAAGTGAACCGTGCTCGGGCGAGGTTGGCGTTATTCGTAGCTGACGTGTTCGCGTC
>NZ_JAAKZX010000201.1 GCF_011045025.1 Streptomyces ureilyticus
GACCCGCCCCCCGTGGCCCGTCCCCGTTGTGGATGGGCGCCGCATGCGTTCCCCCGTTTTGGACCGCACGCGGCGCCATCTACTTTGTTTTACGGGCGCTCCCTCAGCATGCCGACACGCCTTCGGCTTGTCAATCAGACTTTACGCACTCGCGCCGCTATCCTCCTCCGTAAACTTCGGTGCACAGTGAAGGCGCGCAGTGAAGGTGTGGCCGCGATGAGCGACCAGTGATGTCGACGGTGTCAGCGGCAAGGGGTGATCGGGTGGAGAGCCGGAGTCCGGCGAGCGGGCGCACCATCGCCCAGAAGCTCGACCACCTGATCGGCACGGTCCATCCCGCCGACCGGGGCCCGCTCAGCTACATGGAGATCGCCGAGGGGATCCGCACGAAGGCCGGGCCGGACGGGCCGACGGTGTCGCACGCCACGATCCAGAAGATCCGCAAGGGCGAGATCGTCGATCCGAAGGTCAGCACCCTCACCGTGATCGCGGGCTACTTCGGCGTCCCCGTGACCTACTTCTTCGACGACGCGGTGGCCGAGCGGGTCGACGCCAAGCTCGCCCGGATCAAAGAGCGGGTCGAGCTGACCCGGGCCCAGCGGGAGCTGGTGAAGATCCTGGAGGACAGTGACGTACGGGATGTCGCGCTGCGCATGAACGGCCTGTCGGCCGGCAGCATCCAGGCGATCCGCGGAGTCATCGACCAGGCGCGCAGGCTGGAGGGGCTGCCAGAGCCGCCGCCCGGCCGCGCAGGGGACGCGAAGTCCTGAGGGCCCCGGGACCTGGACTCCTGCACACGAGGGACGCGAGGTCCTGAGCGCCCGGCACACTCCGTGCTGAGGTGCGATCCGCCCGCGGCCGGAATGCACCGGTGCGCGGGGCGGCCGCCTCGGCGTGACTTGAGCGTGCGAACACCATCACTTAGGCTCGCGCGGACATCTGTTCGCTCCGTTTAGCGGACAACGCTTCGGCGGAATGTCATGAACACCCGGGACGTCCGGCCAGCCAAGGTCTGCCCGGCCAGCGAGGACCGCATGTACATCACGCGCCGCCGCGCCCGCTGCGAGGCCGCCGCCGACGCGGTCGCCATCCCGCGCCCCTTCGACCTCGACGCCCTGTGCGAGGGCATCGCCGCCCAGCGCGGCCGTCCGTTGCGCCTGGTCGCCCTGGAGGGCGCCCCGGACAGCAGCATGCCCTGCGGGGTCTTGGTGGCCACCGAGAGCGCTGACCTCATCTTCTACGAGCCGGCGACCAGCGCCCTGCACAAGCTCCAGATCGTGCTGCACGAGCTCGCCCACCTGCTCCTCGACCATGGCGGGCCGGACTCCGAACGGCCCGCGTACGCCACCCGGTTGCTGCCGGGCGCCAAGGACGGCCAGGACGACGGGGGCGCCGAAGAGGACGAGGACGAGGATCTCGGGATCGACCTCGACCAGGTGCTGCACATCCTCGGGCGCACCAGCTACAGCGACAACGAGGAGAAGGACGCCGAACTTCTCGCGACGATTCTCAGCCACCGCATCCTCGATCGCGAAGCCACCACGAACCCTGTGCTGGAACGGCTCGGCGACGCCCTCGGCCATCCCATCCGCACCTCCTCGGAGACTCCCCGAGACCACAGATCGTGAGGGCGCGCATATGACCACCGTGATTCTGGTCCTGCTGTGGACGGTCGCCGTCTGGCGTGCCCCCTCGGCCGTACGGTCGTCGAAACAGCGCACTCTGTGGGTCGCCTTCGCCGCGCTGACGCTCGCCATGACCCTGCGCACCCCGTCCGTCATGCACGCCATCGACGGCGGCACCGGCATCAACAACCTGTCGACCCTGTTCAAGCAGTACCTGGGCATCACGGCGGCGGGCGCCGTCCTGGAGTTCGTCTACGTCATATCCCGGCCCTACAGCCGCACCGGAGTACGGCGCCGGATGGCCGCCGCCGGGGCGACCATGGCCGTGCTGACCATCCTGTTCGCCCTCGTACCGCGCCGGACCGAGGCCGAGGACTTCTTCGACCGCGCCGCCGGGTCCGTCCCGGCCACCGCCTACCTGCTCGTCTGGTTCGCCTATCTGGGCACCGCGATGGCCATGGCCACCTGGCTCTTCTGGGGCTCCAGCCGGCACGCGGGCGCGGGCTGGCTGCGCACCGGCCTGCGGCTGCTCGGCGCGGGCACGGCGGCCGGGGTGGCGTACGCGCTGGCCCGCGCCGTCTACCTCGTACTGCGCCTCACCGAGGTGACCGGACCCGGCAGCGACGCGGACGCGAGCGCGGTCACGGACGCGATGAAGCACGCCGCCATCGGCCTGATCCTCGTCGGCAGCTCCGTCCCGGCCGTCGGAGTGGCCTGGCGGGCGGCCCGGCACTGGCGGTACCTGCGCGCGCTGCGCCCCCTGTGGCAGGACCTGACCGGGGCCGTCCCCGAGGTCGTGCTGGGCGAAGAGCTGCGCCGCCGGGAGCTGCGGATGCGGCTGCACCGCCAGGTCGTCGAGATCCGCGACGCGATCCTCGCCCTCCAGCCGTACGTCTCGGCTGCCCAGCGGGACGCCGCCGAGGCCGCCGTGCCCGCTGCCCGGCGGGACCTCGCGGAGGCCTGCTGGATCGAGACCGCCCGCCACGCCAAGCTCGCCGACCGGGCCCCCGACGACTCCGTCCAGCGGCGCGCCGTCGGCTCCGCGGGCGACGACGCCAACCTCGATCTCGAAGCCGAGGCCCAGTGGCTGCGGCGGATCGAGGCGGCCCGGGCCGCCGACACCGTACGGGACTTCGTCCGTGCCCACAGCGCGTCCGAACGCAGCGCGCACGACAGAGACCTCGCCTCCCAGCAGAAAGCCCCCCAGTGACCAGCACACCAGCGACCAGCACCGAACCCGGTTCCGCCGCACCGCCGGAGTCCCGCGCCGCCCGGCTCGTCACCGACCACTTCGAGCCGAAGAACTGGATCCTCGTCGTCACCCTGCTCGTCGGCTGGCACACCGACGGACTGGCCGGGGTTGGTTGGGGGCTGTTCGGCGCGCTGTTCGCGGCCGTCATCCCGGTGCTCTTCATCAAGCTCGGTATCCGGCGCGGCACCTGGGCCGACCGTCACCTCGGCAAGCGGCAGCAGCGACTCGTGGTCATGGTCTTCATCATCTGCTCGGTCTCCACCGGCACCCTGCTGATGAGCGCCCTGGACGCCCCCTCGGCCATGATCGCGCTCATCGCGGCGATGGTCAGCACCCTGGTCGTCCTCATTGCCATCACCTTCACCTGGAAGATCTCCGTCCACGCCGCCGTCTCCTCCGGCAGCATCGCCATCCTCGCCCTCGACTACGGCCCTTGGCTGCTGGCCGTCTACCCTCTGGTCGCCCTGGTCGGCTGGTCCCGCATCGCACTGCGCGACCACACCCCGGCCCAGGTCGTGGCGGGAGCGGTGCTGGGCGGGGTGGTGGCGGGGGTGACGTTCGGGCTGTTGCGGTGACGGGGAGTATCACGGGGGGCGAAGCCGATGTCCTCACCGCGACCGCAGCCCTCGGAGCGTGACTGCGCAATCCGAACAGCGGGGGCGGCTCCACGGTCACCGTCTGCGCTGCTCTGGAAGGCCGAGACGGCGGCGCAGTTCGACCGGGTCGGGGAGGGCGCGGATGTCGTTAGGTGGAGTACCGCGCCCCCGGCGCATGACGCCACCGTTGCTTGCCGCCGGAAACGACCCGCGCCCGCAACAGTGATTGCCGTGTGGGCCTCCGTCCGGTTGGTGGAGTTGGTGCGTCACCGGCACCCGGGATTATGCATATAACTGGATAAAAGGTGATCGAAATGTCTGCGATCAAAGAAAGCGTCGACATCTCCTGCCGCCCCGAAGAAGTCTTCTCCTACGTGACCGATCCCTCGCACCTCCCCGAGTGGCAGGAGAGTGCCGTGTCGGTACGCCCGGTGGGAGACGCTCCTCTGGCCGTGGGTTCGAGAGTCGTGGTGACCCGGCGGATCGGTCGCCGGGACATCCCGATGACCTCGGAGGTGACCGAGCTTGATCCGCCGAGAAGCTGGCGGGTCGACGGCATCGACGGTCTCATCCGAGGGCACGTGAAAGGAACGATCGAGCCGCTCGGCGACGGCGAGCGGTCGCGCCTGACGATGTCCCTCGACTTCGAGACGCATGGGATCGGCAAGGTGCTCGTTCCGCTCGTCGTCCGTCCGCATCTGCGCAAGGAGATGCCGAGGAACGAGCAGACGCTGAAGAAACTGCTCGAGGGGAGTGCGTGAACCCGGCGCGCTCTCTGGCTGCCGACCCGGCCTCGCTCCTCGCGGCGGCGTCCCGGTCGCTGCGCAGATCGCAGAGGCCCTGGGCGCTCCGCTCGACGTCTGCCTCGTACGCAAGCTGGGGGTGCCCTTCCAGCCGGAACTTGCCATGGGCGCGTTGTCAATGAAGCGGTGGTGGGGGCGACGGGTGTGACCGGCCGTGATCTGGCGGCGGTGGAGGAACAGGAGCGCGGCGTCCTGGAGCAGCGCGCCCGCCGATCGGGGCGAGCGGCAGCCGGCTCGGTACGAGGGGCGGACGGTTCTGGTGGTGGACGACGGTCTGGCGACCGGCTCCACGGCACTGGCGGCCTGCCGTATTGCGCGCGCCCGCGGCGCGTCGTGGATCGTGCTGGCGGTTCCCGTGGCGCCGCACGAGGTCAGCCCGCCTCGGAGGCGAGGCGGACGAAGGCGTCTGTCTGCACACACCCGGGCAGTTCCACGCGATCGGCGAGTTCTACGCGGACTTCGGGCAGGCGAGCGCCGAGGAGGTCATCGCCTGCCTGGCGCACAACCGCCCGGCGCATGCCACGTCCGACGCGCCGCCGGTCGCGGGCAGCGCCTCCCCGAAGCACCACGATCCCTGCCCTACGACAGGTCGGTCGGGATACCGGCCGGAGGCGCAGCGCTCGACGGGCGGCTTACGGTGCCCCTGGGGCCGTCCTGTTCGCCCACGGCAGCAGCAGGAAGACCCCGCGCAACCGCCTGAACTCACCACAGAACAGCCACCCCTCCCCTTGATGAAAGAGATAGGGGCACCCCCCGGCTGACGGCAGCGGGTGGCATCATGCCCGGCTATGGCGAAGAGGGACGAAAGCGATGAGGCGTACGTCGTTGACTTGTGCGACCAGGTGCTGGGCGAGACGGCCCTGACCCAGCACAAGTTCGACTGGCTCCTGGGAGACTTGGGCACGACCGTATAGCGTTTGTTCGATTCTGCGGGCGTCGAACGTCCGATCCCGATGGTTGCTCGGCCGAGTTGATCAGGCACCGTCGGCCGATCAGTGTGCCAGTGCGGTCGACTCGGCCGGCGGCCGGGAATCCAGGGGCCCTGCTGCCGGGGTCCGCGACGACTCGTCAACGCTCAGCGGTCTCCCGGGCGCAGGAGCCACCTTCCCAACAGCCCTGAGACTCGCCGGACTTGATCCGAAGAGGCTCTCCGCGAGGCGCGGGCAGGAAGGTCATGGGCACCGCTCAGGGGCGCGTCGGCTCGCGCTCCCGCAGCTGCCGCCGCAGGATCTTGCCGGAGGCCGCCTGCGGAAGAGCCACACCCTGCTGCGAAGCCCCTCAAGGCCGACGCGCTATTACGACGTGATCACCGAGGTTTTTCCACAACTCCTCGGCGCCGGCGGGTACGTACGACCCTGCCGTGATGCTCGGGAGAATGCCGAGGTCAGGGGGCGGCAACGCCGGACGGTTCGGTCGGAGGCGTCCCGGGGCGGGGCCGTCAGGAGTCCCCGGTGAGGCAGGAGAGGGCCGCGTCCAGGCGGCGGGTGGCCTCTTCGGCGACCGGGCGCAGTGCGTCGAGTCCGGTGAGCGTGACCATCGTGTTCGGGTCGAGGGCCTGTACGGCGGTGCGGTCGCCGTCGCGGCGGACGACGACGTTGCAGGGCAGTAGCAGGCCGATGGTGCGGTCTGTCTCCAGGGCGCGGTGGGCGAGGGGAGGGTTGCAGGCGCCGAGGATTACGTAGTCCTCCACGTCCTGGTCGAGCTTGGCTTTAAGGGTGGCGGTGACGTCGATCTCGGTGAGGATGCCGAAGCCCTGCTCGGCGAGCGCCTCGCGGACGCGGCTGACGGTGGTGGCGAAATCGGTGTCGAGGTGCACGGTGCGGTCGTAACGCATGGCGTCGGCCTTCCTGTTCGTGACGTTCAGGGCGGTGGCGTTTCCCCTGGCGGGCGCGCGGGTGCCCAGGGAGCCTGCGTTGTGCTCCGGTTCAGCGTTTGGCAGCGGTGCGCGCCGTGAGCTGTCGGCGTACGTCGTCCATGTCGGCGGCGCGGATCTTGGTGATGAGGTCTTCCAGGGCTGGGGCGGGGAGGGCGCCGGGCTGGGCGTAGAGGATGGTCTTGTCGCGGATGGCCATGAGGGTGGGGATGGAGGAGATCTGGAAGCTCGCGGCGAGTTCGGGCTGTGCCTCGGTGTCGACCTTGCCGAAGACGATGTCCGGGTGCTCGTCCGCGGCCCGTTCGAAGACGGGGGCGAACCGGCGGCAGGGTCCGCACCAGGCGGCCCAGAAGTCGACCAGCATGATGTCCGCGCCGGTGACGGTCTCGTCGAAGTTGTCCTTGGTCAGTTCGGTGGTCGGCATGGTGACCTCAACCTTTCCTGCTCTCCTGGTCGAATCTGAATACCCATAGGGGTATTAGGTCCAACGGGTCGAGGGGCGGGTTTGTTCCACGCAGGCCGGTGGCAGGTGGAACCAGCGCATGCGCTCGAAGTCGGCGGGCAGGCCCGTCGGGCCCTCGTCCAGATGGTCGGAGCGGGCCGTCAGCAGGGTTTGTGCGTCGGAGAGCTGATCGGCCAGGACGTGTTCGCCGGTGCGGACGCGGTGGTCGGGGACGGTGAGCCGTCCGTCGGGTTCCCAGGTCAGGTCGGTCAGGCTCAGCGGTGGGCCCGCTGGAGCCCGGAGGTGGTGCCATCCGCCGGTGTGCGGGTCGAAGCGGTACTCGGGCAGAAGCCGGTGGCCGTGCGTGGCGATCAGGTCGACGGCATCGATGAGGTAGTCGCGGACGGTGTCGCTGATGAAGTAGTTGAAGTTGATGCGGGTCCAGCCGGGTTTGATTCCGTCGCAGCCGTGGACGACCTCGTCGAGTACGTCGTGGGAGGTGGCGGCGTCGATGGCGAGCAGACGGTGGCCGTAAGGGCCGGCGCAGGAGCAGCCGCCGCGGGCCTGGATGCCGAAGAGGTCGTTGAGCAGGGCGACGACGAAGTTGTGGTGCAGGTGGCGGTCACCGCGGCGGATGCGGAAGGAGACGATCGAGAGTCGGCGGGCTTCGTGGTTGCCGAGGATCTCGATGGCGGGGTTGCGGTCCCAGCTGTGCAGGGCGTGCCGCCAGTGGCGTTCCTCCGCGGCCTGGATGGTGTCGGTGCCGACGGCCTGTTTGAGGGCGACGGCCAGTCCGGCGCGGATGGATTCGACGATGGCCGGGGTGCCGCCCTCCTCGCGGGCGACCGGGTCATCGAGATAGCGGTGGCCGAGCGGGCCGACGAAGGAGACGGTGCCGCCGCCGGGCGCGGTGGGCACCCGGTTGCGGACCAGGTCGCGGCGGACGACGAGGATGCCGGGGGTCTGCGGGCCGCCGACGAACTTGTGCGGGGAGAGGAAGATCGCGTCCTTGTGGTCGTTCGCGCCGGGGGTGCTCTCGGCGAACCGGATGGGGATGTAGGGGGCGGCGGCCGCGTAGTCCCAGAAGGACAGGGCGCCGTGGGCGTGGAGCAGGCGGGCGACGCGGTCGGTGTCGGTGAGGATGCCGGTGACGTTGGAGGCGGCCGAGAAGCTGCCGATGCGCAACGGCCGGTCGGAGTACCGGAGCAGTTGTCCCTCCAACTGGGCGAGGTCGACATGGCCGTCGGCGTCCTCGTCGATGACGACCACATCGGCGATCGACTCACGCCAGGGCAGCTCGTTGGAGTGGTGCTCATACGGGCCGACGAACACCACCGGCCGCTCGGCGGGCGGTGGCGGAGTGGTGGCCGGACGGCGCAGTTCCAGGATGCCGACCATTTTGTTGACCGCCGCCGTGGCGCCGGAACCGCAGAAAATGACGAGGTCGTCTTCGGTGGCGCCGACCGCGTCGTGGATGATCCGGCGGGCGTCCTTCCGCAGCCGGGTGGTCTGCAGCCCGGTACTGGAGCTCTCGGTGTGCGTGTTGGCGTAGTGCGTCAGGACGTGGTCGCGGACGAAGTCCTCGACGAAGTCCAGCGAGCGCCCCGAGGCCGTGTAGTCGGCGTAGACGACGCGCCGGGGCCCGTAGGGGCCGTCCATCACCTCGTCGTCGCCGATGATCCCCCGGCGGATGCGTTCCAGGAGGGGCAGCGTGGGCGGCGCCTGGCCGGTCACCGGGTGGGCGGGCATCGTCAGGGCTCCAGCCCGATGACGATCTCGGGCGGCTGATGGAGAGTGTTGTGGACCGTGCAGTGCGAGGCGACGGCGAGGAGGGCGGCGCGGCGCTGCTCGGGCAGTTCGGGAGGCGGTAGGACCGTCACGTGGACCGCGTCGATCCTGGCCGGGCGGTCGGTGGCCATCGTGAACTCGGTCCGCACCCGCAGTCCGGTGCGGTCCAGGCCGTGACGGTGCAGGTAACGGCCTGCGTAGAAGGCGACACAGGAAGCCAGGGACGCGGCGAACAGCTCGGTGGGCGTCGGGGCGGTGTCCTGCCCGCCGGCGTCCTCGGGCTGGTCGACCAGCAGCCGGTGGCCGCGCACCTCTATGGCGTACGCGTCCCCGTCGACGTGGGTGGCCTCCAGCCGGTGCACATCCGGTTGTGGCGGCCGGGTGGGGATGGCGGTGTCGGGTGTGCTGTGGGTCATGGCCGCGTCTCCTCGGGTCCGCTGAGTCGCTCTGGCATCCAGTGCACCGCGGCCGGTACGTCATCGCGAGAGGCCAAAGGGGATCGGAGGGAGGGCCGTTCGGCCCTGGGGTGAACCTCATGGACCTAAATACCCTCGGGGGTATTTGAGCTCATCTTCGAGGAGAGTGCCCCATGACCGTTGTCGAACAGCTGACCACCACTCCCACCCGGCCTCCCCTCATCGGCGACAAGGCGCCGGGCTTCGAGGCCGAGTCCACCCACGGCCCGGTCCGGCTCGCCGACTACACCGGGCGCTGGCTGGTGCTCTTCAGCCACCCGGCCGACTTCACCCCGGTGTGCACCACCGAGTTCATCGCCTTCACCGAACTCGCCGACGAGTTCGCCGCCCGGAACGTGGCCCTGCTGGGCAACTCCGTGGACTCCGTCCACAGCCACCTGGCCTGGACCCGGTCCATTCAGGACAAGCTCGGCGTACGCGTCCCGTTCCCGATCATCGCCGACCTGGACACCCGGGTCGCGCGCGCCTACGGCATGCTCCACCCGAACGCCTCCGGCACCGCAGCCGTACGCGCCGTCTTCGTCATCGACCCGGAGCAGACCGTCCGGGCGGTGCTGTACTACCCGATGAACGCCGGGCGGATGATCCCCGAGATCCTGCGGTTGGTGGACGCCCTGCAGACCTCCGACCGCGACGGAGTCTCCTGCCCGGCCAACTGGCGCCCCGGCGGCGACGTCATCCTCGGAGCCCCGAAGACCCAGGCCGAACTCGATGCCAGGCTCGCGGACGAGACCGTCAAGCTCGCCGACTGGTATCTCGCGACCAAGCCCGGCACTCCTGGCTGAGCCCAGGGTCGAAGGTATACCCCCACGGGTACCCAATTCCGGGACCAACGGCCCCTGACCATGCCTCACCCCGCCGCCGAGAGTGGGGGCATGGACAAGAGCATCGTGATTCTCGGAAGCGGCACCGCCGGCACGCTGACGGCCAACCGGCTGCGGCGGACGTACGACCAGCGCGAGTGCCGGATCACTGTGGTCGACCAGAACGACGACCACGTCTACCAGCCCGGACTGCTGTTCGTCCCCTTCGGCCTGGCCCAACCCCACGCCCTGGTCCGCCCGCGCCCGCGGCAGCTGCGGGACGGGATCGCCTACCGGAGCGCCGAGATCGAGCGGGTGGACCTGGACGCCGAGATGGTGCACTTCGCCGACGGAACCTCGCTGGGCTACGACGTGCTGGTGGTGGCCACCGGCGCGAGCCTGCTGCCGGAGGAGACCGAGGGCCTGACCGGGCCGGGCTGGGGCGAGAAGGTCCACACCTTCTACGACCTGCCCGGCGCGGTCGCCCTCCACCAGGCGCTGGAGCGCTTCGAGGGCGGCCGGGTGGTCGTCGACGTGGCCGACCTGCCGATCAAGTGCCCGGTCGCGCCCCTGGAGTTCGCCTTCCTCGCGGACTGGTACTTCCAGCGCCGGGGTATCCGCGACCGCGTCAAGCTGACCTACGTCACCCCGCTGGACGGTGCCTTCACCAAGCCGGTCGCCGCGAAGGCGCTGGGCGGCCTGTTGGCGGAGAAGGGCGTCGAGCTGGTCACCGAGTTCGCGCTCGGGGAGGTCGACGGCACCGGTGGCCGGCTGGTGTCGTACGACGAGCGCGAGGTGCCGTTCGACCTGGCCGTGGTCGTGCCGCTGCACGGCGGCGCCGAGTACGTCGAACGCTCGCCGGGCCTGGGTGACGAGCTCGGGTTCGTTCCCGTGGACCGGCACACACTGCAACACCCGGACCACCCTCATGTGTTCGCCATCGGTGACGCGGCGGGCCTGCCGGCGTCCAAGGCCGGCTCGGTGGCCCACTTCGAGGGCGAGGTGCTGGCGCACAACATCGGCCGCTTCCTGGCCGGGAAGCCGCTGGATGCCTCCTACGACGGGCACACCAACTGCTTCGTCGAGACCGGCTTCCACAAGGCGCTGCTCATCGACTTCAACTACGACACCGAGCCGCTGCCCGGCCACTTCCCGGGTGCGCTGGGGCTGCCGCTGCTGAAGGAATCGCGCGCCGACCACCTCGGCAAGCTCGCCTTCGAGTGGCTGTACTGGCACAGCCTGCTGCCCGGCCGGGAACTGCCCGGCATCGGCTCGGCGATGCCCGAGCACGGCAAGACCCACACCCCCGCCTGAACGGAGAGAGACCGCCATGACCACCGCCACTTACGACGACACGTCCGTGACCGTCGACGACGAAGGATTCTTCACCGACCCCGGCCAGTGGACCGAGCCCATGGCCGGGCAGATCGCCCGCGAGCTGGGCATCGAGACGCTGACCGACCGGCACTGGCAGGTCCTGAAGTTCATGCGCGCCGAATACGCGGCCAAGGGCACCGGCCCCACCGTGCGGGTCCTCGGCAAGACCTCCGGCGTGAGCGTCAAGGAGCTCTACCAGCTCTTCCCGAAGGGCCCGGCGAAGACCGCCGCCAAGATCGCCGGAATCCCCAAGCCCCGCGGCTGCATCTGAACCCACCCGCCGACCGCCACCCGAAGGAGCGTCCGACATGGCCGCCAGCGCCACCATCGAAAAGGTCTCGATCATCGTCTCCAAGGGGTCCTTGGAAGGGATCTACCCGGCCCTGATCATGGCCAACGGCGCCCGCGCCGAAGGCATCGAGGCCGACCTGTTCTTCACCTTCTTCGGCCTCGACGCCATCACGAAGAAGCAGTACGACCACATCAAACTCGCCACCGTCGGCAACCCCGGCCTGCACCTGCCCACCCTCCTGGGCGGACTGCCCGGCGTCCCGGACCTGATCACCCGGTACATGGAACGCAAGATGGAGAAGCTCGACATCCCGCCCATCCCCGAGTTCATCGAGATGATCTCCGACACCGGCGCGGGCATCTACGCCTGCAAGGCGTCCGTGGACCTCTTCGAACTCGGCGAGGACGACCTCATCGAGCAGGTCCAGGGCGTCATCACGGTCGGCGAGTTCTACGACCACGCGGCCGGCGGCCAGATCATCTACACATGACCGGCCCTTGGGCCGGTGGCGCAGGACTGCCGGACGACCTGCGCCGCGTGCTGGCGGTGGTCGCCCACCCCGACGACGAGTCGTTCGGCTTGGGCGGCCTCCTCGCACTGCTGTCCGCTCGCGGCGTGCCCACCACGGTGCTCTGCTTCACCCACGGCGAGGCATCAACCCTGCTCGCCGGCCCCGGCGACCTGCGCACGGTGCGGGCGGACGAACTGGCCTGCGCCGCACGGGAACTGGGCGTGGAACGCGTGGAACTGGCCGCCTGTCCGGATGACGGGCTCGCCGCTGTTCCGCTGGGCCGGCTCGCCGCGCGGGTCGGCCGGCTCATCACCGAACGGCGCCCCACCCATCTGCTGGTGTTCGACACCACCGGCGTCACCGGGCACCGTGATCACCGTCGGGCCACCGAGGCGGCCCTTGCCGCCGCCCGTGAAAGGGGAGTCCAGGTCCTCGGCTGGACCCTGCCGAGGGCGGTCGCGGAGGCCATGAACAGGGAGTTCGGAGTCTCGTTCGCGGGACGTGAGCCGGGTGAATGCCATGAGATCAGGTCGGTCCCGCGGGCCCGGCAGCGCCGCGCCATCGCCTTCCCCCAGTCTCGGCTTCGCTCGACCGGGAGGGACCCCCATCGCAAGCCAGTCGACCGACGATCCGGTGCTGTGGCGTCGCCTCGAACTCCTCGGAGACAGCGAGTACCTGCGTCGACTGCCGTGACCTCGGGGAACGCTTCGTTGTCAGGCGGAGGGGGCACGGGGCGGCGTGGACGCAGGATCCTCGGCCCCGGCAGACTCGATGGTCTCGGCGACGCAGGCTTGGGATATGAGCCGGTCGGCGAGGTCGCGCGCCTCGTTCGCGGTCAGCGAGGCCCAGGTTCCCGGTTCGCCGCTCCGGACGGGGCCCACGTCGAGCGCGACCCGGCCGATCGGCCGGTCCGTGGCGGCGGCCAGCCGCAGAAACTTCACCTCGATCCGCCGACCGCAGGAGGTCACCAGCGGCGCCTCACCGGCCGGACCAAGCCGCATGTGCCCTGATTCCGCCATCCTGCCCACGTCCTTCCCTGGATACCGGGTGGGGTATTAGGGGCAGCGTTGCGCAGGCACGGAATGTTCCCGGAAACGCGAGGCGCCCGCCGCCCCGCGTTTCCGGGAAGCGGCGGGCAGACCACGCCGTTGACCTGGTCTCAGGCCAGCGCCAGGAACAGCTTCTCCAGTTCCGCCTCGGTCATCGGCGGAGCTTCGCCGTCCTGCTGCTCGGCCATGCACTGCCGCATACCGCTGGCCACGATCTTGAACCCGGCCCGGTCCAGGGCGCGGGAGACCGCCGCGAGTTGGGTGACCACGTCCTTGCAGTCGCGGCCCGCCTCGATCATGGCGATGACCCCGGCCAGCTGCCCCTGCGCGCGGCGCAGCCGGTTGAGCACCGCACTCATCGCTTCCTCTTCCACCTTCACCGGGAGCCTCCTCGTGGCCGGTCGATCGCTCCCATAGTACCCGTGGGGGTATATGGGGCGGGATGGTCGCTCGTCAGAGGCGTTCGGCGCGCACCAGCGAGTCGATGGCAGTGCGCGGGCCTTCCGGGCCGTCGACCGGTCGCGTGACCGTCTCTGCTCGCAGGATCCGGGCGTACGGCTGCCATTCGGCGGCGACCTGCCCCGCGGTGTACAGCACGCGGGGGTCCTGCGGCCCGCCGAAGCCGTGCTCGCGGTTCGAGGTGTCATGGCCGACCAGCAGCAGGGTCCCGCCGCTGTGCGCGGCGGTCGCGGCCAGCTTCAGCACCTGCGCCACCTGCGGCCACGGCAACTGCAGATACGCGATCAGCGCCAGGTCGTACGCCGCTTCCGGGGCGTCCCACGCTGTCAGGTCCGCGCACGTCGTGCGCGGACGTACTCCCCGCTCGGCCGCCAGGTCCTCGGCCTTGGCCAGGGCGACGGCGGAGAAGTCCACGGCGTCCACGTCCCAGCCCCGTTCAGCGAGCCAGACCGCGTTGCGTCCCTCGCCGGCCGCCAGGTCGACCGCCCGCCCGGCGGGCAGCCCGGCCAGCTCGCCTTCGACGAACCGGTTGGGGGCCGCCGCCCAGACCAACTCGGTGCCGCGGTACCGCTCGTCCCAGCCTGCCGCGTCCATTGCCTGCTCCTCGTCTGCCCGTAGGGGCTGTGCCGTGTTCACCCGCGTGCGTGATCGCAACTGGTGGCGTCAGTGTGATGGTGCCGTCGGGGGCGGTCCGCCGTCTGCGGCGGCGTGGGCGATCGATTCTTCGTGTTCGGGAGTCGCTCCGCCGGTCTCCTCGTCTCCGGCGAGGAGATACGGGTACGGGCAGCTGCGGGGGTCCGGGGCGATGCAGGCGTTGCAGGGACGGGGCCTGTCGATGACGCACTTCGGAATCGGTTTCACGTTCACGCGCCTTCCGCTTCGGGCTCCGGGGGGCGTTGGGCCAGCCTCTGGGAGGCGCGTTTGAAGGCCAGTACCGGCACGTAGTGACGGATCCGGGCCGAGGAGAAGAAATCGAGTGCCTCTGCCGTCACGGCGGCCAGTACCGCGAGTGGCGTGTCCGGAAAAGCGCGGGCCAATCGGCCCTGCATGTCTTCGCGGCCGCGTCGCTCGGCAGCGGATGTCGGCCGTGCGGTCGGCCGGGTGTCAAGGCAGTGCCAGTCCCGTTCGGTGGTCGCGCTCTGTCGAACCGGGAGGCTCAACTGCTTGATGCCGTACGGGGTTTCCGTCATGTCCTCATAATACCCCCATGGGGTATTTAAAGGAGTGGGTGTGATCGGCTGATGCGCGCTGGCTGATTATACCCCGGTGGGTATCTGGCGTAGCCTGCAGTCAATACCCTGGGGGTATTCTGCGAGGGGCGAGGCCGGGGAACTGCCGGGCCGAGGCCGAGCAGCCGGTTGTGGTACGCCCGGTAGGAGACGGCCCCTGTGCCGGCCACCGCGATCGTGGGCACGCCCATGCCGGTTCCCTTGAGCAGTCCGCGTCTGGAGACCTCGCGTTCCGGCGTCTCGTCGGCCGGATCTCCCCGGGGGACGGCGGTGTGGATGCTGCGCATCATGTGGCCCTCCCCAGCGGCGCGGGATCCTTCACCGCCGAACGGAACCCACGTCGGCATACTCACACTCGCCGCCACGGGACCCCGGCAACAGGGCCAGGCGGGCCACCGAAAGGGCCATCAGGTCCCACCCGCGCCAGCCGGCGTGCGGGCATCCGGGCGGCGGGCATGCACAGGGGTCCAGCGTGCTCGACTGTGAATGCTCGGTTCAGGCCAGGGCCAGGAACAGCTTCTCCAGTTCGGCCTCGGTCATCGGCGGGGCGAATCCGTCCTGCTGTTCGGCGAGGCACTGCCGCATGCCGCCGGCCACGATCTTGAACCCGGCCCGGTCGAGTGCCCGGGAGACCGCCGCGAGCTGGGTAACGACGTCTTTGCGGTCGCGTCCGGATTCGATCACGGCGATGACTGCGGCCAGCTGGCCCTGTGCTCGATGGAGACGGTTGAGTATGTCGGTCGTCGCTGCTTCTTCTGCATTCACCGCTTCTGCTGCATTCACCGGACGCCTCCTCGGAGTCGGCCATCCCTCTTCATATACCCGCAGGGGTATATGAAGAGGGATGGCCTGGTGGGCATGCTCGTTCCCGGGTCGGGCGCCCGCCGGAAGCGGCCGTGGAGGTACCGGCCGAGCAGGAGCGCCGTGGTGGTCGCCGCGAGGGTCCAGGTGCCCGGGTGTGTCAGCACGGTGACGCGGATCTCGGGGCTGATCTGTTGGCCCAGGACGAAGACGCCCATGGTGACCACGAACCAGCCGAATGCCTTGCGCAGCGCGTCCTGCGGGATGCGTCCGGCGAGACGGCCGCCCACGAGTCCGCCGACGACGGCGGCCGCGGTGACGAGCCCCGCGAGCCCCCAGTCGATGTGGATGCTGGAGAGGTAGCCGGCCAGCCCGGCGAAGGACTTCATGGAGATCACCAGGAGCGAGGTGCCGACGGCGACGCTCATCGGGAGCCCGCCGAGCAGCGCGAGGGCGGGCACGACGAGGAAGCCTCCGCCCGCGCCGACCAGCCCGGTGACCAGACCCACGACGACCCCGTCCAGCAGGACGTGCCCGACGGGGAGTTCGTGGCGGACTTTCTCGGGCACCCGCCTGCGGCCGCGGATCATGGCGATCGCCGTCGCGACCATCGTCAGCCCGAAGGCGATCAGCAGGACCGTGCCGGACACGAACTCCGCCAGCCGCCCTCCGCCGTACGCTCCGGCCATGCCGGCCAGGCCGAACAGCAGCCCGGTGCGCCACCGGACGCGTCCGGCACGGGCGTGCGAGACGACGCCGGCGGCGCTGGTGACGCCGACGACGAACAGGGAGGTGGCGATGGCCTGCTTGGCCTCCATGCCGGCCAGGTAGACCAGGATGGGTACGGTGAGGATGGATCCGCCGCCGCCCAGGATGCCGAGGCTGACGCCGATCAGCAGGGACGCGGCGACGATGACGGTGATCATGAGTGGGCCCCCAACGCGCTGATGACGGACTGCAGGTCGGTGCGGGGGCCGCGGTTGTAGGGAAGCTTGGACAGCAGCATGCCCATGGCGCAGGTGTTGGTGAGCGCGGCGACGGTCAGCCCAGCGCCGACCGCGGTGCCGATGAGGTGGAGGCCGGGCACGAGGAGGGCCGCCAGCCCGGACAGCAGGACGATGCCTCCCGCGACCAGCCGTACCTGGCGTTCCAGGTCCCAGCGGGCCGGGCCGTGGTTGAGCGGGCCACCGGCCGCCTCCCAGGCGAGGACACCGCCTTCGAGGACGCGCAGGTTGGGCAGCCCGGCCTCGGCCAGAGCCTGCTCGGCCTGGGAGGCACGCCCGCCGGAGCGGCAGATCAGGACGACGTCCTCGTCCAGGTGGCGCAGGAGTTCGGCGCGGTGTTCCCGCAGGGTGTCGAGGGAGACGTTGTAGGAGCCGGGTATGTGGGCGGTGCGGAACTCACCGGGGGTACGTACGTCGAGGAGCCGGGGCCCGGCGCCGCTCTCGGTGATCTCGTGCAGGGCGGCCGGGTCGAGTCGGAGGGTGGGGCGGGGGCTGGTGGCGTCGGCGGTCACGAAATCTCCTACAG
>NZ_JAAKZX010000202.1 GCF_011045025.1 Streptomyces ureilyticus
GCCCCGGACCCCGATTCGGGGGCCAGCCCCCCGACCCCCCGGCCTCAAACGCCCGGCGGGCTGAAATTCCGCCGGACAGGCTGATTTCCGCCGGACGGGCTGAATTTTCGCGGCCGAACTTTGCAGCGCAGGCCCGCATCAATCAGCCCGTCTGGGGGCACCTCCCAGCGGTAGCTGGGGGAGTTTGAGGACGAGGCCGCCAGGCCGATGGGGGTCTGGGGCTGCGCCCCAGCTGGGTCCAGGGGCGGAGCCCCTGGTGGGCTCTGGGCGAAGCCCAGGGGACGGGAATGGTTAGGGGCGGCGAGGGCGAGAACCTGCCTGCCGCCGCCCCTCCAAGCTGTCACCCCGTGTTGCGCAACCCGGCCGCCACCCCGTTCACCGTCAGCAGCAGCGCCCGCGACAGGAGCGGATCCGGGTCCGCGCCGGAGGCGGCGGCGTCGCGTTGGCGCTTGAGCAGGGCGACCTGGAGGTATGAGATCGGGTCCAGGTAGGCGTCTCGGATCGTGAAGGTCTGCTTCAGGACCGGCTGGGCGTCCAGGAGTTCCGGTTCGCCGGTAATCCGGAGGACCTCGCGGACGGTCAGTTCGTGCTCCGTCTTGATCGTGTCGAAGACGTGCTTCAGGTCGTCGGGGACGAGCGTGTCCACGTAGTGGCCGGCGATCCGCAGGTCCGTCTTGGCGAGGGTCATCTCTACGTTGGAGACGAAGTTGCGGAAGAAGTGCCACTGTTCGTGCATTTCCTCCAGGACCGAGTCGAGGCCGGCCTCGCGCAGGGCCTTCAGGCCGGAGCCGACGCCGAACCAACCCGGCACGATCTGCCGGGACTGGGTCCAGCCGAACACCCAGGGAATGGCGCGCAGCCCGTCGAGGCCCGCGCCGGAATCCGGCCGCCGCGAGGGCCGGGAGCCGAGATGGAGTTCGGCGAGCTGGTCAACCGGCGTGGAGGCGAAGAAGTACGCGGGCAGGTCCGGGTCCTCGACCAGGCGGCGGTACGCGGCGTGGGCGGCGTCCGAGACGACGTCCATCGCGGCGTCCCAGCGGGCGAGCGCGTCGCCGGGCTGGCGCGGGGCGGTGTGGAGGGCGGAGGCCTGGAGGGTGGCGGCGACGGAGAGTTCCAGGTTTTCGCGGGCGAGCGCGGGGATCAGGTACTTGTCGGAGATGACCTCGCCCTGCTCGGTGACCTTGATCTCGCCTTCGAGGGTGCCCCAGGGCTGGGCGAGGATCGCGTCGTGGGTGGGGCCGCCGCCTCGGCCGACGGTGCCGCCGCGGCCGTGGAACAACCGCAGCCGTACGCCGTAGCGGTGGGCGACGTCGCGCAGGCGTCGCTGGGCGCGGTGGATCTCCCACTGGGAGGTGGTGATGCCGCCGAACTTGGAGGAGTCGGAGTATCCGAGCATGACCTCCTGGACGTCGCCGCGCAGTGCCACGAGACGGCGGTACGAGGGGTCGGCGAGCATGCCCTCCAGGATGGTGTCCGCCGCGCGCAGCTCGTCCGTCGTCTCGAGGAGCGGCACGATGCCGATCTTCGCCCAGCCGGCGTGCAGGTCCATCAGCCCGGCCTCGCGGGCGAGGACGGCGGCGGCGAACACGTCGTCGGCGCCCTGGCACATGGAGATGATGTACGACTCGACGACCTCGGGTCCGAAGACGTCCAGCGCCCGCTTGACCGTGTCGAACACCCCGAGGGTCTTCTGTCCGGCCGCGTCCAGGGGGGCCGGGGTCGGTGCGAGGGGCCGGCGGGAGCGCAGTTCCTTGGCGAGCAGCTTGTGCCGGTACTCGCGCGGCATGTCCTCGTAGCGCCAGGACTCCTCGCCGAGCCGGTCGAAGAGCTGGCCGAGCGCGTAGTGGTGGGCGTCGGCGTGTTCGCGTACGTCCATGGTGGCGAGCTGGAGGCCGAAGGCGGCGAGCGTGCGGATCGTACGGTTCATGCGGCCGTCGGCGAAGAGGGCGCCGCGGTGTTCGCGCAGGGACGTCTGGATCAGGGTGAGGTCCCGCAGGAGGGCGGAGGTACCAAGGTAGTCGCGGCCTTCCTCGTGCGGGATGCCCTTGGCGAGTCGCTGCTTGGTGTTCTCGAGCTTCTGCCGGATGCAGGTGGCCTTGAGGCGATAGGGCTCTTCGGCGTTGAGGCGCTTGTAGCGGGGGCTGATCTCGGGGAGGTTCTCCAGGTCGGCCTGGAGGGAGTCCAGCAGTTCCTGGGTGGCGCCCGAGTAGCGGATGGAGTTGGAGAGGAAGCCGCGGAGTTCGTCGATGATCTCCAGGGCGTCGTTGATGCCGTGCTCGTGCTGGAGGATCAGTACGTCCCAGGTCACCTGAGGGGTGACGTTCGGGTTGCCGTCGCGGTCGCCGCCGATCCAGGTGCCGAAGGTCAGCGGGCGGGTGTCGTCGGGGAGGACGACGCCGACGCGTTCCAGCTCGGCGGTGAGGTCTTCGAGTACGTCTCCGACGGCTCCGGCGTGCAGTTCGTCCAGGTAGTAGATCGCGTTGCGGGCCTCGTCCGCGGGCTCGGGACGTACGACCCGCAGCTCGTCCGTCTGCCAGACGAGGTCGATGTTCTCAGCCAGCCTGGTGTCGTAGCGGCGCCGGTCCGCCTCGATGACGGGGGTCTCAAGGAGCGCGGCGATCCTGCGCAGCTTGTTCAGGACCGAGCGGCGAGCTGCCTCCGTCGGGTGGGCGGTGAAGACCGGGCGAACATTCAGGTGTCGTACGGTCGCGCGCAGGTGCTCGGGGTCGGCGTCCTTGAGCCGGTCCGCGGTACGGGCGAGGAGTCCGCCCTCGGCGGCCCGCTTGGCGCGCAGTTCGCGGCCACGGTGGACCTGTTCGGTGACGTTCGCGAGATGGAAGTACGTGGAGAAGGCGCGGACCAGCTTGGCGGCGGTCTCCAGTTCCGTGCCGCGCAGCAGTTCGGCGGCGGCCTCGCCGTTCTCGCGGGTGAGGCGGCGCACCCTTTCGACCAGTTCGAGGAGCTCGGGGCCCTCCTGGCGGACGAGGGTCTCGCCCAGCAGGTCGCCCAGGCGGCGGATGTCGGCGCGCAGCTCACTGCTGGTCGTGGTGGTCTGGTCGTCGGCACTGCTCACAGGTGCGGCTCCTTGCAGTGGTGAAGCATCTGAGGCTCGGCTG
This sequence comes from Streptomyces ureilyticus, assembly GCF_011045025.1. Classification (GTDB taxonomy): domain Bacteria; phylum Actinomycetota; class Actinomycetes; order Streptomycetales; family Streptomycetaceae; genus Streptomyces; species Streptomyces ureilyticus. Next base: position 3,117 of record NZ_JAAKZX010000202.1, read on the forward strand.
AGTGGGAACCCCGGGAAGCCGTCGTTCCTGCGGCAGCGGTGGCCGCATAGCAGGAGGGCATCCGGGAACTTTAGAAACAGAGCGGACCGCGCTGTCCGACCGATTCCAAGGATAGGTCTCGATGCGGACGCGCAGACTCTCGGCCTCTTGCCGCCGGGCTGTGCGCTGCCATACTTACGACGCCGTAGGTTACGGAACCGTAGGCATGACATACGAACCCGTATGCCCGTACATCCGGCATCGTCTCAATCCACGAAACCCCACAGGGGACGCCCCATGACCACCAGCTCCGATGTGATCGACGACGCCCCGAAGGCGCACAACGACACCTCGCTCCCCTCCGCCACTCTGGGCGGCGAGCAGAAGCGCTCGATCGAGCAGATCACGCTTCTTCTCTTCATCACCGTCCCGTTCCTCGCGCTGCTCGCGGCCGTACCGCTGGCTTGGGGCTGGGGGGTGAGCTGGCTGGACCTCGGTCTGCTGGTGTTCTTCTACTACCTCGGCTGCCACGGCATCACCATCGGTTTCCACCGCTACTTCACGCACGGCTCCTTCAAGGCCAAGCGCCCGCTGCGGATCGCGCTCGCGATCATGGGGTCGATGGCGGTGGAGGGCCCGCTGGTCCGCTGGGTCGCCGACCACCGCAAGCACCACAAGTTCTCCGACGCCGAGGGTGACCCGCACTCGCCGTGGCGCTTCGGCGAGACCGTCCCGGCTCTGATGAAGGGCCTGTGGTGGGCGCACATCGGCTGGATGTTCGACGAGGAGCAGACGCCGCAGGAGAAGTACGCGCCGGATCTGATCAAGGACGGGGCGATCCGTGCGATCTCCCGCCAGTTCATTCTGTGGGCCCTGCTCTCGCTGGCGCTTCCGGCGCTGATCGGCGGTCTGGTGACGATGTCCTGGTGGGGAGCGTTCACGGCGTTCTTCTGGGGCTCACTCGTGCGGGTGGCGCTGCTGCATCATGTGACCTGGTCCATCAACTCGATCTGTCACGCGGTGGGCAAGCGGCCCTTCAAGTCGCGTGACCGCTCGGGCAACGTGTGGTGGCTGGCCGTACTGTCCTGCGGCGAGTCCTGGCACAACCTGCACCACGCCGATCCGACGTCGGCCCGGCACGGTGTGGAGCGCGGTCAGGTGGACTCCTCGGCGCGGATCATCCGCTGGTTCGAGATGCTCGGCTGGGCGTACGACGTGCGCTGGCCGTCACGCTCGCGTATCGATTCCCGCCGGAACCCGGACGGGAAGGGCTCCCGGCAGAAGACGGAGGCCGCCGAGGCGGCATGATTGACGGCGTGGCCGACTCCAGCACATCCAGCAACGAAAAGCCGCGGCGTGCGCGCCGGACCCGGATGACGGGGGCCGAGCGGCGCCAGCAGCTCCTGGAGATCGGCCGCACGCTCTTCGCCGCCAAGGGCTTCGAGGGCACGTCGGTGGAGGAGATAGCGGCGAAGGCCGGGGTCTCCAAGCCGGTGGTGTACGAGCACTTCGGCGGCAAGGAGGGCCTGTACGCGGTGGTGGTGGACCGTGAGATGCGGCGCCTGCTGGACATGGTGACCAGCTCACTCACGGCCGGCCACCCGCGCGAACTGTGCGAGCAGGCGGCGTTCGCGCTGCTCGACTACATCGAGGAGTACACGGACGGGTTCCGCATCCTCGTCCGCGACTCCCCCATCCCCCAGTCCACGGGTTCCTTCGCCTCGCTGATCTCCGACATCGCGACACAGGTCGAGGACATCCTGGGCCGCGAGTTCAAGAGCCGCGGCTTCGACCCGAAGCTCGCGCCGGTGTACGCCCAGGCCCTGGTCGGCATGGTCGCCCTGACCGGCCAGTGGTGGCTGGACGTACGCCGCCCGAAGAAAGCCGAGGTGGCGGCCCACCTGGTGAACCTGGCCTGGCACGGCCTGGACGGGCTGGAGGCCAAGCCGCGCCTGATCGGCCACCGCAAAAGCTGAAGGGGAGGGCTGAGGAGGCCGGGCGTTCAGTCGGCCCCCTCAGCCCTGGCTCAGTCGTCCTCGATGTCGCGGGCGCTCAGTGCCAGGTCGTTGGTGGCGCAGAAGTACGGCCTGATCCGGGTGCCGCCTCGCTGAGGGTGGTCGAGGACCGCCGCCGGTAGGACATCCGTCTTCTTGCGCTCCACGATGTCTCCGCTGATCCGGCCGACCGGGATGGTGCCGTCGGCGGTGGACAGCCGCAGATCCCAGCAGTCCTGTTCCCCGGTGCGCCGGGCCATGACCTCCTCGTACGGGACGGTGAAGCGGAAGCTGCCGGTGCCTGCGGGGCGGGCGGGCACGGAGAAGTCGTACACCCGCTCCGTCCGGGACACCGCCTGCGCCCTGACTCCAGCCCCACTCGCGAGGCCGTGCACCACAACGGTGACGGACACCGAGCGCTCGCCGGCCTCGATCCGCTCGACCTCGGCATGGGCGGGCCGCAGCCAGGTGCGCAGGGCGAGGAAGCCGTCGGCGGTGGTGTACGGGATCCACGCGCTCACGCCGTCGGGCTCGCGAACGGTGAGGGATCTTCGGAGGAGCCGCGCCTGCTCGACGAGCCGGGCGGTGAGGCGCGTACGGGAGCCGGTGCCGCGCGGGGCGACGTAGCAGTCCCAGCGGCCTCCGGCGAGGCTGTGCTCGGCTCGGTGCAGGGTGACGCGGGCGCCGGTGTCCGGGGCATCCGGGTCCGGGAGCACGGGGAGGCGGACCTCCCGCTTGGCCGGGTCGCGGCGCAGCCGGAGGACGAAGTCCAGTGGCCCGGCGGGCAGTTCGGCCACCTTCAGCAGGACGGTCAGGCCGCCTTCCGCGGTCGCGCGGGCGTGCGCGGCGGTCGGCGGAGTGCTCTTCTCCGGGAGGGCGGTGGGCGCGGCCGGGCGGGGCCGGACAGTGCGGCTCAGGCGTCGGACCAGGGCCGTGCTTCCGCCGGCCAGGGTGCGGCGGCGCTTGCCGGACAGTTCATCGAAGAGCGCTTCGTAGCGGCGGGCGATGGCGGAAGGGGCGTAGGTCGCGGCCTTCTCCCGGGCCCCGGCGGCCATTTTCTGGCGCAGCGCGGAGTCCGCGACGAGGCGCTTCAGTCCGTCGGCGAAGGCGTCGACGTCGCCCGCGAGCGGTACGAGCAGTCCGTCCTGGCCGTCGGTGATGATCTCGCCGGGCCCGTGCGGGCAGTCGGTCGCGACGACCGGGACGCCGCAGTGCATGGCCTCGACGATCGTCATGCCGAAGGACTCCATGTCGGAGGAGACGGCGGCGATGGCGCCCTTGGCCCACTCGGTCTCGATCGGGGAGACGGCGCCCATGAGGAACGCGCGGTCGGACAGCCCGAGCCGCTCGATCTGCTCCCGCAGCCGCGCCTTCTCCGGGCCGCGTCCGTAGAGCCGCAGCGTCCAGCCGGGATGTTCCGCGGCGACTTTGGCGAAGGCCGAAATCAGCCGGTCGTACCGCTTGATGGGGATGAGCCGGCCGGCCGCGACGATGACCCGGGAGTCGAGTGAGGACCCTTCGACGGCCGAGGCCTGTACGCCGTTGGGGACGCACACAATGGTCGTGGTGACATCGGGCAGGGCGGCGCGGTACTGGGCGGCGTCGGCCTCGGAGACGGTGATGTAGGCGTCGAGGCCGACTACGGCGTTGTTCTGGTTGGTGCGCAGCGGTTCCCCGTACTGGTCGAGGCTGAGGTGCTCCTGGCCGACGCGGAGGTAGCGACGGCGGCCGTCGCGGGCGAGGTAGCCGTTGAGGTCCGGGCGGGTGGCGATGACGACATCGGCGTCGGTACGGGCGAGGAAGCCGCCGATGCGTTCGTCCTGGAGGGCGGTGTAGGGCAACTTTCCGGTGGCGCCGGTGTAGTGGAACATCGTGCCTGGCAGCTTGGTGAGCGGGTGATCGCCCTCGTAGCCGGGGTTGCCCTCGCGCATCTCGATCAGCGAGGTCACGCGGACGCGCGGATCGAAGGGGAGCGACGGTGCGTCCCGGAAGCAGTGGATGCTGACGACCTCGACGTCGTGCCGGTCGGCGAACGCGGCCGAGAGATTCGCCGTGGAGCGGATGGTTCCGCCGATTCCATACGCGTTGTTGATCAGGAAAGAGATCTTCACGGCGTTCTCGGCTTCACTCGAACAATCCGGAATCTGGGTACCACCGAGGAATTCCTTTCAGAAAGCGGAGCCGCTCCGCGGAAACAACAACAGGGCAGGCTGAAGCCACCAGAAAAAGACAGCACGAAAGGAAGGCAAGAATCATCACGCCTGGTCACAGACCCCCCTGCGGCTTCGAACCATAGCAAACGCCAACTGAATTTACAGTGAAGTAACAGGTGACGCATGGCATACGTTCGGCGGGTCGGCCAGAAAGCGGAACGGTTCCATCTGATTAGCGGGGATTAGCGGAGAGGGGAGAAAAGGTTGCGCTAGAAACAAGCCATCCGCTCAAGCCGAACGCAGCGGAACCGTCTCCAAAAGCTCCGCGGCCATCCGCGCAGCGGACCCCGCCGTCTCCTCGGCTATTCGACGGAATGTTTCCTGTGCCTGCCGGGCCGGCCACTCCGGAGGGAGATGCTGCACAGGCAGCCGAGGATCCGTACGTATGATCCGCAGCCATTCGGCGACCAGCCGCAGCCGCGTGGCGACGGGGTCGGCCGGCGGCGGCACGGCGGCCCACCGCTTGTCGAAGGCGACGTACCGCGCCGCGATGCTCCCCAGGTCCCAGCTCTCGCGGATCATCAGGCCGACGTCGGTGAACGCGTCGGCGCGGGCGTGGAAGACCTTGACGTGGGCGTCGAGGCCGAGTTCGGAGACGGCGTCGCGGACGTCGGCGTGGCCGGGGGCGATCCACAGCCCGCTGTAGAGGGCGCCGAAGCCGGACCAGGTCAGCCGGGAGCGCAGGTCGTGGCGCTGGCGCTGCCAGGATTCCGGGAGGGAGAAGCCGAGGAGGGTCCAGGTGCCGTCCCAGTCCTCGTTGACCGCGCCGTCGCGCCAGATGCGCTGTCCGCCGTCCTCGAGGATGCGGGCCGCCTGCGGGGTCAGCCCGAAGAACATCTTGCGGCCCTCGCGCTGGCGCCGCAGCAGACCCCGGTTGACCATCCGGGTCAGCGTGGAGCGTACGGCCTGCTCTCCCGTCCCGACCCGGGCGAGCACATCGATGATGCTGCCGGAGTAGACGCACAGGTCGCCTTCGTCCAGGACATGGTTGCCGAAGAAGGCGAGCACCAGCGACTGAGGGCGCAACTGCGGGGCCTCAACGGTGTCCGCCGTGTCCGTCGTGGCCGTCATGTCCGGGTCGCCGTCCTCCACAGCGGTAAGCGTACGGCCGCCCGCGCCGGCGAAAGCACGGGCGGCCGTACGCGTCTGTCACCGATCGTCGCCGGGATGGGCCAGGTCGTACGGGCGGGGATACGGCGCCGGCCGGTACGGGAGGTAGCGGGCCGGGGTCGTGGGATCGGCCACGGCGGCCGTGGCGTTGAGTGACGCGGGATCCGTGCCTTGCCAGCGCCCCTTGCCGAGCCGCTTCTCCAGGGTGTGCAGGGCGGCCGTCTGCTCGGCCGGGCTGAAGGTGCAGTGGCCGGGGTTGTCGACGTACGCCTGACGCAGCAGCGCCGACGAGCCCCCGGCGGTGGCGGCCCTGCGGTAGGCGCTCTGGACCTGTACGGGGACGAGGGCGTCGCCGGTGGTGTGGATGGTGAGCTGCGGTTTGTGCAGCCGGCCGGTGAACGCGCTGGTCCGGCTCATCCAGTCGACGGCGGCCGGGTCGGCGCTGATCCGCGGGGCCCGGTTCAGGGCGCCCAGGTCCTTCTTCAGGGACAGCCCCGCGTCCTTGTAGAGCTCGGTGACCTCCTTGTACACCGACGACCGGCGGAGCATCTTCGTGTAGTCGACGCCGGTGTTCCAGGACATGTTGCCGCCGGCCCGGCTCTCGGCCTCCTGGCGCCAGCTGAACGCGGGCAGGCTCAGCATCCCCTGGAGGGCCTGGTACTGGTTGGCCTGCTGGGTGTTCCAGTCGTCCGGGGCGGGTTCGGGCTGCGAGGGGTCGTTCCAGCCGGGGATGTTGTGGAGTGCGGCGGCGAGGGCGATGCGGGCACGGCCCTCGGGTGTGGCCTGGGCATCGGTGACGGTCGCGCCCATCGTCTTGGCGGCGGCGGCAGCCGAGGCCTGGTCGGCGAAACCGGTCAGCTGGACGGAGGAGCCGGGCGCCAGCAGGGTCTTGAGGGCGAAGACGGGGTCGAGGGTGTTGTTCCAGTTGGCGACGCCGCCGTGGACAAGGCCGCACATGGCGAGCGAGCCGTCGATGCGCCCGGGGTGCCGCTCGGCGATGGCGGTGGTGACCAGCCCGCCGTACGACTGCCCCCAGGCGATGGTGCGCCGCGCCTCGCCCAACCGCTCGGTGAACACGTCGAGGGTGGCGAGCTGATCGGGCACCGCGTCCGTCACGGCCCAGCCGTTGGTGGCGTACGAGGAGCCGATGAGCGCGTAGCCCTTCTTGAGGAGAAGCGCCTTCGTCGCGTCGTCGGGGGCGTTCTGTGCGGCGAGGGGCGAACCGGCGGGCCGGTAGCCGTGGCTGAAGAGCAGGACGGTGCCGTTCCAGTCGGCGGGCTTGTCCATGACGTAGTTGGCGCCGGACGGGAGGGTGCCCTCGATGTGCTCGGGTGGTGCTTCGGCGGCATACGCGGAGGTCGTGGGGGCGGCGGAGGTGGCGAGCAGGAGGGCGACTGCGAGAGCGGTGGCGCGCGGCAATGACGTACGAGCGCGGGTGCGGGGGGATGCGGCTGGGGGCCGGGGCATCGCGGTCTCCCTTGAGTGGGGGCGGGACACCCGCGAAGGTAGGCGTGCTCGTATTTGCGGTCAATATTCTGCACAACATCGACGGGCCCAGGACGTGGGTGACTGCCGTTGCGGCGCGGCGGGATCAGGCGCGGCGGGATCAGGCGTCCGCCTTCCGCGCCACGACGAAGAGGCGGCGGAAGGGGAAGACCGTGCCGTACGACGCCGGCGGGTAGGCCGCGCGGAGCAGGTCGCGGTACTCGGCGACGAAGGCCTCCGCCTCCTCGCCCAACTCCGTCAGGACCGGGCGCAGCCCCGTGCCCTTCACCCAGTCCAGGACCGGGTCCTCGCCCTTCAGGAGGTGCAGGTACGTCGTCTCCCAGACGTCGGCCTCGCAGCCGAGTTCGGTGAGTGCCTGGAGATAACCGGCGGGCTCGTGGACCGCGTCCTCGTGGCGGAGCGTTCCGGCCAGGCGGTTCTTCCAGCGTGCGGACTGGGCGAGTTCGCGCATCAGGCGGTGGCTGGGGGCGTCGAAGTTGCCGGGCACCTGGAAGGCGAAGGTGCCGCCCGGGGCGAGGCCGTCCACCCACACCGGGAAGCGGGATACGTGATCCGGCACCCACTGCAGGGTGGCGTTGCTGACGATCAGGTCGTACAGCTCTGCCGGCGCCCAAGTCCCGGCGTCCGCGGCGGCGAAGTCGAGGTGGCCGCCGCCCGGCGTGGGGCCGGCGAGGGATTCGGCGCGGGCGAGCATCTGGGGTGAGTTGTCGAGGCCGGTGATGTGCGCGGTGGGCCAGCGGTCGGCGAGGAGGCGGGTCATGTTGCCGGGGCCGCAGCCGAGGTCGGCGATGCGGGGCGGGTCCGTGGGCAGGTCCGGGACGCGGGCCAGGAGGTCCGCGAAGGGGCGGGCGCGATGGTCCGCGTGACGCAGGTACTGACCCGGATCCCAGGCGGGGGCGGCAGAACGACCGGCTGCGGGCATGACGGGAGGCCTCCTTGATGCGACCGAGCGACCGAAAGACACCCTCAGCCTCACATCCAAACTATCTTGACGTCAAGAGACTTCACATCGACACAACCACTACACTGATCGCTATGGAGGACGAGGTCGATCGGCTGGTCGCAGCGTGGCGCCGGGAGCGCCCGGACCTCGACGTGGAGCCGCTGGAAGTGCTCAGCCGGGTGAGCAGGCTGGCCCGGCATCTGGACCGCGCACGCCGGCTGGCGTTCTCCGAACACAGCCTGGAGCCCTGGGAGTTCGACGTCCTGACCGCACTGAGGCGGGCCGGGTCTCCGTACCAGCTCTCCCCCGGCCAGCTGCTGACCCAGACCCTGGTGACATCCGGCACGATGACGAACCGTATCGACCGGCTGGCGAAGAAGGGCCTGGTGGAACGCCTTCCCGACCCCAGCGACCGCCGGGGCGTGCTGGTGCGGCTCACCGACGAGGGGCGGGACCGCGCGGACCAGGCGCTGGCCGGTCTCCTCGACCAGGAGCGGGCGATCCTGGCGGAGCTCAGCAGTGCGCAGCGCGGTGAACTGGCCGGGCTGCTACGCCAGTTGACCGCCCCGTTCGACAACATCCCCGGCTAGGCGCTCCGCTGGGAGAGCCGTGCGGGTGGTGCCGCGCTGTGCCGTCGGTTGTCAGCGGTGTCGATCAGGCGCTGCTGCTTTCCTCCGGCAGAATCCGGCCGGCAGGCCCCAGATCCACCGGCCCCACCCCAGCCCGCCTGGCCAGCGCGACCGCGGCGAGGGTGGAGTGGACGCCCAGCTTCCCCAGCACGTTCTGCATATGCGTACGGACGGTGTGCGGGGACAGGAACAGGCGCTCGGCGACGGCCTTGCGCCCCAGGCCCGCGACCATGCACCGCAGTACCTCGCGCTCGCGCGGTGTGAGGGACTCGACGAGTTGCTCGCTCTCGGTGCGGTGCTTGCGGGCGGCGGTCAGCTCGCGCAGCACGGCCGTGAGCAGGGCGGGCGGCAGATGCGTCTCGTCCCGCAGTACGCCTCGTATGACCGTCAGAAGCCTCGACAGCGAGCAGTCCTTGGCGACCCAGCCCGAGGCGCCGGCCTGCAAGGCGAGGGCCGCGCGGCGCGAGTCGTCCTTCTCGGCGAGGACGACGGTACGGACGCCGGGGTGGCCCGAACGGACGCCCGCGACCAGGGAGATGCCGTCGACCAGGCCCTCTTCGTTGTTGTCGTGCACGGATACGGCCGGGCGGACGCCCGGCACATTGCCGCCCAGGTCGGCGTCGACGAGCAGCACATCGAATCTGCGGCCCTCCGCCACCGCCCGTTCCATGGAACGCAGCGCGGCGGGACCGCTGCCGGCTGCGGAGACGTCGACATCGGGCTCGGCGGCAAGAGCTGCCGCGAGCGACTCGGCGAAGATGCGGTGGTCGTCGACGACCAGGACACGGATGCGAACCACTGAAACCCCCACTGGTCGGGGGACGACCGACGCAGGTACGGCGCCCGGAGTGTTCCGGGACCCCGAGGACCCCGGGACGGGGAGCCGCAGCCACACGGCCGCCGCCGTGCTGGAGCTGCTACCCCCACTCCGGGCGTCGTACCCGACTTCTCTCGCCCCCTGATCAACACCGGCCCCCACCGGTGCTGCTCATCAGGGTAAGGCCGGGGGGCGGGAGCGGAAGAGGATTTGCAGAACTGATTGTCCAGCACGTTTATGGTGAGGCTTATGTTTCGTATTGAGACAGGAGTCGACAAAGAGTTCAGCAAGGTGCTGCGTTCCCGGCTCCGGGACGCCAACACGGCGGCTTCTCCCGTGCTCCGTGCTCTCCGCGGAACCCCCGACGAACGCGAGCTTCCGCTCCAGCTGTGGGCGCTGGACGAGCGGGACGAGCTCGTGGGCGGCCTGGTCGGCCACACCTGGGCGACGTGGCTGCACGTGACGTACCTCTGGGTCGACACCCCCCACCGCGGCACGGGCCTCGGCTCCCATCTGCTGTCCCGGGCCGAGAGCCTGGCCCGGACGGAGCGTGGCTGCCGCGCCGTGCGCCTGGAGACGTGGGACTTCCAGGCGCCGGAGTTCTACAAGAAGCGGGGGTACGACGTGGTGTGCGTGATCCCCGACTATCCGCCGGGGGTTACGGAGTACACGCTGACGAAGCAGCTCAGCTGAGGCGCCGCGCGCCCGCCGACGGGATCGCCGTGAAGACCCGCGGAGCCGTGAACCCGGCTGCCGCGAACGCTTCCTCCACCGCCTTGGTGACCGTTTCCGCGTCCGTGGACTCGACGAGGACGATCGCCGAGCCGCCGAAGCCGCCGCCTGTCATGCGGGCACCCAAGGCGCCGGCCGACAACGCAGTGTCGACGACCAGGTCCAGCTCCGCGCAGGAGATGCGGAAGTCGTCGCGCAGCGAGGCGTGGCCCTCGTTCAGCACCGGGCCGATCGCCCTCGTGTCGCCCGCCTTCAGCAGCGACACGACCCGCTCCACCCGGTGGTTCTCGGTGACGATGTGGCGCACCAGACGGCGCACCTCCTCCTCGTCGCCCAACCGCTCCAGGGCCGCGTCCAGTTCGCCGTACGCCACATCCCGCAGTGCGGTCACGCCGAGCAGGGCTGCGCCCTTCTCGCAGCCCGCCCGCCGCTTGCCGTACTCGCCGTCGCTGTGGGCGTGCTTGACGCGCGTGTCGACGACCAGCAGCCGCATGCCCTCGGCCGCGAGGTCGAAGGGGATCTGCTGCTGGGCCAGGTCACGGGTGTCGAGGAACAGCGCGTGGCCGTCCTCGCAGCACGCCGAAGCCGTCTGATCCATGATCCCGGTGGGGGCGCCGACGTACAGGTTCTCGGCGCGCTGGCACAGGCGGGCCAACTGCGGGCGCTCGATGCCGAGTCCGTAGAGCTCGTCGAGGGCCAGGGCCGTGACGACCTCCAGGGCCGCCGAGGAGGACAGGCCCGCGCCCGTCGGGACCGTCGAGGTCAGGTGGAAGTCCGCGCCGGTCACCGCGTGGCCCGCCTCGCGCAGTGCCCACACCACGCCCGCCGGGTACGCCGTCCAGCCCGTGTCGGACCGCGGGGCGAGTTCGTCGACGCGCAGTTCCACGACGCCGTCCTCGACGTCGGCGGAATGCAGCCGGAGCACGCCGTCCGTGCGCCGCGACACCGCCGCGACCGTGGTGTGCGGCAGCGCGAAGGGCATGACGAAGCCGTCGTTGTAGTCGGTGTGCTCACCGATCAGGTTGACCCGCCCCGGCGCTGCCCAGACACCGTCGGGGGCGCTCCCGTACAGCTCCTCGAACTTCTCGGCGATGCTCACGAACCACTCTTCCTGTTCTGTGCGAACTCCCACGCGTCCGCCACGATCCCCGCGAGGTCCGCGCGGGACGGGTTCCAGCCGAGCCGTTCGCGGGCCGTCTGCGCGGAGGCCACCAGCACCGCGGGGTCGCCGCCGCGGCGCGGGGCGGCCACCTCGGGGATCGGGTGCCCGGTGACCTGGCGGACGGTCTCGATGACCTCGCGGACCGAGAAGCCGTTGCCGTTGCCGAGGTTGCAGATCAGGTGCTCGCCCGGGGTGGCCGACTCGACGGCCAGCAGGTGGGCCTCCGCCAGGTCCGCGACGTGGATGTAGTCGCGGATGCAGGTGCCGTCCGGCGTCGGGTAGTCGTCGCCGAAGACGGAGATGGCCTCGCGCTTGCCCTGGGCGACCTGGAGGACGAGCGGGATGAGGTGCGACTCGGGGTCGTGGCGCTCGCCGCAGCTGCCGTACGCGCCCGCCACGTTGAAGTAGCGCAGCGACACTGCGCCCAGTCCGTGCGCTGCCGCCTCGCCGGTGATCATGTGGTCGACGGCCAGCTTCGAGGCGCCGTACGGATTCGTCGGTGCCGTCGGCGCGGTCTCGACGATCGGGGTTTCCTCCGGCTCGCCGTACGTGGCGGCGGTGGAGGAGAAGACGAGCTTGCGGACGCCCGCCGAGCGCATCGCCTCAAGGAGGGCCATCGTGCCGCCGACGTTGTTCTCCCAGTACTTCTCCGGCTTCACGACCGACTCGCCGACCTGCGAGAACGCGGCGAAGTGCAGCACGGCGTCGAAGGTGGGGGTCCCCCCGGCGGAGCCAGGGGGAGAGTCCAGCCACTTGGCGGCATCCCGGATGTCGCCCTCGATGAAGGAAGCCCCGGTGGGCACGCCCTCGCGGAAGCCGGTCGAGAGGTTGTCGAGGACGACGACCTCGTGGCCCGCCTCCAGCAGATGCTGCGCGACCACGCTGCCGACATAGCCCGCACCGCCGGTGACCAGGTACTTCCCACTCATGAACTCGCTACCTCTCGCAGTCGCTGGGCCGCGGTCTCCGGCGGCACGTCGTTGATGAACACGCTCATGCCGGATTCGGAACCCGCGAGGAACTTCAGCTTGCCGGAAGTGCGGCGAATGGTGAAAAGCTCCAGGTGCAGCGCGAAGTCGTCACGGCTGACACCCTCGAACTCCTCCAGCGTGCCGAACGGCGCCTGATGCCAGCCGGAGATGTACGGCGTCGGAGGCTCACCCTCGCCGAAAATCCGGTCGAAGCGCCTCAACAGTTCCAGATACACCTGAGGGAACTCTGTGCGGGCGTCCTCGTCGAGCCCCAGCAGGTCGGGCACCCGCCGCTTCGGGTAGAGGTGCACCTCGTACGGCCAGTGCGCCGCGTACGGCACGAAGGCCACCCAGTGTTCGGCGTCCAGCACGATGCGGTCGCCGTCGGCCAGTTCGCGGGCGACCACGTCGTCGAAGAGGTTCTCCCCGCCGGTCGCCTCCTTGTGCGCGGCAAGTGAGCGCAGCATCAGGGCCGTACGAGGGGTGGTGAAGGGGTACGCGTAGATCTGGCCGTGCGGATGTCCGAGCGTCACGCCGATCTCGGCGCCGCGGTTCTCGAAGCAGAAGACCTGCTCCACGGAGGGGAGATGGGACAGCTCGGCGGTGCGGTCGGTCCAGGCCTCCAGGACCAGCCCCGCCTGTTCCTCCGTCAGATCCGCGAAGGACGCGTCGTGGTCGGAGGTGAAGCAGACGACCTCGCAGCGGCCGGAGTCGCCGGCGAGGGAGGGGAAGCGGTTCTCGAAGACGGCGACGTCGTACGAGGAGTCCGGTATCTCGCTGAGGCGGTCACCCTCGGACGGGCACAGGGGGCATTCGTTCGCCGGCGGGTGGTAGGTGCGGCCCTGACGGTGCGAGGCGATCGCGACCGAGTCGCCGAGCAGTGGGTCGCGGCGCACCTGAGACGTGGTGACGGTCGGGTCGAGCGGTCGGCGGTCGACCGCGTCGCGGACCGCGTCGTCACGCGCGTCGTAGTAGATGAGCTCACGACCGTCGGCCAGCCGGGTCGAGGTCTTCTTCACTGTGGGGCTCCTCTGGGCACACCCATCAAACAGAACTGAACACAACAAACCACAAGTCCCCACGCCAGTCAACATCACAATCAAACAAAGAACCCCATAACGGCTGTTCATTTCTTGAAGCTGGAGGCGTAGCTTCTGCTCTGATCTGTGCACGCAGCGAAGCGAGTCGCTGGGCGTACCCGTCCCCACCGGGCATCGGTTTCGCCGCCCGCCACGGGAGACCAGGTGCACGAGGTCGAGGAACTGGAGCGCAAGTCCGCGACCGCCGCCCGCCTCTTCGACATCCGCCGCATCATCGGCGGCCTCTTCGTGATCTACGGAGTGATCGTCACGATCGCCGGCTTCACGGTCTCCGACGCGGACCTGGACAAGGCGGAGGGCGTGAACATCAACCTGTGGACGGGGCTGCAACGGCTGGGTAGGGGGCTGGAGTTCGCCTGGCTGGACTTCAGCCCCCGTACGGCTATTACGGGGTGAAGAGATACGCCCGCCGTACAGCTTCGTCCTATAAGGGCGGGAGAACCAAGGAGCCGTACATGGTCTCCTGCGGCGCGGTCCTCATCGTCGTCCGTCCTCGTACTGAGCGCGCCGGCGGTCAACGGCGCCCACGGGCTCGTCTTCCTCGTCCCCGACGTCGCCCATGTCACGACGGCCACGGAGCCCCAGGCAGTGGACCTGGAATCCACAGGTGTGGACGGA
>NZ_JAAKZX010000203.1 GCF_011045025.1 Streptomyces ureilyticus
TGACGTTCTCGATGGTGTACGCCTACAGCGAGAACTACGTGCTGCCCATCTCGCACGACGAGGTCGTGCACGGCAAGCGGTCGTTGGTGTCGAAGATGCCGGGCGACTGGTGGCAGCAACGGGCGAATCACCGGGCGTATCTGGGCTACATGTGGGCGCATCCCGGTAAGCAACTCCTCTTCATGGGGCAGGAGTTCGCGCAAGGGGCGGAGTGGTCGGAGGCTCATGGGCCGGACTGGTGGCTGCTGGATCCGGCGTACGGGGCGGAGGCGGAGCACCGGGGTGTACGCGACCTGGTGCGCGACCTGAACTCCGTGTACCGGCGGACTCCCGCGCTGTGGGAGCGCGACACGGATCCGACGGGGTTCTCGTGGGTCACGGGCGACGCTGCGGAGGACAACGTGTTCGCGTTCCTGCGCTTCGACGCGGCGGGCTCGCCGTTGCTGGTGGTGTCGCATTTCTCGCCGGTGGTCCGGCGTGAATACCGGGTCGGGGTTCCGGACGACGTCCCCGCTTGGCACGAGTGCCTGAACACGGACGCCGGTGGGTACGGCGGCAGCGACGTCACCGGCCCCGACCCGCTCAAGCCGGACGCCCAGGGCTGGCACGGGCGCCCAGCGAGCATCCGGCTGACGCTGCCGCCGCTTTCCACGGTGTGGCTGCGGCCGGCGTAGGGCGGGTTGGTTTCGCCCCCCTCAACCCCCCTTGCGCGTACCCCACATCAGATGCCGCAGCGCCGCCAGCAACCCCCGCGCATGGTGCCGCGACGCCTGCGAGGCATCCGCCCGCGGCGCCCCGTTCGCGGCAGCACGCGGCGGCGACGCCGCCCCCTGCCCGGCGACGGGATGCCCCGCGCCGAGCTCGTAGCGGACGGGCAGCAGCCGCAGCCCCCGCACCACCGGCCCCGACCGCCACGGCAACTGATCGGCAGGCAGCGTAAGTTCGACCTTCGTGAAGTGGTCGAAGATGCGGCCGACCGCCGTGGCCACCACCGCGCCCGCCAGCTCGCGGGCAGCGCTCGGGCACTGGTGCGGCCCGGCCCCCCACCCCAGATGCGCCCGCGTACTCACCGTGGAGTCCACGAGGTGCGACCCGATCGCCATCAGATCCTGATGCGCCGCCGCCGCGGACGGCGAGACCGCGTCACCCGCCCGGATCCAGAAGTTGCCGAGGCGCACATCATGCGCGGCGAAACGGAAGCACATGTTGGCCACGGGCGCGTTGGCCAGCGCGGCCCGGTTGACGGTCTCGCCGATCAGGCCGGCCGACAGGCTCCGCCGCACGGTGGCGTTGCCCCGCAACACCTCCAGCAGCGTGTTGCACACCATGTTGCCGGTGATGTCGTTGAGATACACCGCGTTCATGAACAGCTCCCGGCCGAGCTGCTCGTCGGACAGGGAGGGGTCGGCGAGGAGCAGGTAGGACGTGAGGTCGTCGCCGGGCACGGCCCGCCGATGCGCGGCCAGCCGGGTCATGGCCGCGAGCGCCCGCCCGGTGGCGGGCCCCGCGTCGGGCCCGCCGTCGAGCATCCGCCACATGTCTATGACCATCTCGTCCCCGAGTTCGACGGGACAGCCGAACAACCGGGTCGTGACCATCAGCAGCAGCGGCCTGGTGTACTGCGCGGCCAGGTCCATGAACCCCGCCGTACCGGACTCCGCCGCCAGCATGGCGACGAGCTCGTCCGCGTACGACACGACGGCCGAGCGCAGCTCCCACCCTTGCGGCGTACGGGCGTCCTGGAACGGCCCGAGCGCGGAGTGGTACGTCTGCCGGGCGGCGAGATGCTCCTCGTCGTCCATGAACATCGTCTGCCGCACCTCGTATCCGGCGAGCAGCGGCCAGTCCTGCGGCAGTCGTCCCTCGGCCCGCGCCCTCCAGTACCGGATGTCCCGCCGCCACAGGCTCTCCTTGCGGAGCACCTCCAGGACCTCGCGGTAGTCGAGGACCAGCCACACCGGTACGCCCATGAGTCCGACGGGCGCCACCGGACCGTACGTACGCCGGAGATGCGCGTACACACCGGCCGGATCCGTGTCGAACGCCGACGTCAGCAACGGCTCGACGCGCAACGACTCGAGCGGGGGCGCCCCGTCCGGGGCCGCGGCGGATGGTTGAGGGTTCATGCGAACACGCATACCGCACCGCGCGTGCACAAGCTGTGACCATGACGTCAACTGTTACGACTCGGTGATGTATGCGCCAGATGCCGGAATACACCCGCAAAGCCGGGCCGTTCAGAAGGCGGTCGCCAGCGCCTGCGGCAGCTCCCCCGTGTGGACGACTCCGAGCGTCTGCGTGGCCCGGGTCAGCGCCACGTACAGATCGCTCGTGCCGTACCGCGACGGCTCGACCACCAGCACCGAGTCGAACTCCAGGCCCTTGGCCTGGCGCGGATCGAGGAGTACGACGGACCGCGTCAGGTCGGGTTCCTCGCCCGCCGTGACGCCGTCAAGACGCGCGGCCAGCGACCGGTGCAGATCGCGGGGCGCGATCACCGCCAACCGCCCCTCCTCCGGGGTCAGTTCCGCGACCGCCTTCGCCACGGCTCCCGGCAGGTCGTCGGTGGCCCGCGCCCAGGGCCGTACGCCCGTCGACCGCACCGAACTCGGCGGCTCGAAGCCGGGCTGCTCGGCCCGCACCACGGCCGCGGCGACGTCCATGACCTCGGACGGGGTGCGGTAGTTGACGGCGAGCCGGGTGTGCTCCCAGCGGTCCTGGACGTAGGGGTTCAGGATGCCGGACCAGGAGCCGACACCCGCCGCGTCGGCCGTCTGCGCCGGATCCCCGACGAGCGTCATCGACCGCGTCGGGCTTCGCCGCATCAGCAGCCGCCACGCCATCGGCGACAGTTCCTGCGCCTCGTCCACGATGATGTGCCCGAACGCCCAGGTCCGGTCGGCCGCGGCCCGTTCGGCGGCGCTGCGGTGGTCGTCCTCCTCGTGCCGCTCGGCCATCCGCTCGGCGTCGATGATGTCGTGCGCGGACAGGACCTCGGCCCCCTCGGGATCGTCCTCCTCCTTGTCCTCGAACTCGTAGGTCCGTGAGGCGTATGAGATGTCCAGCACGCTCTGCGCGTACGCCACCTGCTCCTCGCGTTCCCGCTCGGCCGCGGCCCGCGCCGGCCGGTCGTCCTCGCCGAGGAGTTCGGCGGCCTCGTCGAGGAGGGGGACGTCGGAGGTGGTCCAGGCGCGCGTCACCGGGCGGCGGATGGCGTCGGCGTCCGCCTCGGGGACGTAGCCGTCGGGCTCGGCGAGGAAGTCCGCGACGAGCCGCTGCGGGGTGAGACGCGGCCACAACTGGTCGATGGCCGACCAGACTTCGGGGTTCTCGGCCAGTTCGTCGCGGATCTGGGTGATGTCGCTGACGTCGAGCAGGTTCGAGCCGTCGTACGGATCCGTGCCGATCCGCTCGGCGACCATGTCGGTGAGGATGTTGAGGATGTGGCCCTCGAAGATCTCGCGGGCGGCGTTGTGCGGCAGCAGTGCCTCACGCGTGCGCTCACGGGCGACGCGTACGAGACCGTCGTCGAGCAGCAGGATGTCCCGGTCGTGCTCGATGCCGATCACCGGGTCGGGCAGGGCCTCCCGGTCCCGTACGACGGCGGCCAGGACGTCCGCCATGTCGGCGCGGCCCTTCACGGCGGCGGCCTCGGGGGTGTCGGTCGCGGTCGCGTGCACGCCGGGGTAGAGCTCGCCGACGGTCGCGAGCAGCACGCCCGTCTCGCCGAGCGAGGGCAGGACCTCGCCGATGTAGCCGAGGAATGCCGGGTTCGGGCCGACGATCAGGACGGCCCTCTTGGCGAGCAACTCCCGGTGTTCGTACAGGAGATATGCGGCGCGATGCAGCGCCACGGCCGTCTTGCCGGTACCCGGGCCGCCCTCGACCACGAGGACCCCGCGGTGCGGGGCGCGGATGATGCGGTCCTGCTCGGCCTGGATGGTCCGCACGATGTCGCCCATGCGGCCGGTGCGCGCCGAGTTGAGGGCGGCGAGCAGCACGGTGTCGCCACTCGGGTCCTCGTGCCCGGTGCGCTCCTGGTCGCCCAGGTCGAGGATCTCGTCGTGCAGGGCGGTGACGTCACGGCCCTCGGTGGTGATGTGCCGGCGGCGGCGCAGACCCATGGGCGTATGGCCGGTGGCGAGGTAGAACGGGCGGGCGACCGGGGCCCGCCAGTCGATGAGAATCGGGGTGTGCTCGGTGTCGTCGGCGCGGATTCCGATACGGCCGATGTGGTGGTGGATTCCGTCGGTGAGGTCGATTCGGCCGAAGCAGAGGGAGCCGTCCACCGCGTTCAGCGCGGCGAGCAGCCCCGAGCGCTCGGCGACCAGGATGTCCCGCTCCAGGCGCGCCTGCATCGGCGTACTGCCCTGCGCGAGCGCGTCCGCCACGGCGGTCTCGGTGCCGCCGCGCAGGGCGTCGACGCGCGCGTACAACCCGTCGATGAATTCCTGCTCACGGCGGAATTCATCGTCCGGAAAATCGTTGTTTGACAATTCCACTCCCGGCCCGATATACTGTGCCTACTGAACTTCTCCGCGACCTAATTCGAGTGAAGTCGCGAACCATTCAATATACGCAAAGAAATCCCCTGCGGGCAATTACCCGCGGGGGATTTCTTGTTCGCCTGCTGGTTACAGCACGTCGGACAGCTCCTCCAGGAGCCGTCGCTTCGACCTGGCTCCCACCATGGACTTCACCGGCTCGCCGCCACGGAACACCATGAGCGTGGGCATCGACAGCACCCCGTACGCGTTCGTGATCTCCGGATTCGTGTCCACGTCCAGCTGGACCACCTTGAGCCGGTCGCCCTCCTCGGAGGCGACGGCGCTCAGTACCGGCGCGATCTGCCGGCACGGCGGGCACCAGTCCGCCGTGAACTCCACCAGAACGGGCAGCTCCGCCCCGATCACCTCCGCCTCGAAGTCCACGTCCGTCACTTCGGCCACGCCCTCTGCCTTGATCACCGCGTCCGCCCTCCCAGCTCGCATACGGGTTCCGGGCCGCCCGGAACCTCCGCCCCGGCCGCCAGTTCGTCGCGCGCCGCCTCGGCCTTCGCCAGCTGCTCGCCGACCTGCGCGCGTACGGCCTGCAACTCGCCGATCAGCGCGTCCAGTTCACCGAGCTTGCGCCGGTACACGGCGAGCGACGCAGGGCACGAATCGCCCTCCGGGTGCCCGGCCCGCAGACACTCCACGAAGGGCCGTGTCTCCTCCAGTTCGAAGCCGAAGTCCTGCAACGTTCTGATCTGCTCCAACAGCCGCAGATCATGCTCGTCGTAGGTCCGGTACCCGTTGGAGCCGCGTCGCGCGGGCAGCAGCCCCCGCGACTCGTAGTACCGGAGGGTCCGCGTGGTGGTCCCGGCCCGCGCCGCCAGCTCGCCGATTCGCATGCTGCGACGGTAATCGTTGACGCCGACGTCAAGGCAAAGGCCTCGGCAGGAGCCCGGAGGAGATGCGCTCTGCCGCTCCCGAAGGCCTGGCGCCCGTCGCGCAGGCCGAACGGGCGCTTGGCGAGGGCGATATGGAGGACGGCGAGTTCGTAGATCCGCAAGACCGGGCGGAGAACGTCGAGGTACGCGCCGAAGAGCCGCCGCACCGCGTCCTGACGGGTGCTGAACTTCCACACGGCTACGCGACCAGCACGACGAACAGGCAGCGCCCGGCCCATTCGATCGCGAGGAGGCGCGGGATGAACAGATCCCGGAGCACCTTGCCGCGCGGCACGAGGGCGTCCAGTCCGCCGGGCCCGAGCCGTGCGGCGCGCCCCACGCGAAGTCCCGCAGCGCAAACACCGCCCGGCCTCGCCGAGCCAGGTTTCGGCATGCAGCCGTTCGCAGTCCCAGTCGATCGTCATCCCCGGTGCCCTTCACCGCCGTGCCGCTTCCTGCGGCACGGCGCGGCACGTTAGTGGAGGACGGTAGGAGGTCGATGAGGATCAGCGGGTGCCAACTGCCGGCCGTCCGAGAGGCGGACACGCCCGCCACAGTCGCCGTCCTGACTGCAGCGGGCGTGCACGCCTGCGGATGTGGACCGGGCGGCTGAGTGACGGGGGATGCATCTCAGCCGCCCGGAGTCTGTGCCCGGGCCGGGGGCCCGGGTTGAGGGCCCTTACGTCAGGCCTTGGCCAGCTCCTTGCCGTCCTCCTCGAACGCCTCGGTCTCCTCCGGGGTCGCCGCCTGGTCCACCAGCGTGGCGTCGAAGGGCAGCTCTCCGGCGAGCACCTGCTTGACCCGCTCCTTGTCGACCTCCTTCGTCCAGGTGCCGATCAGGAGGGTGGCCACCGCGTTGCCCGCGAAGTTGGTGACGGCGCGGGCCTCGCTCATGAGGCGGTCGATGCCGACGACCAGGCCGATGCCGTCGACCAGTGCGGGCTTGTGGGACTGCAGACCGCCGGCCAGCGTGGCGAGGCCGGCGCCGCTGACACCCGCCGCGCCCTTGGAGGCGACGAGGAGGAAGAGCAGCAGCGGGATCTGCTCGCCGATGGACATCGGCGTGCCCAGCGCTTCGGCGATGTAGAGCGACGCCATGGTCATGTAGATCATGGTGCCGTCGAGGTTGAAGGAGTAGCCGGTCGGGACGGTGATGCCGACCACCGGCTTGCTGACCCCGAGGTGCTCCATCTTCGCGATGAGCAGCGGAAGCGCCGACTCGGAGGAGGAGGTGGACATGATCAGCAGGAACTCACGGCCCAGATACCGCAGCAGCATGAAGAGGTTCACGCCCGTCACCAGGCGCAGCAGTAGCCCGAGCACCACGAAGACGAACAGGATGCAGGTGACGTAGAAGCCGAGCATCAGCACGGCGAGGCTCTTGAGCGCGTCCACTCCGGCCGAGCCCACGACAGCGGCGATCGCACCGAAGGCACCGATCGGCGCGGCCCACATCACCATGGCGAGGATGCGGAAGATGAGCCGCTGGATGTGGTCGATGCCGCGCAGCACCGGCGCGCCGACCGGGCCCAGCGCCTGCAGCGCGAATCCGGTGAGGAGCGCGACGATGAGGGTCTGCAGGACCTGGCCCTCGGTGAACGCGGAGGCGAAGGTCGTCGGGATGATCGAGAGCGCGAAGTCGACGGGCGGCAGCGCTTCGGACGACACCTGGGCGTGGCCCGCCTGCTTGATCGCGTCCGTCAGGTGCAGGCCCTCGCCGGGGTGCAGGATGTTGCCGACGACCAGGCCGATGCCCAGTGCGACCAGGGACATCGCCGTGAAGTAGCCGAGGGCGATACCGCCGACGGCGCCAACCTTGGCTGCTTTGCGCACCGAGCCGATGCCCAGCACGATCGTGCAGAAGATGATCGGTGAGATCATCATCTTGATCAGGTTGACGAAGCCCGTGCCGAGTGGCTTGAGCTCGACGGCGACGCCGGGCGCGGTGAGGCCCACGAGGATGCCGAGTGCCACCGCGACGATCACGGCGATGTACAGGTAGTGGGTACGGTCCCGCTTGGTTTTGGGTGCGACTGGTGCCGTATCGGCTGCGCTGGTCACGGCGGCTCCTTGATGACGCTTGGGCAACACCGGCGTGCGGCTCACGTCCGGGGGTTCGATATCGGGGTTGCCGTGACTATGCCGGGCTGTGTGAGCGCGGTCACCCTTCCGTTCATTTAGTTCACAATCAGCCATGGGGGCAGACTGACGGCATGCGCATCCCCGTCCCCTCCTTTTCGGTCGGCTGCCTGCCGTACGCAGGGAGCTCTCTGGCTCGTATCCCGCGCCCGCGCAGCCTGGCCGCCCAGCTCTTCGCCATGCAGGCTGTGCTGATCGCGGTGGTCGTCATCGGGTATGCGCTGTTCTCGTACGTCAGTGACGGCCGCCAGGCCGAGGACTCGGCGCGCCGCCAGGCCATGGCGGTGGCCCGCTCGGTCGCGGACTCCCCGTCGGTGCGCGAGGCGATCCACACCGCCGACCCGTCGGCCCAGCTCCAGCCATACGCGCTGCGGGTGATGCGCGACGCCGACGTCGACTTCGTGACGATCATGGACCCGCAGGGCATCCGCTGGACGCATCCCGACAAGAACCAGATCGGCAAGAGCTTCCTCGGCCGTATCGGCCCCGCCCAGCGCGGGGGGTCCTTCACGGAGACGTACACCGGCACCCTCGGCGAGTCCATGCGCGCGGTCACGCCGGTCAAGGACGGCGGCCGGGTCGTCGGCCTGGTCAGCGCGGGCATACGGGTGCAGGCGATCAGCGACCGGGCGCGGGGCCAGGTGGCCGCCCTGGTCGGCGTCGCGGGCGGCGCCCTCGCCATCGGCGCGGTCGGCACCTACGTCATCAACGCCCGCCTCCGCCGCCACACCCACGGCATGAACGCGACCGAGCTCAGCAACATGCACGACTACCACCAGGCCGCGCTGCACGCGGTGCGCGAAGGGCTGCTGATGCTGGACGCGCAGTACCGGGTGGCGCTGATCAACGACGGAGGGCGGGAGCTGCTCGGGGTGTCGGGCGAGGTGGTCGGCGGGTCCGTTGCCGATCTCGGGCTCCCCGCGCCGCTGACCGGGGCTCTGCTGGCCTCGGAGCCGCGGGTGGACGAGGTGCATCTGACGTCCTCGCGCGTCCTGGTGGTGAACACGTCGCCGGTGTCGGGAGGTGAGCGACGCGGGACGGTGGTGACGCTGAGGGACGTCACCGAGCTCCAGTCGCTGATGGGCGAGCTGGACTCCGAGCGGGGCTTCACGCAGGCACTGCGCTCGCAGGCACACGAGGCGGCGAACCGCCTCCACACGGTGGTGTCGCTGATCGAGCTGCACCGGGCGGAGGAGGCCGTGGAGTTCGCGACCGCGGAGCTGGAGCTGGCGCAGGCGCTGACGGACCAGGTGGTGGCTGCGGTGAGCGAACCGGTGCTGGCCGCGCTGCTGCTGGGCAAGACGGCACAGGCGAACGAGCGGGGCGTGGAGCTGGTGGTGTCGGAGGACAGCCGACTGGACGACGGTTTACTCCCGGAGAGCCTTCAGGCCCGGGACCTGGTGACGATCCTCGGGAACCTGATCGACAACGCCGTGGACGCCGCGCAGGGGAGCAGGCGGGCGCGGGCGACGGTGACGGCGTACACGGACGGTGCCGAGCTGGTGCTGCGGGTCTCGGACACCGGGCCGGGGGTGGATTCCGCGCACGCCGAGCTCGTCTTCCAGCGGGGCTTCTCCACGAAGCCGGGCGGGGCGAACGGGCGAGGGCTGGGCCTGGCGCTGGTGCGGCAGGCGGTCGCGCGGCACGAGGGGACACTGTCGGTGCGGAAGGCCGACGCGGGCGGGGCGGAGTTCGAGGTGCGGTTGCCGCTGCGTACGGCGGAGAAACCTACGGCGGCGGAACGTACGGCGGTCGAGTCCGCTCCGGTGCCAGGAGGTGACGCATGACGGTGGACGGGCACCCCATTCGCGTGCTGGTCGTGGAGGACGACCCGGTGGCGGCGGACGCGCATGTCATGTACGTCGGCCGGGTGCCGGGTTTCGTGGCCGTCGGCAAGGTCCACACCGGGGCGGAGGCGCGGCGCGCGCTGGAACGGATACCGGTGGACCTGCTGCTGCTGGATCTGCATCTGCCGGACGTGCACGGGCTGCAGCTGGCGCGGACGCTGCGGGCGGCCGGGTACCACGCGGACGTGATCGCGGTGACGTCGGCGCGGGATCTCGCGGTGGTGCGGGAGGGGGTCTCGCTGGGCGTCGTCCAGTACGTCCTGAAGCCGTTCACCTTCGCGACGCTGCGGGACCGGCTGGTGCGGTACGCGGAGTTCCACGCGGCGGCGGGCGAGGCGAGCGGGCAGGAAGAGGTCGACCGGGCGCTGGCCGTCCTGCGGGCGCCGGGGCCGGCCGCCCTGCCGAAGGGGCTGAGCGCGCCGACGCTGGAGCGGGTGACGGGCACCTTGCGGGAGGCCGAGGAAGGGCTCACGGCGGCCGGGGTCGCGGAGGCCGTGGGGATCTCCCGGATCACGGCCCGGCGGTATCTGGAGCATCTGGTGGCGGCGGGCCGGGCCGGACGGAGTCCCTTGTACGGACAGGTCGGCAGGCCTGAACTGGTCTATCGGTGGGTCAGCAGCGCGCAGGGGCGCGGATAATGCCCATCGCGGGGGAAAGCCTCCAAAACGGTCTAGAAAAAACCTGAGAAACTCCCATCCTTCGAGGCCGGCGTGCGGAATAATCGCTACTCGGTAAACTTTCAACCGAGTAGCTGAGCGGCACCACGGGGGATATTGCATGAGTGTCTACAGAACCGCCCAACTCCTTCTCGACATACGCCGGGCAGAGAAAGAGGGACCCATAAAGCTGGAACGGCGACGCGCCACGCGTCTGGCCGCGGCCGTGTCCCATGCCCGCACCTATTCACCCTATTATCGCGAGCTCTACAGCGGTCTGCCCGAATATGTCGGCGACGCCACCACACTTCCCATAACGGACAAGAAAAGCCTCATGGGGCGGTTCGACGACTGGGTGACGGACCGTGATGTCTCACTGGAGCGGGCCGTCGCGTTCACCGACGACCCCGCACTCGTGGGGACGGACTTTCTCGGCACATACCGGGTGGGCACCACGTCGGGCAGCAGCGGCGTCCGGGGCATCTTCGTGTTCGACAAGCGGAGCACGGCCGTCACCAGCGCGCTCGCCCTGCGTTCCTTCAAGAGCTGGCTTCGGCCGGCCGATGTGCGCGCCATCGTCCGGGGCGGCGGACGCATGGCGTACGTGATGGCGCTCGGCGGCCACTTCGCGTCCTCGACCGTGCTGCCGCGGTCCATCGTCAGGGACGGAAAGGGCAGCAAGACAGTGCGGGGCTTCTCCGTCTTCTCGCCCCTGCCGGAGATCGTCGACGAGCTCAACCGGTTCCAGCCCAACATCCTGGTCGGCTACGCGGGCCAGGTGGCACTCCTCGCCGGCGAGCAGGAGGCCGGCCGCCTGCGCATCTCCCCGCGGCTGGTCGTCCTGTCCGCCGAGGGCCTGACGGAACAGGGGTATGAGCGGATCGCGCGGGTCTTCGACGCCAGGATCGCGAACAGCTACAGCGCCACGGAGTTCATGTCGGCCGCGGTCAGCTGTGCGCACGGCTGGCTGCACGTCAACGCCGACTGGGTCATCCTGGAGCCGGTCGACGCCGAGCACCGCCCGGTGCCGGCCGGTGAACACTCGCACACCGTGCTGCTGACCAATCTCGCGAACCGCGTCCAGCCGATCCTGCGTTACGACCTCGGCGACTCCGTCCTCACCCGGCCCGATCCGTGCCCGTGCGGCAGTCCGTTCACCGCGATCCGCATCAAGGGGCGCTCCACCGAGGCGCTCACCTTCCACGATGTCCGCAGTCGTGCGGTCGGCGTCCCGCCGGGGGCACTGGCTCTCGTCGTGGACATGGCTCCGGGGCTTGAACTCGCGCAAGTGGTGCAGACGAGCCGGACGGCCCTGAGTGTGCGGGTCAAGCCCGCGCGTGACGCCGACGCCGATCACGTGTGGGACAACGTGCGGTCCGAAGTCCACCGGTTCCTCGGCGAGCACGGCCTGCACAACGTCGAGGTCACGCTCGACACCGATGCGCCGCAGCAGTCAGCGGGCGGCAAGTACCGCCTGATCATCCCTCTGGACGAGGCGCGCGAAGACGTCACCTGACGGGCCGCCGCGGACCTGCTGTGAGGACCGGGCGAGGAGCGGCTGAGGACCCCCCAAGGCCCGGCCTTCCTATCCTCGACCTCGTCAAAGAAACGAGTTCGGGATCGCCAGGGGCTTATGTGATCAAAGTCGGCATCTTCGAAGCGTTCCCGATCTTTGCCCACGGCTTGACCGACATACTCGTCCGCGCGGGTTTCACGGTCATCGGCGTGCACACCGTGTGGGAGGAGCGTCGTACCACTGGTGCGGACGTTTTTCTCGTCGCCCGGGAAACCGTGCACAACACCTCGCCAGGCGCGTTCACCGCAGAGATTCCTCCCGGCGTACCGGTTGTTCTGATCGTCCCTGCCGGTGACAACCGGACCTTGGAGGAGTATCGGCGGGCCGGGGCAGCCGCCACGATCGACCGCAGTGCCCCGGCGAGTACCGTGGTCGAGGTGGTCAGAACCGTCACGTTCGACGGAATCGCACCCCATTCTCAACTCGCCGACCTGACCGAGCAGAACGTCGAACCCGGCGCACTGTCGCCCAGGGAACAACAGGTTCTCGCCCGGATCGCGGTCGGTCTGACGCACGGGCAAATAGCCCGCGCCCTGGCCATCAGCCCGCACACTGTCGACACGTACGTCAAGCGCATCAGATCGAAGCTCGATCTCGGCAACAAAGCCGAACTGACGCGCGCGGCGATGTTGAGCGGCCTCGATGCCGGGAGTGATGTTTGCGGTCAGGTGAGCGGCGTCGGGTAACCGGTTCGACGGGGGCGCCTTTTCAGTCCACCTTTCTCACGCCTCTTCGTTTGCGGAATTTTTATGCCCCCTCGTCTCCAAAATGGAGAACGTAGCCGTCGTGGGGCCGGTGGTCGCGGGAACGCCGTAGATCACTCATGACAAAAGTGCGCTGCAACCAGCGGTCCTGGCCGTCGTAGCGGGGCCGGAAAGCAGTGCGACCGTGTGCCGCCACCCTGTTGTCCACAACGGCGAGATCGCCGGGGATGAGATGAAACGTCTCGGCAGTGCTGTCGAAGAGCTCGCCCAACTCCAGAAGAGCGGCCGCGGCCGCCGATGTCCGGGGCGTCGTCGAGGCCAGGTCGACCCGGAGATCCGGGTCGTGCGGTGCGCCCGACAGGACGGCGTGAACGGGGGCCTGATCGCCGTCGAGGGCGAACGACGACGGCGGTGCGGTCTGGAACTCAGCGCGGAACAACGTGTCCCGGCTCTCGTCGCTGAGCGCGGAGAGTACCTGCCGCACACATACCGTTCGCAGCCCCGCGACGCCTTCCTGATCCGATCGTAGACACAACAGCGACACATAGTCGGGACGGTGTTCATGGAACGCGCTCTCGATGTGGAACGACAGCAGCACCGATCCGGGATTGCCCTGGATTTCCTCCTGCCCGGGAACGGGGACGACGTCCTGAACCAGCGCCCCGGACTTCTCCTCCCGGAAGGCCGCCGGGTCGCCGAGACCATGCGCCATGAGAAGCAGAACGGCGGCGGAGACGGTCACCGTGGACTGCACCGAGCCCCTTGCATTGGGGGTGGGCGGAAGTGCCCCGGCGCCAACCGGCAGACCGCGGAATATGAGAGCACCATGACGGCCGGAATCTCGGCGAAACTCGCGCATCGTACGCCGTAACTGCCGCGGCATGTCCTCCCACACCTCCCTGGCCAGCCGGACGAACCCCTCGCTGTCCACCCGCTCATGGCCGGCCGCACAGAGTCCTTCGGCTGTCCGGGCAACGGAATTCGCCTCGGCCCGGCTCAGCTCCACGACCGGGCTCCGCTCATCGACAGGTGCGGCAACAGTCATCACAACTCCTTGAGGGATCGCTGCCCCCCGTACCGGTTCAATTCGACGGCAAGGCCGCCGGGCGACACCTCTTCTCCGGGTTAATCCTCGGTGCCGCCGCAGTCCTCGACATGTCCCGTAAAGACGGGACGTGATCCCCGCGGGTCTTCGATCAATTCCCCATGGCTCGCGCACCGGTCTGGTCGGAAGCGTTCATTGCGACCAGAGCATTGCCGAACATTGCCACAGGGTTGGCCTTCAGCCAGTAGCGGTCGCGCCGGAAGGCATACGTGGGAAGCTCGACGGGCGCGGTCGGCACGCCCAGCGCGGACAACGTCCGCCGCCAGGCGACCGGTGCGCCACTCACGTGCGCCTGGGCAATGGCCCGCAGCACGCCGTCACCGGGCCGCAGGCCCTCGTTCAGGGCGGTGGGCTCGGCTCGTGTCAGGGCAACTCTGCCGGCCAGTGCGCCGATGGACTCGGGCAGCGGCTCAGCGGTTGCCTCGTGTGCCTCGTCGGTCCCGGCCGCCTTGTGGGTCTCTTGTGCCTCGTCTGTCTCGCGTTCTCGTGACCAATAGCCAGGCGTCAGCAGGCGCTCGTACACGAGTGGTTCACCGGTCGGGGCGGAAACGCAAGGCAAGCGCGCCGGGTGAAGCCTCACATGCTTCACCGCGCGCCGAAATTCCTCCTCGGCCGCCGGTCCCGCCGCCTTCGGCAGTCGGCCCGCGGCGACGACCAGGGTGGCCGCGTCCTCGAGGGTCAGTGTCCCGGCCGCGTGAACAGCGGCGATCAGGCCGAGGCCGTGCCCGGCCGAGACCTCCGGTTCGAGGCCCAGCTGGTGCAGCAAAGCGCCTGACGCGACCTCATGGGCGAAGGACACCGCGCGAGTCACCACCGGATCGGGCGCCGCCCCGCCCGGGTCCAGGCCCAGTGCGATGTCGCGCGTCGGGGGTTCCAGGCCGACGTACGCGGCATCGAGGCACGCGCACGCCTCGTCCAGTGCGTAGGCGAAGGCCGGGAAGCGGTCGTACAGCTCCTTCGCGGCGCCCTTGCATCGGCTTTCGGCTCCGAGGGAGCGTGCCCCCTGCTCCATGAACCCTGTGAGATTCGTGATCCCCGTGAAGAGGAACCCGGTCCTGGTGTCCGTCGCGGCCCTGCCGCCCACCATCTGCTCCGGGGCTTCGCCCCGCTGCACGGCCGCCAGCGCCGCCAGCAGCTCATCCCGGTCCTCGGCGAACAGCACGGCCCGGTACTCGAATGCCGACCGGGTGGTCGCCAGAGACCAGGCGAGGTCGCGTGGCCCGGTCTCCGGGCGGTCTTCCATGAACTCCTTCAGCCTGCACGCCTGTTCCCGCAGCCCGTCACGGCTCCGGGACGACACGAGCACCGGCACCGGGCCGGCATGGCGGTGCTCCGAGGCAGGGGTGATCACGGAGGGCTCGTCCGCGAACGGCAGCGGCGGCGTGTCCTGTTCAAGAACGATGTGCGCTTTGGTGCCACTGGCTCCGAAAGAGGAGACCGCGGCGCGCCGCGG
The DNA here is from genome assembly GCF_011045025.1 of Streptomyces ureilyticus. Classification (GTDB taxonomy): domain Bacteria; phylum Actinomycetota; class Actinomycetes; order Streptomycetales; family Streptomycetaceae; genus Streptomyces; species Streptomyces ureilyticus. The sequence goes on from NZ_JAAKZX010000203.1 coordinate 14,912, forward strand.
CCGGCCCGTGTCCGGCCACGGCACCGTCTCGGTCAGCAGCGAGACCGCTCCGGAATCCCAGTCCGTCCGTGGTGAGCGGGATTCGGCGTACAGGGTCTTCGGCAGCACACCGCGGCGTATCGCCATGACCATCTTGATGACGCCGACCAGGGCGGAAGCCGCCTGCGAGTGACCGACGTTGGACTTGACCGTACCCAGCTGCACCGGCCGGTCCGCCGGGCGGTCCTGCCCGTACGTGGCCAGCAGCGCCTGCGCCTCGATCGCGTCGCCCAGAGGGCTGCCCGTGCTGTGCGTCTCCACCACGTCGACCTCGTCCGCGGACAGCCCGGCGTCCGCCAGCGCCTGGCGGATCAGCCGTTGCTGCGACGGCCCGTTGGGGGCCGACAGGCCGTTGCTCGCACCATTGTTGTTGACGGCGGATCCTCGGATCACCGCGAGGACCGGGTGGCCGAGGCGGCGGGCCTCGGACAGGCGCTCGATCATCACCATCGCCGCGCCCTCACCCCAGCCTGTCCCGTCGGCATCCGCGGAGAACGCCCGGCAACGGCCGTCGGAGGCGATACCGCCATGGTCCGGCATGCCCATCGGACTGGACAGTACGGTCACGCCGCCTACGAGTGCGGAAGAGCAGTCGCCCCGGCGCACCGCCTGACACGCCACGTGCAGTGCCACCCCCGACGACGAGCATCCGGTATCCGTCGTGAGGGTGGGACCCTCCAGGCCGAGTGCGTAGGCGATCCGCCCGGAGGCGAACATGGGGCTGACTCCTGTTCCGAGGAACGGCTTGACGTCCTCGGCGATCCCGTTCAGGCCCGCCCAGTACGCCTGGTAGAAGGTACCGACGTACACACCTGTGCCGCTTCCGCGCATCGTCCGCGGGTCGATACCCGCCCGTTCGATGGCTTCCCAGGAAGTCTCCAGCAGCAGCCGCTGCTGCGGGTCCATCGCCAGCGCCTCTTCAGCGGAGATTCCGAAGAACCCGGCGTCGAACTCGGCGGCGCTGTCGATGAATCCGCCCTTGCGGATCCAGCGCCCGCCGGCCAGGTCCACCTCGAGTTCCGCCAGTCGCTCCACGGCCTCCCAGCCGCGGTCGCCCGGCAGGTCGGAGATCGCGTCCCGGCCCGCCATGACCAGCTCCCACAGCTGCTCCGGTGACTCGACTCCGCCCGGCAGGCGGCAGCTCATTCCGATGATGGCGACCGGGTCGTCGTCGGCACCCGTGACGACCGCGGCTGTCTCGGCGGTGGTCTCCGTCAGGGCATCGTCCTCGGTGCCCACCACCACCGCCCGGACATGGCGGGCCAGCGCGTGCGGCGTGGGGTGATCGAAGGCCAACGAGACCGGCAGGCGCAGTCCGGTGACCTCGTTGAGCCGATTGCGCAGCTCGACGGCGGTTACCGAGTTGAGGCCGACGTCCATGAACTGCCGGTCGCCGTCCACCTCGTCCCCGGAACCGTGCCCGAGTACGGCGGCGGCCTGGGCCCGCACCAGCGCCAGTACCGTCCGGTGCTGCTCGGCCGGGGGCATTCCGGCCAGGCTGTCAGCGAAGCGGTCGGTGAGTGCGGAGCGGGATGCGGACCCCTCGTGGGCACCTTCGTGGGCGCCCTCGTGGGCGCCTTCCGACGGGCGGTGGACCTGTTGGACGTCGGGCAGGTCGTCGAGGAACGGGCGCGGGCGGGCGGCCGTGAACACCGAGACGAAGCGTTCCCAGTCCACATCGCTGACGGTAAGAGCGGTCTCGTTCTGGTCCAGTGCCTGGTGCAGCACCGAGATCGCCTGATCCGGATCCATCGCGCGCATACCGAGCCGGGCGAACACCTCGGCCACAGCTTCCTGGCCGGACATCAGTCCTTCGCCGTGCCACATGCCCCAGGCCACCGAGGTCGCGACCACGCCCCGTGCCCGACGCTGTTCCGCCAGCGCATCGAGATGGGCATTCGCCGCCGCGTACGCCCCCTGCCCACTGCCACCC
>NZ_JAAKZX010000204.1 GCF_011045025.1 Streptomyces ureilyticus
GGCATGTCGCGCATCTCGGTGACGAAGCGCAGCAGTTCCTTGTAGACGCGTTCACCGACCCGCTTGTCGACGAACCGCGGGGTCCAGCCGGGGGCGCCGCCCTGCACGGCGTCCATCACCTGGTCGTTGTGGAGGACGAGCCAGTCGTGGGCGCGTACGCAGATGAGGTCGACGGCCCGTTTGTGGCCGCCTTGCGCGACGATGCCCTCCAGCATCTTCCCGATCCGCGGGGCGATCTCCGCCGAGTCGGCCCGCCGGTTGATGGCCTCCCCGACGATGGCCTGCACATCGGAGTCGCGCAGCACGGCGAGGGCGCCCCGCAGCGCGGTGGACAGTTCCGCGGTGACCCGGTCGGCATGCTCCGGCTCGGCGAGCCAGGCACCGAGGCGGCTGCCGATGCCGACGGCACGCAGACGTTGTCGTACGACCTCGTGCGACAGGAAGTTCTCGCCGACGAACTCCCCCAGGGAGACGCCCAGCTGGTCCTTCTTGGTCGGGATGATCGCGGTGTGCGGGATGCGCAGGCCGAGCGGATAGCGGAACAGGGCGGTGACGGCGAACCAGTCGGCGAGCGCACCGACCATGCCCGCCTCGGCCGCCGCCGCGACATACCCGGCCCAGGCGCCGGCGCCCGCGTGGGACGCCCATTCGGCGAGTACGTAGATGACGGCGACCAGGAGCAACAGGCCGGTGGCCGTCATCTTCATCCGGACGACGCCGCGGCGTTTCTCCTCGTCGGCGGCGCTGTAGTAACCCATGGCCCGGTTACTGGTCCGGCCGTTGGTCCTGTCCCCGGCCCGATCACCGGTCCGGTTAGGGGCGCGGACCGGCTGGGCACTCGGCCCTATGAGCCCGTCACGCTCGGCTTCATCCGCTTTCGTACGTTCCATCCACTCCACCCGTTCGCAGAACCCGTACCCATTGTCGCTTTCCTGCGCCCCTTTCCCTCGCCCCTCCCGACCGCGCTCCCCTCCTGACCGAACTCACCACCGAACTCATCACCACTCACCACCGAACTCATCACCGAAGTCACCACAGAACTCCCGACCGAACCCCTGACTGACTCATGGCCGGATTTCCACCGACTTCTGACTGACTTCCGACGACTCCTCCCTTCCTGACCGACTCCTGGAACGGAACAGGAGTTCCCGGCGTCTTCCGTTCGGGGGTTCGAGACAGGCCGGGGGGGTCTGTCGGTTTCTTCTCCTGCCATGCCTCATCATGAGGTGATCACATCGGAGCCTGAGGCTCCCACTGCCATAGGAGACCTGCACCGCATGACCAAGCGCCACGGTTATGCCCTGCTGTCGGCGGTCATCGCCATGATCGTGGCCGTTTCCGCGGCCATCTACGTCGGAGTCGGCTTCGACGACGGCGCCGCCCGGGACACGCTGGCGGGCGGCCGGGGCCCGCAGAACAACCCGGCGGCTCCCGCGTCCACCGGCGTCTGGGTCGGCGCCTGGTCGACGGCCCCGGCCGGTGCCGAGCCGGGCACCGAGACGCAGGGCATGGCGGGCCGTTCCGTACGCAATGTCGTGCACGCGGGCGTGGGGGGCACCGCGGCGCGCGTCACCCTGTCGAACCTGTACGGACAGCAGCCGCTCAACATCACGCACGCCTCGATCGCCGTGGCGGCCACCGCGAACAACGCCGCCGCTGCCGCCGACACCATGCGCCGGCTGACCTTCGGCGGCAACCCCTCGGTGATCGTGCCGCCCGGGCAGCAGGTGGTCAGCGATGCGGCACGACTGCTGATCCCGCACAACACAGACATCCTGGTGACCACGTACTCGCCCACACCGTCCGGGCCGGTCACCTACCACCCGACGGCGCGGCAGATCTCGTACACCGCGCAGGGCGACCGCACGGAGGACGTGACCGGGGTGCCGTACGCCGCTCAGACGCGGGCCTGGCGCTACCTGACCGCGGTGGACGTGCTGAGCAACGAGTCCGAGGGCACGGTCGTCGTGATCGGCGACTCGCTCACCGACGGCGTGACCGCCTCCATGGGCGAAAACCGGCGCTGGACCGACGCCCTCGCCGGCCGGCTGCGCGACCGCGCCCGCGACCGCGACGCGTCGGACGGGCCCCGCTACAGCGTCATCAACCAGGGCATCAGCGGAAACCGCCTGCTGGCCGGCGGCGGAGGCCGTCCCGCCGGGAACCCGAGCGGACTGAACCGCTTCGACCGCGACGTCCTCGGCCGCACCAACGTCAAGGCCGTCGTCATCGCCCTCGGCGTCAACGACATACTGCGCACCCCGCACGTGACCGACGCGGACAAGATCACCGCCGGCCTGCGCGAGCTGACGCGGCGGGCCCACGACCGCGGACTGCGCGTCATCGGCGCGACCCTCATGCCCTTCCAGGGCCACCGCGGCTACCGCCCCCACCTCGAAGCCACCCGCCAGGCCGTCAACGCCCAGATCCGCTCCGGCGACATCTTCGACGACTACGTCGACTTCGACGAGGCCCTACGCGACCCGTACAACCCACGCCGCCTCAACCCCCTGTACGACTCGGGCGACCACCTCCACCCGAGCGACCGGGGCTACAAGGAGATGGCGAAGAAGTTCGACCTGGACATGCTCAAGGGGGCGGCTCCGGCGGAGCTGTGAGGCTGAGGGCTGCGCCCTGAGGCCTACTCCCAATCCCGCCGGCGGCGCCGCTCGTCACGCTCGTCCTGACGAGCCCGCCGCCGGCCCTCCCGCTCCTCTCGATGCTGACGCATCAACTCCCGATGCTGCTCCATCGCATCCCGGTGGATGGACCGGGCCTGGTCCAGCGCGTCCCGGTGAGCGGAGGACGCGGAGGACCGCCCCTCCAGCTCCTCCAACTCGTCCTGCTCCCCTTGGCGGCCGGCCTTCCGCTCAAGCTTCTCCTGACGCCGCTGCTCCTTGATCCGCTGCCGCTCCGCGCGGGTGAGCTTGCGTTCGGCGCTGACGCCGCCCCAGAAGGCGAAGCCCGTCACGATCACGCGCGGGGCGCCGGGATCGCCCGGTACGTAGTCCGAAAGGTGATCGAAACCGCCCATGATGCCGATGCCGCGGACGTCGACCTCGACGCCGGGCGGCACGATGACCTCTATGCCGCCCATGATCGCGACGCAGTTGATGACGATCTCGCGGTCCGCGAAGTCCGCCTCGCGCAGGTCGATGGTGCCGCCGCCCATGAACGCGACCGCGGTGAACCGCTTCGGCACGGTCCAGCGCCCCTTGCGCTCGAACCCCGACAGGATCGCGACGCCTGCCTGGGACGAGCCCTCCCCGCCGACGATCCGGCCCGCCCAGTCACCCGACCCCTCGGGCTGCTTGACCATCGACACCGGAGAAGGCGGCGTCACCCCGGCGACGGGCAGATCGCGGGTGATCGGCGCCAGTTCCCCGTAGGTACGGGCCTTGTACGTCGCGTCGAGCCGTTCCTCGAACTCCTCCATGTCGAGGCGGCCCTCGGCGACGGCCTCCCTGAGCACTTCGGCGACTCGTTCACGGTCTGTGTCTGAGGCCCGCAATTCGGGGACTTCTTCGGTCATGTAACGAAGCCTACGAGGTTGCCTTCTCCGCGTACATGCGGCTGATGACGGCCTCGATGTCCGGTTCCCGTACCGAGAGGTCGACCAGCGGATACTCGGCGGCGATCCGCGCGACGAGCGGCGCCGCCGACGCCGAGGCCGGGAAGGCGAGCCACTGCCGGGGCCCGTCGATCTTCACCACGCGGGCCGCATCGACCTCGATGGGCGGCAGTTCGCGCTCCAGGTCCACCACGAGGGTGCGTTCGCCGTCGCCGATCTCGTGCAGCCCGGTGAGCGGGCCGTCGTACATCATGCGCCCGTGATCGATGACCATCACGCGCGAGCAGAGCTGCTCGATGTCGGAGAGGTCGTGGGTGGTGAGCAGCACGGTCGTCGACCGTTCGGTGTTCAACTCCCGCAGGAACTCCCGCACCCTCGCCTTGCTGATCACGTCGAGCCCGATCGTCGGCTCGTCGAGGTAGAGCACCTCGGGGTCGTGCAGCAGCGCCGCCGCGATGTCACCGCGCATCCGCTGCCCGAGGGAGAGCTGCCGCACCGGGACGTCCAACAAGGCGCCCAGATCGAGGAGTTCGACAAGCCGGTCGAGGTTCTCGCGGTAACGGGCGTCCGGGATCCGGTACATGCGGTGCATCAGCTTGTACGAGTCGATCAGCGGGAGGTCCCACCACAGCGTCGTACGCTGCCCGAACACCACCCCGATACGGTGCGCGAGCCGCGTCCGCTCGCGGGACGGATCGATGCCCGCGACCCGCAGCCGTCCGCCGCTCGGCGTGAGGATCCCCGTCAGCATCTTGATCGTCGTCGACTTGCCCGCACCGTTCGGCCCGATGTAGCCGACCATCTCGCCGCGCGCCACGGTGAAGGAGATCGAGTCGACGGCCCGTACCTGGTGCCGCTCCCGGCGCAGGAAGCCGGTCTTCTTGCGTACGTCGAAGACCTTCTCGACGCGGTCGAGCTCGATGAAGCCTTCGGTCAGAGCATCTGTCACTGGCTATCTCCCTCTAGCTCCCTGTACTCCGGTACGAGCGAAGCCCCGCCCGCCACACCACACCCGCCAGCCCGCAGCACACCCCGGCGGCGAGCGGCGACATGTACGTCACCCATGTCGGCAGGTCGAGCGGATACGGCCGCCCCAGCACGTAGGACGCGGGCAGCCAGTTGACGAAGGCGAGCGGCAGCACGAAGGTCACCCCGCGTACGAGGTCCTTCCCGAACAGCGTCGGGGGGTACTGCAGCATCGTGGTGCCGCCGTACGTGAACGCGTTCTGCACCTGGGCGGCGTCCTGCGCCAGGAACTGGAAGGCGGCGCCCGCGACGAAGATCGCCCCGAAGATCAGCGCGCCGCTGACCAGCATCACCGGCACCAGCAGCGCCTTCGGCACGGTCCAGTCGACGTCGACGGCGAACAGCGCCCAGCCCAGCACCAACGACCCCTGAATGACCCGGCCGAAGCGGCGCAGCGGGAACTGGTCGGCGGCGACCTGCGCGAGCACCGGAACGGGACGTACCAGCAGCGTGTCGAACGACCCGTCGCGGATCCGGGCGCCCAGGACCTCCGACGAGCCGAGCAGCAGGTCCGTGATTCCGAACGCCGTGGCGGACAGGCCGTACAGGAAGGCCACCTCGGGCAGCGTCCAGCCGCCGAGCGAGTCGACCTGCGAGAACATCAGCAGGATGCCGACGAAGTCCATCCCGGACAGCAGCAGGTTGCCGATGACCGTGACGACGAAGGAGGTGCGGTACGTCATACCGGCCCGGATCCACATCCCGGCGATCAGCAGGTAGGCCCGCAGACCTTCCGCGACCCTGGAGCCGGCCGTCGACGCCGGTGTGGATGTGGATACGGTCATGGATGCCGCCGTGGAAGCGACCTTGGACGCCTCACCCACCCTGCACCACCACCCTCCGCGTAGCCGCCGACTGCAACAGCCGCCCCGCCGCCAGCAGTGCCACAGCCCACGCCGCCTGGAACACGTACGCCCCGAGCGCGTCGGCCTCCCCCATCAGCACATCCGCCGGTATCTGGAGCTGCGCCGCCCACGGCAACGCCTGGACCACATCGCCGAGCGCACCCGGGAAGGCGTTCAGCGGCAGGGTCATGCCCGAGCAGAAGATACCCATGACCATCAGCGCCTGCGTGACGCCTCTGCCGTCCATCAGCCAGAACACGCTCAACGCCGCCAGATAGCGGATCCCGAAGCTGACGACCGCCGCCAGCAGCAGGGCGACCAGGAACGCCGCCCAGGTGCCGAAATCCCCCGGCAGGGCCATCGGGAAGAACAGCGCACCGAAGACGAACGGGATCACGCCCCGCCCCACGAACTGGAACAGCATCCGCCCCAAGTCGCTGGCCAGCCACCACAGTTGGAGATCGGCCGGCCGGTACAGATCGATCGCGATCTCACCGGTGCGGATGCGCTCCATCAGCTCGGTCTCGAAGCCCCCGCTCTGGATGGCCAGCGCCGCGAACAGCGCCTGCCCCAGCCACACATACGTCACGGCCTGCGCCTGGTCGTACCCGCCCAGATCCGGCCGCTCGTCCCACAGCGCCAGATACGTGTAGACGAGGATCACGCCGAAGACAGTGTTGGTGAACACCCCCGCCGCCGTGGCCACCCGGTACGTCGCGTACCGCCGGAAACTCCCCACCGCGACGGCCGCGTACAACCGCCCCGCACCCACGACCACACCCCTCCCGCGCACGCACCCGCGCACCCGCCCGCCAGACACCGAAGCGCAGGAGCCTAGTCCCAGGGCCGTACCCCGTGCCAGGCATTTTCTGTGACCAAACCGTGCGCCTCGTGCCGGGAACGCAACGCACGGTGCAAGAGTCTTCAACAGGGGGCAACAGAGAGCGAACGATGGCGTACAGGCACGTACGCCGCGAAACGGGAGTCCGGCACCACATGAACGACCAGCCGCAGCAGCAGCCAGAGCCGCAGCAGCCGAGCACCGCACGCCCGCGGCGGCGCACCGGCTGGCGCCGGCTGATCCCGACCTGGCGGATGGTGCTCGGCACCTTCGTCGGCGTAGTCCTCCTGCTGATCGGCCTGTTCGCGCTCGGCTACTTCCTGGTCGAGATCCCCGCGGCGAACGCGGCCGCGACGAAGCAGAGCAACGTCTACCTGTACGCGGACGGCAGCCGACTCGCCCGCGACGGCGAGGTCAACCGGGAGAACGTCACGCTCGCCCGGATCTCCAAGGACACCCAGCACGCCGTGCTCGCCGCCGAGGACCGGGACTTCTACACCGAGTCCGCCGTCGACCCCCAGGCCATGATCCGCGCCGCCTGGAACACCGTCACCGGCAAGGGAAAACAGTCCGGCTCGACGATCACCCAGCAGTACGTCAAGAACTACTACCTGGCGCAGGAGCAGACGGTCACCCGGAAGATCAAGGAGTTCTTCATCTCCATCAAGCTCGACCGCGAGGTCAGCAAGGACGAGATCCTCGAGGGCTACCTGAACACCAGCTTCTTCGGCCGCAACGCCTACGGCATCCAGGCCGCCGCCCAGGCCTACTACGACGTCGACGCCAAGGACCTCACGGCCGCCCAGGGCGCGTACCTCGCCTCGCTCCTCAACGCGCCCAGCAAGTACGACGTGACCGCGCACCCCGAGAACAGGCCGGCGGTCGTGGACCGCTGGAACTATGTACTCGACGGCATGGTCGAGAAGAAGTGGCTGACGCCCTTGGAGCGGGCCGGACTGGAGTTCCCGGCGCCCAAGGAGGCCAAGGGCTCCGCCGGACTGTCCGGGCAGCGCGGCTATCTCGTACAGGCCGTCAAGGACTACCTGACCGGCGGCGAGATCATCGACGAGGAAACCCTCGCCACCGGCGGCTACCGCATCACCACCACCATCCAGAAGGACAAGCAGAACGCCTTCGTCAAGGCCGTCGACGACCAGGTGATGGACCAGCTCGACAAGAAGAGCCGCAAGATCGACCGCAACGTCCGCGCCGGCGGCGTCTCCATCGACCCGGCCACCGGCAAGGTCGTCGCCATGTACGGCGGCATCGACTACACCAAGCAGTACGTCAACAACGCCACCCGTCGCGACTACCAGGTCGGCTCCACCTTCAAGCCGTTCGTGTTCGCCTCCGCCGTGCAGCACGGCTCGACCACCCAGGACGGCCGCCTCATCACCCCGAACACGATCTACGACGGCACGAGCGAGCGGCCCGTCGAAGGCTGGCAGGGCGGCAGGTACGCACCCGAGAACGAGGACCACACCTCGTACGGCCAGATCCCGGTCCGCGAAGCCACCGACAAGTCCGTCAACGCCGTGTACGCACAGATGGCCGTGGACGTCGGCCCCGACAACGTCGTGCAGACCGCCATCGACCTGGGCATCCCGTCGTCCACCCCCGACCTGACGGCCTCCCCCTCCATCGCCCTCGGCCCGGCCACCGCGAGCGTCCTCGACATGGCGGAGGCCTACGCCACCCTCGCCAACCACGGCAAACACGGCCGGTACTCACTCGTCTCCGACATCACCAAGGACGGCACCGAGGACGCCGTCACCCTGCCCTCCCGCGACACAGGCGAACGGCAGGCCGTCAGCCGCGAAGCCGCCGACACCACGACAGAGGTCCTGCGAGGCGTCGTCGAGGGCGGCACCGCCACCGCCGCACAGGCCGCGGGCCGACCCGCCGCAGGGAAGACCGGCACCGCGGAGGAGGACCAGGCTGCCTGGTTCGCCGGCTACACCCCCGACCTCGCCACCGTCGTCGCCATCATGGGCCAGAACCCGAAAACGGGCGCCCACACCCCCCTGTACGGAGCACTCGGCCAGGCCCGCATCAACGGCGGCGGCTACCCCGCGCAGATCTGGGCCCAATACACCCAGGACGCCCTCGAGGGCACGGACGTCAAGGACTTCGACCTCCAGGTCCAAGAGGGCGCGGACGAGGAGGAGTTCCCGACGGAGGAGCCCTGGGAGGAGTCGCCCTGGGACAGGGGCGAGGAGGACAGGGGCGAGGAGGACAGCGGCGGCACGACGGACGGCATGGACGGCCCAGGCGGGCCGGGCGGCGCGGACGGCGGAAACGGCGAGGACGGCGGGACGACCACCGGCGGCGAGGAGACCCCCGTCGAGCCCCCGGCCCCGACGGCCCCGGACCAGCCGAGCGGCGGCACGACGACCGACGGCGGTACGGCGTCCACGGGCGGAACGGACGGAGGAAAGCCGACGGTCGGCGGCACGACGGATGGAGGTACGTCTTCGACGGGCGGCGGCACGACGGACGGGGGCGGGGTCACGTGGGGCAGGACGGATGGAGGCGTGACCTTCAGAAGCGCCGAATAGCTGCCGGCCCCCTGACTACATACGGGCCCACGGGCTGGCTACAGGTACAACCCCGTCGAGTCCTCGGACCCCTCGAACCGGTCCGCCGCCACCGCATGCAGATCCCGCTCGCGCATCAGCACGTACGGGACGCCACGCACCTCGACCTCGGCGCGGTCCTCCGGGTCGAACAGGACACGGTCGCCCGGCTCCACGGCCCGTACGTTCTGCCCGACCGCGACGACCTCGGCCCAGGCGAGCCGACGGCCCACCGCCGCGGTCGCCGGAATCAGGATCCCGCCACCGGAACGGCGCTCGCCCTCGGTGGTGTCCTGCCGCACGAGCACACGGTCGTGCAGCATCCGGATGGGCAGCTTGTCGTGATGGGTGTTCGCACTCACGCTCTTGAACCTACCTGGCTTTGCGCGGCCCGTACGCGGGAGGGGTCGGGCCGGGGTTCAGCGCCTGCGGCGCCGGGAGCCCGAGGAACCTCGCCGAGAACCGACGGCGGCGCCGCGCCGGGAACCCACGGCGAGCAGCCCGACGACCCCGACCACCACCAGCGCCACCGGCACGATGCGCTCGAGCCGAGGCGCGCCCTCCTCGTTGACCAGCTGGCCCCGCACATCGCTGACCATGCGGTTCACGCCGACATAGGCGCGGCCGACGGTGTGGTCGATGTTCGAGACGACCTTGGCCTTCGCGTCGCCGACGATCGTCTTCGGGTGCACCCGCGCGCCGATCTCGTCGAGCGTCTCGGCGAGGGTCTCGCGACGGCGCTTGATGTCCGCCTCGATCTGCGCCGGAGTTCTGATGTCCGGCGTGCTCGACGTATCCGACACCGCGCTGCCTCCAAGGTCGTATGGGGTCATCTGTCCTGGCCGACAGTCTGTCAGCTCCGCTGACCGGACACCCCCCGGGCACCCCCATTACGCTCGGGTCCGTATCCACCACCCCGCAAGGAGACCGAACCGAGATGAGCGAGCGACTCCAGCCCGGCGACACCGCCCCCGCCTTCACCCTCCCCGACGCCGACGGCAACGAGGTCTCCCTGGCCGACCACAAGGGCCGCAAGGTCATCGTCTACTTCTACCCCGCCGCCCTCACCCCCGGCTGCACCAAGCAGGCCTGCGACTTCACGGACAACCTCGACGCCCTGGCATCCGCCGGCTACGACGTCATCGGCATCTCCCCCGACAAGCCGGAGAAGCTGGCGAAGTTCCGCGAGAAGGAATCCCTCAAGGTCACCCTGGCCGGCGACCCCGACAAGACGGTCATCGAGTCCTACGGCGCCTACGGCGAGAAGAAGAACTACGGCAAGACGTACATGGGCGTCATCCGCTCCACGATCGTCGTCGACGAGGAGGGCAAGGTCGAACGCGCCCTGTACAACGTGCGGGCGGCCGGCCATGTCGCCAAGATCATCAAGGACTTGGGGATCTGAGGCGCGTACCTCTTCCCGCACGAGCGGCCCGTACCGGTGAGATCCGGCACGGGCCGCTGTGCATTCCGGGCGTGACTGTCCGATTAGCGGTTCGTTACTCCGTGCGAGGCCACGAACGGGTGGCCGGGAACGGAGGGGAACCATGGGGGCAAGTCCGTACACCAGGGAGCGCCTGGAAGAGGCGGCGAGTTCGTCGCGGACGTTGTCGGAGGCGTTGGGGAAGTTGGGGGTGGATCCGGGAAGTTCGACCCGGCACTACGTCCGGGAGCGACTGAAGAAGCTAGGGGTAGACACGTCCCACTTCGAGCGGGATGGCGCGAGGTGGACCAGGGAAGTGCTCCAGGTGGCGGTCTCTGCGTCGACGAACATGTGCGAAGTGCTGCGCCATCTTGGGTTGGAGGTCGTCGGAGGGCACCACACGCATATCAGCCGACGTATCAAGGCGCACGGCATCGACACCTCGCACTTCCAGGTGCCGCCGCGAGGTGGCGACGTCAGGCGTCGTCGGACGCCAGCAGCCGTGCTCGTCGAACTGCCGGAGGCTCAGGCCCGGCGTGTCCCAAGCGATCGCCTCAAGCGAGCGCTGCTCGCGCAGGGTATGGAGGAGTGCTGCGCCCTCTGCGGGGTCGAGGCGGTGTGGCGGGGGCAACCGCTGCCGCTCGAGGTCGACCACATCGACGGCAACTGGCGCAATAACCGCATCGACAACCTGCGCTTCCTCTGCCCCAACTGTCATTCCACAACGGACACTTACCGGGGGCGCGGCACGGGTCGTGGCAAGGGTGCCCGATGAGCAGCGGTGTGCAGTACACCCGCGAGCGGCTGGAGGACGCCGCCGCACAGTGCTCCGACATCGACGAGGTCATCGCCTTCCTCGGCACGAGGCCATACGCCACCCTCCGGCGGTACCTCATGAAGCGATTCACTGACTTCGGCATCGACGTATCGCATTTCAGCCCCCACGGCAGACGCCCACGCCCCACGTACGCCGAACTGCGTGGGGCGGTCGCCGAGTCGGCGTCACTCACAGAAGTGCTGCGGCGCTTGGATCGCCCCGACAACCACTGGCAACGTGCGCTGCTGCGTCAGTGGACCGCCGAAGAGGGCATCTCAACAGCCCACTTCCTCGGGCAGGGTCACCGACGTGGCAAGCGGAGCCACAACGCCAAGGGTCCCGAGGACATCCTGGTCCGGCACGAGGGCAAGCGCCGGACAGGCACCGCGCTGCTACGTCGCGCTCTCCGGGAGGTCGGAGTACCGGAACGGTGCGCAGATTGCGGAGTCGGGTCCGAGTGGCTCGGCAAGCCCATGACCCTGGAGATCGATCACATCAACGGCGACTGGAGCGACAACCGCCGCGAGAACCTCCGGTTGCTGTGCCCCAACTGCCACGCGATCACTGACACCTGGTGCAGGGGAGGCAACAGGCCGCGAACTACTCCCGGTACGATGGCAGGCGTCTAGCGGCGGTGGCGCAACGGCGACGCAGCAGACTTAGGATCTGTGGCCCTTGAACGGGCTTGAGGGTTCGAATCCCTTCCGCCGCACACGAACGGCCTGCGAATCGAAGGATCGGTACGCAGGCCGTTACCGTGTGCACGTCAGCCCACCATCTCCCGCAACACCGGCACCAGCCCCCGAAACGCCTTCCCCCGATGGCTGATCTCGTTCTTCTCCTCGGGGGACATCTCCGCGCACGTTCTCGTGTCGCCGTCCGGCTGGAGGATCGGGTCGTAGCCGAAGCCATGGGTGCCGGCCGGTTCGCGGCGGAGGGTGCCGCGGAGGCGGCCCTCGACCACGCGTTCCGTTCCGTCCGGGAGGGCGAGGGCGGCGGCGCAGGTGAAGTGGGCGGCTCGGTGTTGGTCGGGGACGTCGCTCAGCTGGTCGAGGAGGAGGGTGAGGTTGGCGCGGTCGTCGCCGTGGGAGCCGGACCAGCGGGCGGAGAAGATGCCGGGGGCGCCGCCGAGTACGTCGACGCAGAGGCCGGAGTCGTCGGCGACGGCGGGGAGGCCGGTGGCCTGGGCGAGGGCGTGGGCCTTGAGGAGGGCGTTCTCGGCGAAGGTGACGCCGGTTTCCTTGACGTCGGGGATGTCGGGGTAGGCGTCCGCGCAGACCAGGTCGTGGTGGAGGTCGGCGGCGGCGAGGATCGCCTTGAGCTCGGTGAGCTTTCCGTGGTTGCGGGTGGCGAGGATCAGGCGGGTCATGGCTCTCACAGTAGTCAGGTCATGAGTGGGGGGCGCTCCTCTTGTTCAGGGCGCCCCCCAGTCCCGTAACCCTGGGATCTCCTACGACGTGCAGACCTTCGTGAGTTCGCCTGCGGCGTCCGTGACCGGGCTGATGTCCGGTGTCTCGTCGCCGTTCTTGATGGAGTCGCGGACGTTGGTGACGGCTGCCTGGAGGTCGTCGACGGCCTTGTTGACGTCGGTGTCCTCGGTTTTGTCGCCGATCTCGTTGAGGTTCTTGTCGATGGAGTCGAGCGCTTCGTCGGTCTGCGTGGGGTCGTTCGCCGCGTTCTCGACGGCCTGCTGGAGGTCGGTGACGCTGTCGGCGATGGCGTCGGCGGTCCTGGCGCAGTCCAGCGCCTTGTTGACGGCGTCGCAGCCGGTGGTGAGTCCGGCGGTCAGCGCGACGGCTGCCACTGCGGAGGCGATGGTGATACTGCGACGTCGCGGGCGTCGGCTCGCGGCCATGGAACGGTCCTCCCGTTGCTTTGCGGGCCTCGGGGGCCCCGTGTGGTGCGGCGGGGCGTACGGCGGTGTGCCGTGCGCCCGTACTGGTAGGGACGCGGGGACCGCTGCCGTGGTTGCCTGCGGCGTGCGGCCCCTCCAAGTGCGGACTTGGTGCGTCCTTTACCTTTCGAGGACCGTATCAAGTGCCTTGCGCTGTACGACAGCGAGTTCTTCGCAGCCTGAAACGGCAAGGTCGAGCAGGGAGTTGAGTTCTTCGCGGGCGAAGGGTTCGGCTTCCGCGGTGCCCTGGACTTCGACGAAGCGTCCGTCGCCGGTGCAGACGACGTTCATGTCGGTGTCGGCGCGTACGTCTTCCTCGTAGCAGAGGTCGAGGAGGGGTACGCCGCCGACGATGCCGACGGAGACGGCGCTGACGGTGCCGGTGAGGGGCTGGCGGCTGGCCCTGATGAGCTTTTTGGCGCGGGCCCAGGAGATGGCGTCGGCGAGGGCTACGTAGGCGCCGGTGATGGCGGCGGTGCGGGTGCCGCCGTCGGCCTGGAGTACGTCGCAGTCGAGGACGATGGTGTTCTCGCCGAGTTGCTTGTAGTCGATGACGGCGCGCAGGGAGCGGCCGATGAGGCGGCTGATCTCGTGCGTACGGCCGCCGATCTTGCCGCGTACGGATTCGCGGTCGCCGCGGGTGTTGGTGGCGCGGGGCAGCATGGAGTACTCGGCGGTGACCCAGCCTTCGCCGCTGCCTTTGCGCCAGCGCGGGACGCCTTCGGTGACGGAGGCGGTGCAGAAGACCTTGGTGTCGCCGAAGGAGATGAGGACGGAGCCTTCGGCGTGCTTGCTCCAGCCGCGCTCGATGGTGATGGGGCGGAGCTGCTCGGGCGTGCGGCCGTCGATTCGTGACATGGCGATGAGCCTAGCGGCCCGAACGGGAGGGGCCGCCTCCGGTAAACGAAAGCGGTCCCTCAGGCCGGCTGGAGCGCGAGCGAGGCGGCCGGGTCATGCTGGTGTCCGGCGGCTCACATCATGTCTTCGATGTCGGCCGCGATGGGGTCGGCGTCGGTGCCGATGACGACCTGGATCGCGGTGCCCATCTTCACGACGCCGTGTGCGCCGGCGGCTTTGAGGGCGGTCTCGTCGACCAGGTTCGCGTCCACGACCTCGGTGCGGAGGCGGGTGATGCAGCCCTCGACCTCTTCGATGTTGTCGATGCCGCCGAGCCCGGCGACGATCTTCTCAGCCTTGGTGGCCATGTCGTTCTCCCCTGATCCGGTTGACCCGGTTGATCTGGTTGATCTGGTTGATCTGGTTGATCTGGTTGGTCCGGCTCGATGTGCCGTGTTGCCGCTGCGCCGCAGTAACTCACAGGTCTACACCTGTTGGCAACGGCCGGCGAACACGGGGCTGGCGAGAAACGAAAACACGGGTTCCTTATCCGCCCTTGACCGTGCTACAACAGGTCTACACCACTGAGTGGTTTAGACCAGGCGGCCGATGGATCATGGGTCGCTCGCATATCGCTCCCATGTCGCTCCGTCGCTCCCATACGGAGACACCACCGTCCCCCCAGGACTCCAGGAGGAAGTTGTGTCCACGGCCACCGCCGCCGCTCCCCCGGCCGGCAAGAAGAAGGGTTCCGGCGCGATGGCTGTCATGCAGCGCATCGGCCGCAGCCTGATGCTGCCTGTCGCCGTCCTGCCCGCAGCAGCGCTCCTGGTGCGCCTCGGTAACACCGACATGCTAGGCCGCGAGTCGTTCCCGGAGTTCCTCACCAAGATCGCCGGCTTTATGTCGGCGGGCGGCAACGCGATCCTCGACAACATGGCACTGCTGTTCGCGGTGGGCATCGCGATCGGTTTCGCCAAGAAGTCGGACGGTTCGACCGCGCTCGCGGCCGTCGTCGGCTACCTGGTCTTCAAGAACGTACTGGCCACGTTCACCGACAAGAGCCTGCCGCAGGTCGCGGAGGCCGTCGACGGCAAGGTCGTGATGGTCGACGCGCCCGTGGACGCCAAGGTCCTCGGCGGTGTGGTGATGGGCATCGTCGTCGCCCTGCTGTATCAGAAGTTCTACCGGACCAAACTGCCGGACTGGGCGGGCTTCTTCGGCGGCCGCCGCCTCGTGCCGATCCTGTCCGCGTTCGCCGGCCTGCTCATCGGCATCGTCTTCGGCTACATCTGGCCGGTCCTGGGCACCGGTCTGCACAACTTCGGTGAGTGGCTGGTCGGTTCGGGCTCCGTGGGCGCGGGCATCTTCGGTGTCGCCAACCGTGCGCTGATCCCGATCGGCATGCACCACCTGCTGAACTCCTTCCCGTGGTTCCAGGCGGGCGAGTACGAGGGCAAGAGCGGTGACATCGCGCGCTTCCTGGCGGGTGACCCGAGTGCCGGCCAGTTCATGACCGGCTTCTTCCCGATCATGATGTTCGCGCTCCCGGCCGCCTGCCTGGCGATCGTGCACTGCGCCCGTCCCGAGCGCCGCAAGGTCGTCGGCGGCATGATGGTCTCGCTGGCGCTGACGTCGTTCGTCACCGGTGTCACCGAGCCGATCGAGTTCACGTTCATGTTCATCGCGCCGGTCCTGTACGCCATCCACGCCGTCCTCACCGGTGTCTCCATGGCACTGACCTGGGCGCTCGGCATGAAGGACGGCTTCGGCTTCTCAGCCGGCGCGGTCGACTTCTTCCTGAACCTCGGGATCGCGACGAATCCGTGGGGCCTGGTCCTGGTGGGCCTGTGCTTCGCCGCGGTCTACTACGTGGTCTTCCGCTTCGCGATCATCAAGTTCAACCTGCCGACTCCGGGCCGGGAGTCGGACGAGGAGCTGGCGGAGCTGCAGAAGGCGGAGGCGAAGTAGGTCACCGAGTACGTACGAGAAGGCGCCCGGAGTCGGACTCCGGGCGCCTTCTCGTACGTACGGGCTCTGGATCTCGTATACGTACGGGCTCTAGATCTCGTACGTCACTCGCGGCGTCGCCAGTTCCACCGGGCCGGTGTACGTCTCGCGGGCGTCCGCGAGGTTGACCTGGGGGTCCGTCCACGGCGGGATGTGGGTGAGGACGAGGCGGCGGGCGGCGGCGCGGGCGGCGATCTCGCCCGCCTCGCGGCCGTTGAGGTGCAGGTCGGGGATGTTCTCCTTGCCGTGGGTGAACGCGGCCTCGCACAGGAACAGGTCGGCGTCGCGGGCGAGTTCGACGAGCGGGTCGCATACGCCCGTGTCGCCGGAGTACGTGAGCGTCCGGCCGCCGTGTTCGACGCGGATGCCGTACGCCTCCACGGGGTGGCTCACCTTCTCGGTGTGCACCGAGAACGGGCCGATCTCGAAGGAGCCCGGCTTGACCGTGTGGAAGTCGAAGACCTCGCTCATGGAGGAGGCGCTGGGGGTGTCGGCGTAGGCGGTGGTGAGGCGGTGCTCGGTGCCCTCGGGGCCGTAGACCGGGATGGGGGCGGCTCGGCCGCCCTCGTGCCGGTAGTAGCGCGCCACGAAGTAGGCGCACATGTCGATGCAGTGGTCGGCGTGCAGATGGCTGAGGTAGATCGCGTCGAGGTCGTAAAGACCGCAGTGGCGCTGCAGCTCGCCTAGGGCACCGTTGCCCATGTCGAGGAGCAGCCGGAAGCCGTCGGCCTCTACGAGGTAGCTCGAGCAGGCCGATTCCGCGGACGGGAACGACCCCGAGCAGCCGACGACGGTGAGCTTCATAAAGCAGAAACCTCCGCTGGCGGGGAGTGAAGACGGGGGTCGTGCGGTCCGTCGAGCGTAAGGCGCAAAACCTCCGGTCGCTCCTCCATAAGGGGGTCTTGTGGGCGAACTCACCTGCGGCGTCACTGGTTCGGGGGTGTTTCGCCCCCGCCGCCCTTACCCGTCCCATACCAAGGGGCTCCGCCCCTGGACCCCACTGGGGCTGCGCCCCCAGACC
>NZ_JAAKZX010000205.1 GCF_011045025.1 Streptomyces ureilyticus
CTTCGCTACCTGCCCGCCCCTGCCCACAGGGCGGACGCCCCTCCACCAAGATCCGGGCGCTGGCTACCCTGAGACGCTGGCACACGCGTACGTCAGGAGACCGGACATGGCAGAGCGCAAGCCCATCGAGTCGTGGCTCACCGACATGGACGGTGTACTCATCCACGAGGGCGTGCCCATCCCCGGCGCCGACGCCTTCATCAAGAAGCTCCGGGAGTCCGGGCGGCCCTTCCTCGTGCTCACCAACAACTCCATCTACACCGCCCGCGACCTGCACGCCCGCCTCCAGCGCATGGGTCTGGACGTACCCGTCGAGAACATCTGGACCTCCGCCCTGGCCACCGCCCAGTTCCTGGACGACCAGCGGCCCGGCGGCACCGCCTACGTCATCGGTGAGGCGGGCATGACCACGGCGCTGCACGACATCGGGTACGTCCTCACCGACCACGAGCCGGACTACGTGGTCCTCGGCGAGACCCGTACGTACTCCTTCGAGGCCATGACGAAGGCGGTCCGGCTGATCAACGGCGGGGCCCGTTTCATCTGCACCAACCCCGACGAGACCGGGCCGTCCGCCGAGGGCCCGCTGCCCGCCACTGGCGCCGTGGCGGCGCTGATCACCAAGGCGACCGGCAAGAAGCCGTACTTCGCGGGCAAGCCGAACCCGCTGATGATGCGTACGGGGCTCAATGCCATCGGCGCGCACTCCGAGACCAGCGCGATGATCGGCGACCGGATGGACACGGACGTACTCGCCGGGCTCGAGGCGGGGATGATGACGTTCCTTGTGCTGACCGGGCTGACCTCGCCCGAGGATGTCGAGCGGTACCCGTATCGCCCGTCCAAGGTCGTCGACTCGATCGCGGACCTCGTCGACCGGGTGTGAGCCGGACGGCTCCTCTTACCAGTACCGAACCAGTACCCGAACGGACCAGCCGAGCCCCCTCCCCACGTGCGTGCACGCGCCCGGGAGAGGAGTCTCGACGTATTCGGAGGTTCACGATGGGCTCACTGCAACTGACTCTCTGTGCCGGTGCCGTGGTCACCGGTGCACTCACCGTCGCACTCACCTCCGTCCCCGCCTCCGCCCTCTCCATGAACGCCCTCCCCATGGACACGGACGTCTCCGTCTCACCGTCGAACCCGACGCCGGGCAGCGAGATCCAGGTACGGGCGCGGGGCTGCGCGACGGGGACGTCGGGCACCGCCGCCGCGTCCCGGGCGTTCGTCGCGGACGCCCTGCTGGCCGGGCGAACCGGCGAACTCGTCGGCGAAACGCGGATCCGCTCGACGCTCACCCCGGGCACGTACGACGTCAAGGTCACCTGCGGCGGCTTCGGCGACAAGGCTGACGACGCTGCCGAGCCAGGCAAGGCCGACGAGGTCAACCAGGCCGACGAGGCCACGGGCACCCTCACCGTCGTAAAGAAGCCCCCCGCGCCCGCGCCCGCCGCGCCCTCCGCGCACCAGTCCCCCACCGCCCCCGTGAGCGCCGGCGGCGGTGGGACCGCGCGGCTGTCCTCCGTTGAGGAGCGGGCGGAGGGGCCCGGCACCCCGCACACCGTGGTCGGTCTGGTTCTGGCGGGCGTCGCCGCGGTGGCCGTGGCGATGCGCAGTGTGCGCCGACGAGGCAGGTGAGGGGCGGCCATGTCCGACGGGGAGCGTTCCTCCGGAGCCGGCCGTCTGACGATGGGCGTCGTCTGGGCCGTGCTGCTGCTCGGGCTGTGGCTGTGGGGCCGCGAAGTGACCGACGTACGCCAGGGGGCGTCCGCGCCGACCACGGGTGACGTGGCGGCGGTGGGACGGCCGCTCGGCGTCCGACTGCCGCCCGCCGCCGAGCCGTTGGAGGGTACGGCACGGCCGGAGCGGCTGGTCGTCCCGTCGCTCGGGGTGCGGGCGCCCGTGATGGTCCGCGGGCTCGATGCGCGAGGGGCGATCGAAGTGCCGCCGTATTCCCGGGCGGGGGCCGTCGGGTGGTACGGGGCCGGTGTGCGCCCCGGCGCCGAGGGAGCCGCGCTGCTCGTGGGGCACGTCGACACCGAGTCCAGGCCCGCGGTCTTCCGCCGCCTCAGCGAGCTGCGGCCGGGCGCGGAGGTGCGGGTGATCCGCGACGACGGCTCGGTCGCCGAGTTCACCGTGGACGACGTACAGGTGCTCTCGCGCGACCGCTTCGATGCCCGGCAGGCGTACGGAGCCCGGCAGACGGGACGCGCCGAGCTGCGCCTCATCACCTGCGGCGGCCGCTTTGACCCGGACGCCCGTGCGTACACGGCGAACGTGGTGGTGTCCGCGTATCTCACCCACCACATCACTGAGGGCCGCACCTAGCCCGGCCGACAACCGCTCCCCCTGAGCCGCCGACCGGGCTGGTCCTCGACCGCGCGCGCACGGGCTGCGGGAGTAACCCGGCGTCGGCGCGGGAGGCCTCGGAGTGTCGATGCGTCGTTACGTCGATGTCGAAGTCCGGAACGACTCTAGGACGGATCAGCGTTCAAGCCTAGAGATGTTACGGCGCCTTTGCGGGTCGGCGAGAGCCGTTCAGAGCACCTGTAACAGCTGTCCGACAAGGGGCGGACGCCCTCGGTGCCGCACAGACACGTATGTCAGGATTGGTACTTCGAACAGTGCACCCATGGGGGGAGTTGGATGTACGAGCGCAGGGGGGCCGGAGCCAGGGCGTCCGTGGCGGTGGCCGGAGTGGTGCTGCTGCTCGCGGGGTGTTCCTCCTCCGGGGACGACGGCGATGGGGAGAAGGATCCCGCCGGCCAGGTCAGCCAGCAGCCCAAGGGCGACGACCCGTACTGGGTCAACCCCGACGGGAACGCGGCCCAGCAGATGAGCACCTTCACGGAAGAGGGGAAGAAGGAAGAAGCCGAGCTGATTAAGAAGATCGCCGCGCATCCCACTGGCGAGTGGGTCACTCCGGAGAAAGCTGAGGACGAGGCGCGCGGCTTCACCGAGGCGGCCGAGAAGGCCGATCGGGACGCGCTGCTCGTCCTCTACAACATCCCGCACCGCGACTGCGGCCAGTTCTCGCAGGGCGGCGCCAAGGACGGCGACGCCTACCGGGAGTTCATCGACCAGGTCGCCGGCGGCATCGGCGACCGGAACGCCACGGTGATCCTGGAGCCGGACGCCCTGCTGCACGTGGTGGACGGCTGCACGGCCGAGGAGTTCCACCAGGAGCGCCTCGACCTCCTCAAGGGCGCCGTCGAGAAGCTCGGGTCCCTGAAGAACACGAAGGTCTACCTGGACGCGGGCAACGCGGGCAACAATGCGAGCGATCTCTACGATCCGCTCAAGAAGGCGGGCATCGACCAGGCCGACGGCTTCTCGGTGAACGTGTCGAACTTCTACACCACCGAGGACAGCACGAAGTTCGGCAAGGAGCTGTCGGCGAAGATCGGCAACAAGCCCTTCGTGATCGACACCAGCCGCAACGGCAACGGTCCGTTCACCGAGGGCAAGGACCCCTGGTGCAACCCGCCGGGCCGCGCGCTCGGCGAGGAGCCCACGACGAAGACCGGCGACGACCTCGTCGACGCCTACCTGTGGGTCAAGCGCCCCGGCGAGTCCGACGGCACCTGCAGGGGCGGCCCGAACGCGGGCGAGTGGTGGCCGGAGTACGCGCTGGAGCTGGCGAAGGCCAGCCAGTAGCAGGAGCAGGCAGTACGTGACTGGGGGCGCCCTCCGCCAAGGAGGGCGCCCCCAGTCACGTAACCATCAGGGAAATCAGGGAACTACGGGACCTTGACCCACTGGGCCTTGCTCGGTGTGCCCTGGTCGTCCGTCACGAACAGCATGTACCAGCCCGATTGGACGAGGTTGCGGTTCTTCGGGACGGTGACCTCGATGCCGTCGTCCGTCTTCTCCAGGTCCAGGGCGATGGACTTCTGGTCGATGTCGGTGACGTGCGTCGAGGCGCTCGGCCGGATCAGGCGGGCCGACTTGATGGACGAGGAGTGCTCGGACTTGAACGTCGCCGACTCGCCGCGCTTGATGGTCTTCGGACCGCCGGAGAGCGTGGGCTGCGCGTCGCCGTAGAGGTACGGCGGCGTGTAGATCTCGATGCGCTGCTCGAACTTGCCGGGCTTGGTGTTGGCCTTGTCCGCGTAGAGCGAGTCCGAGCCGAAGACCATCACACGGCCGTCGGGCAGCAGGATCGAGCCCGAGTGGTAGTTGCGGCCCACGAGCGGGTCGGCGACCCGCTTCATCTCGTTCTTCTTCGAGTCGTAGAGCCGCGCCTCGAAGATGTTGGAGTCGCCGCGCCCGCGGTAGTCCTCGGAGCCGCCGGACACCAGCACGTTGTCGTCGGGCAGGATCGAGTACTGCGGATAGCGGGTGCCCTTGTCCAGGTCGGGGCCGTCCACGAACTTCGGGTCGTCCGCCAGCAGATCGATGATGCGGGTCTTCTTGCTGGACTCCTTGGACTCGCCGACGCCGCCGCCGCCGATCACCATGTACTTCTCGTCCTGCGCGGGCGGCAGCAGCACCGTGCCCGCGGTCTCCAGGAGCTTGGGGTCGGACAGGCCGGGGACCTTGTCGAACTTGTTCGTCTTCAGGTCCCAGATGCCCGGGTCACGGCCGACGTCGTCCGGGCCGTAGCCGGCGTTGGCGCCCGAGTAGAACAGCTTGCCGTTCTGCATCAGGGAGATCGCCGGGTACGTCGGGAACTGCCGGACGTCCTTGGTGTACTCCCACTCCTTGGTCTTCGGGTCGTAGACCTCGTTCTTGCCCGGCACCAGCTGGCCGATCTCGTCCAGGCCGGAGAGGCTGAGGATCTTGCCGTCGGAGAGCGTGGTGAGCGTCGGGTACCAGCGCGCCTCCTTCATCGGGTCGACCTTGATGTACTTCTCGGCGACCGGGTCGAACTCGAAGGCGTCCCTGATGCCCTGGAAGTCCTTCTTGTCGAGGGCCAGCTTCTGCGCGATGCCGTACGTGTTACGCGCGTCGTCGCCCTTCAGGCCCTGGATCGTGTAGTTGTCCTCGGTGCCCGTCTCGTACTTGGCGCCACGCTTCTGCGCCTCGACGTAGATACGGCCCAGACCCGGCTGGTTGCCCGTGAACTTGCCGGTCTCCTTGTCGAACGTCTTCTTCGCACGCTCGACGACGACCGGGTCCTTCGACACGAACGTCTTGCCGTTCTCCTTGCCCTTGAACTTGGTGCCCGCGGGGATGGTGATCGGCTTGTCAGGGTTCTCGTTGTGGACGATCATCAGGCCGCCGGCCTTGGTGACGTCACCCTTGAGCTTCTCGTACCGCTTGGTGCCGCCCGCGATCAGCAGATTGCCGTTGGCGAGCTGGGTGTGGCCCGTGCAGAACAGGTCCTTCGGTGTCGGGATGTCCTTGATGGTGCCCTTGACCGGGTCCCAGATGCGGGTGTCGAACTTCTTCGCGTCGAAGTTGTCCTGGTTGTTCCCCGAGCCCGCGATCAGCAGGACCTTGCCGGTGCGCAGAAGCGCGGCGTGGATCGTGTTCAGCCGGTACTTCTCCGGGAATTCGACGATCTCCCACTTGCCGTTCGCGGCCTTGTACTCGGGCTGGTTGATCTTGTAGTCGTGGTACTTGGCCGAACCGAAGCGGTAGAGCGCCGGCCCGTTCATCCCCGCCAGCGCCACCACCACCGCCGCGCCTATCGCGATGCGGCGGGCGCGGCGGCGGCTGGAGCGGTCTTTCATTTCTTGCGTCCCCCAAGAGCGATTTGCACTGTCTGGTCACTGCCCCCGTCCGCCGCCCAGCTCGGCTTGTGCTGTCCGTGCGGGGCGGGCTGATGGGTGGGCAGAGGCTGTGGTGTGGTCACGGCGTCCTGCGACTCCGGCGGCGCGGACGGCGGCTTCTTCGCGTCCTGGCGCATCTGATAGCGCCAGGCGAACATCGGCGAGGCGGTGATCAGAAGCGCGAACGACGCCCAGATGACCATCGCCGGGTGCGAGTTGCCGAAGTAGAAGCCGGCACTGATCGAACCGGCGAAGATCAAGATGAAGTACCAGTGGTAACGGAAGGTCCCGAACCAGGTGTCCGGGCTCGCCGAGTCGCCCTTCGGCGTGACCACGAACTTGCTCTTGCGGCGCAGTACGGAGTCGATCAGCGCCTTCGCGTAGAGCGGCGCCGACAGCGCGGACATGATCATGCCTGCCACACCACCGGAACCCTCCGGCTCGTGCGGAGAGATGTTGTGGCGGCGGTTCCAGACGTACAGGCCGATCTGCAGCGCCGAGGCGTTGCCGTACAGCATCAGCCAGATCGCCGGGTCGATGTTCACACCCGAGGCGCCCAGGCCCAGGAACAGCGCGCAACTCAGCGCCGCCAGGATCCAGTTGAGGGCCGACATCGGGTAGAAGATGATCATCATCGTGTAGTTGAAGAGCTTGCTCGGCGGCAGCGAGTACCAGCCCTTCCAGTACTGCTTGAGGATCGTCTCGTACGTCCCTCGCGACCAGCGCATCTGCTGGGTGAAGAAGTCCGTCCAGGCGTTGGGGCCCTCACCGACCGCGAGCACGTCGGGGGTGTAGACCGAGCGCCATTTCTTGCCCGTCGCCGGGTTCTTGGCACGGTGGATCTCGAAGCCCGTCGCCATGTCCTCGGTGATCGAGTCGTAGAGACCGCCGATCTGCTTGAGTGCCTTGATCCGTACGGCGTTTGACGTGCCGACGAACATCGGGGAGCCGTAGCGGTTGCCCGCGCGCTGGATCAGCGCGTGGAACAGGAACTGCTGCGACTCGGCGGACTTGGTGATCGGGTTGTCGTAGTTGCCGTACACCTGCGGGCCGATGACGAAGCCGACATCCGGGTCGCGGAAGAAACCGAGCATCCGCTCCAGGTAGTTGGGCAGCGGCACGTGGTCGGTGTCGACCGAGGCGAAGTAGTCGTAGTCGTCGCCGTGCGCGTCCAGCCAGGCGTTGTAGTTGCCGTGCTTGGTCTTGGCGCGGTGCGGGCCCTTCTTCTTGTTCCACTTCGCGACGCCCTTGCGGGAGAAGTGGTGCACACCGAGGCGCGCACAGACTTCCTTGACCTCGGGGTCGTCGCCCTCGTCGAGCAACCAGACGTGCATGAGGCCTCGGTGGCGGATCTTCACCGCGGCCTCGAGCGTCTTCGTCACCATCGCCAGCGGCTCCTTGCCGGGCACGAAGGAGGTGAGGAAGGCCACTCTGGTGCCGGACTCGGGCACCACCGGGATCGGGTCGCGGGCGACGAGCGTGGCGTGCGCGTTCGACACCACGTTCATGCAGCGGAAGAACTCGATCAGGCCGATCGAGACGAGCATGACTATGTCGAGCGCGGGCAGGAAGTCGTAGACCGGGTTCTCGCGTTCGGTCCAGTGCGTGGGCTGCAGCAGCCAGGCGAGCAGGACAAGCGACAGCACGGGGGCGGCGATCAGCATCAGGGCGACCCGGATGCGGTGCGGCTCCTGCGAGATCAGCGAGCGGTACTTGACCTTGTACGGCTTGTGCGGATCGGGCTGCGTGAGAGGACCCGAGAGCCTGCTGTAGTGCTCGTAGTCGTATCTCGGCAGTGTCTTCTTGATCCTGCGGAAACTGCCCGTCGTCGTCTGTGACGGCACCCTGAGCTGGGTCGTCTGAGACGGGTCAGAGTTCTGCCGGCCGCCGTTCGGCGTCGACGTCATGAGTCATCCCCCCACACGCAAACCATCGCGTGCTCCTTGTTCCGTATGCGCCTGTTCGGTCCCCCTCGACCTTCACAGGCGTATCAATACCAGGCCCCTGTCACCACACCACCCACACCCTATAGACATGGAACAGTGGCCCTCCGGTTGCATGATGCCCCCCTCGACATCGGGCTCTGAACGGGGCCCCTCCTCCCCGCTTCCACTTGCAACCGTTTTCCCCGGCTCCAACTGCCAGGTAACCGCAGCCTCTTGTAGCCCAGGGTTCAGGGTTCTACGGCGATCATCATGATCGCAAGACGCGAAACGCGGTGTTTACCGGTCATTCGCGCTAATTAGGAGGACTGATGGTCTCATGCGGTGCGGTAGCGGTCAGGCGGGTTCGAATGTGACCAAAGTGTTCTCGTATTGCGTCCTCCGCCCGCAGCGCATCACCCGTGCGGACCGCGTCGAGGATCTCCCGATGCTGCCGGCAAGTGATCTTCGGATCCTGCGGCGGTTCCACGAGATCCGTGCGTACGCGGTGGAAGGCGTCCCAGAACGCCTCCAGGACCTCGCCCAGCAGAAGGTTGCCGAGGCCCCGGTACAGCGTGGCGTGAAAGGCCCGGTCGGTCTCCGCGAGGCCTGCCCCTTCGGCGGCCTGACTCTCCATACGGTCTACGAGGGCGTCCAGTTCAACGAGATCCGCCTCCGGGATGCGGCCCGCGAGCCGTGAGATGAGCCCGGTCTCCACGGCCTCGCGCAGTTCGAGGAGCTGGACCAGGGAGTCTTCCCCGCGGTAGTGCCCGGCGACCGTGCGGAAGGCGAGCCCTTCGATCATCGGCGCCATCGACATCGGGCCCACATACGTCCCGAAGCCGTGCCGGATCTCGACGATGCCCATCGCCTGGAGGGCCTTCAGCGCCTCGCGCACGGAATTCCGGCTGGCGCCGAGAAGCTCCATCAGCTCGGGCTCGGTCGGCAGCGAGGCCCCCGAGGGCAGCCGACGGTCGATGATCAGCTTCTTGATCCGCTCCTGCAGGTCACGCGCCATGGCGAGAGGGTAGCCGGTGCGCTCCGCTGGGGGTGCGGTGATGAGGGTGCGCGGGGCGGTGGGGGCTGGTCGCTCCCCGCTGCGAAGCCCGCGACCCTATCGGGGCCCGCGACCCCTCAAGCGGGCGCGGCCCGCCCCGGGCTTCACCACGGCTGCTTGGGCCCGTACGTCGTTCGGACCGTCAGCATGCGGTTGGTGGTGGTGGTTGAGAAACTGGCGAATGTGCGCGAGTGCGGACATCTCCAGCTGAAGGGGGCGCCCGGATGAGTACGACTACTTCGGAGTCGGAGCAGGGCCCTGAAGGGCCCCGGGTGCCGCGGCTGATCCGCAACGAGGCGACCACCGAGATCCCCGTACACCTGCTGTTCCGGCCCGCCGAGGTCGGACAGGCTGGGCCGGTCGGGCAGGTCGGTTCGCGGCGGGGGACGGGGGTGCAGCCGCGGGTGCCCCGGCGGGAGACGGTGGTGATGCCGCCGGTCGTCGATCCCGAGCTGGTGGAGTGTCCGGCGCGGGTGCTGCCGGGTGCGGTGGGTGTGCTGGCCGGTGGCGGCGGGGTTGCCGGGTGTCTGGTGACGGCCTGGTGGGCGGGCGTACTGCCCTCCCTCGCGCGGGAGTTGACGGGACTGCCCGCGTATGCCGGTGCCGGGCTCGGCGCTCCGCAGTGGGCGGCGTTCGCCGTGTCCGGGGCGGTCGGGCTCTTCGGGTTCGGCGGGCTGGCCCGCGGGAGGACCGGGTGCGCCTGGGTGCTCGGGCTCTTCGGGCGCTACCGGGGCACCGTCCGGCGTACCGGGCTGATGTGGGTGAACCCGCTGCTGCTGCGGCGCCGGATCGACGTACGGCTGCGGCACTGGCGCAGCGAGCCGATGCCGGCCGTTGACGCGCATGGGCTCGCCCTGCGCGTCGTGGTGTTGGTGATCTGGCGGGTCAAGGACACCGCCCGCGCCGCGCTCGGCGTCGAGGACCACGAGCGGTACCTGCACGAGTGCGTGGAGGCGGCGCTTGCCCGGCTTCCGGCCGACACGGAGGCGCTCCGCGCCAAGCTGACCCGCTCCGTGGCGGCGGACGTGGCGATGGCCGGCCTTCAGGTGTTCTCCGTCCAGCCGGTGCGGATCGAGTACGCGCCTGAGGTTGCCGCGGTCATGCAGCGGCGGCGGCTCGCGGCGCTGGACGCTCCGCTGGAAGGGCAGGCTTGAACCTGCGGGTTCGTCGTGGCTGGTCGGGCCCCGCGGCCCTTATAGGGGCGCGGGTGCCAGAGCCTCTGGTGGAGGGACCGGCGATGGCGTTCCATACAGGGCATGGAGATCGCTGACCGCCCCAACCTCGCCGACCTCGCCGCCGACGCCTGGCGACTGACCGGCGGCCTGCCGCGTGCCGTACTCGGACTCGCGGGCCCGCCCGGTGCCGGGAAGTCCACCCTCGCCCGCGCGCTGGTAGCGCACCTTGGCGAGCGGGCCGCCTATCTTCCCCTCGACGGTTTCCACCTCTCCAACCGTCAGTTGGAACGGCTCGGGCTGACCTCCCGCAAGGGCTCCGAGCCCAGCTTCGACGTGTGGGGATACGTCGCGCTGCTACGCCGGGTGCTGGAGGACACCGGCGCCGACATCTACGTACCGGACTACGACCGCACCATCGACGAGCCCATCGCCGCCCGCCACTTGGTGCCGCCCGCCGCCCGGCTGATCGTCACCGAGGGGAACTACCTGGCCTGCGATCTGACGGGCTGGCGCGAGGCGCACGCGCTCATGCGGGAGTGCTGGTATGTGGAGGCGCCGGGGGGCGTACGCCAAACGCGCCTTCTGGACCGGCAGTTGGCGGGCGGGCGGAGTGCGGAGCAGGCGCGGAACTGGGTCGCGACGAACGACGACCCGAACGGGGAGCTGGTGGAGAAGTCCCGGGACCGGTGCCACCGGATCGTGTCGACGATGGGGATGGACGTTTCCGCGATTGGTATGGACATGTTCAAGGGGTCGCAATAATCTGGGCTTGGTCTAGACCTGAGACTGAGTAGTCATCGGTCCACGCATCGCGATGCGCACGCACAGCTCACGGAAATCCCCCACGTTCTCCAGGAGCGGCAGCATGCGCAAAAGGATCGGCAAGAAGACCAAGTGGTACGCGGTCGTGGTCGGCCTCGCCACCACGGGAGCGTTCGTGCTCTCCAGCGGCGGCGCCAGCGGCCACGGCTACACCGACCTCCCCATCAGCCGGCAGAAGCTCTGTGCCAACGGCACCGTGACCAACTGCGGTGCCATCCAGTGGGAGCCCCAGAGCGTCGAGGGCCCCAAGGGCTTCCCGGCGGCCGGACCCGCGGACGGGCAGATCTGTTCCGCGGGCCATGGCCACTTCAGCGCGCTCGACCAGCCGAAGACTCCGTCCGGCGGCGCCTGGCCCACCACCAAGGTCACGGGCGGGCAGAGCCACACCTTCCGCTGGCAGTTCACGGCGCGGCACTCGACGACCGACTTCCGGTACTACGTCACCAAGAACGGGTGGAACGAGAACGCCCCGCTGACCCGGGCCGCCCTGGACACCACCCCGTTCCTGACCGTCCCCTACAACGGCCAGCCGCCGGCGACTCTCTCCCACAGCGGCACCCTGCCGTCCGGCAAGAGCGGCCACCACGTGATCCTCGCGGTGTGGACGATCGCCGACACGGGCAACGCCTTCTACGCCTGCTCGGACGTCACGTTCTGATCCGAGACGTTCTGGTCCGGCACGTTCTGATCCGGCATGTTCGGATCCAACGCCGGATCTCTGAGCGTTACTTGAGACAGGTGTGCTTCCCCCGAGGGTAGGTTCCCCCCCACAAGCAGTACCTGACCTCGGGGGAAGCATCATGGACGTCCTGTTCTACCTCGTACCCAGCCTGATCCTGGCCGTGGTCCTCTTCGGCGCGTACCGCGTGGTGCGCCGCTCGCTGCAGATCCGCAGCGCCTGGAGCAGCGGCCTCACGGCGGAGGGGCGCTGTCTGCGGATGTTCACGACGACGCACGGCGGCAGCAACGACACGTCCGTGAGGACCACGCTGCACCACGTCTACGAGTTCACGGCTCGCGACGGCCAGACGGTCCGCTTCGAGGAGGAGGACGGCCCGGGGACGATCCTTGAGGGCGACTTCGTCACCGTGTACTACGCCGAGGGCCGCGACGTGGTCGCCACGGCGAAGGAGCCGCGCCGGGCCAGGCTGGCGGCGTCCACCGGCGCCATCCTGGCGTTCCTCGGGGTGGCCGCGGTGTTCTGTATCGGCTTCATGGTCACGTACAACCAGATGTCCGACGTCTTCGGCTTCGAGGAGACCCCGAGCGACACCAACGACACCGTCGTCATCGACGGCGTCACGATGACCCCGTGACCGTGACCGTGACCGCGGCCGGATGGCTCTTGCCTACGTCGAAGGGCCTCTCGCTCCCGCGAGAGGCCCTTCGGTGGTGCGCCGCCAGGGACTCGAACCCCGGACCCGCTGATTAAGAGTCAGCTGCTCTAACCAACTGAGCTAGCGGCGCATGACTCCCGCCTCCCGCTTGCTGCGGTCGGCGACGGAAAAAATAGTACCTGGTCCGCGGGGGTGCTTGTGACCAGCCTCCGGCTGGAGCCGGTGGCTCAGAGCGCGAGGGACAGCAGTACGGGGGCCGCGCCCCGGTTCAGCGTGTCCGCCGCCGCTCGCAGACGGTGGGCGTGGGCGAGCGGGAGGGACAGAGCCAGGCAGCCCACGGCGGAGCCGGCTGTGATGGGGACCGCCGCACACACCGTGCCGACCGCGTACTCCTGGAGGTCGAGGACGGGCACGCTGGGTGCCTGGGCGTCGAGGCGGGACAGCAGGACCCGCTCGCTGGTGATGGTGCGCGAGGTGAGGCGGGCCATCTTGTGGCGGGCGAGGTGGTCGCGGCGGGCGTTCACGTCGAGCTGGCCGAGCAGGCTCTTGCCGATCGCGCTGGCGTGGGCGGAGCGCCGGAACTCCACCCACTCGTTCACGGCGGGGGTGCTCGGACCCTCGGCGCACTGGGTGACATGGACCTCGCCGTCGACGTAACGGCTGATGTAGACGGCGGCGCCCACCGAGTCGCGCAGCCGGTCGAGGTTGCGCTGGACCTGCTCGCGCAGCGCCTGGTCGCGGCCGTGCGCCGAGGTCAGCCTGCTCAGGGCGGCACCGGTGACGTACGCGTCGTCGGCGACCTGCTCGACGTATCCCTCGCGGCGCAGCATCCGCAGGAGCGTGGTCAGTCGCTCCGTGCCGAGGCCGGTCGCGCGGGCGAGCTCGGCGTCGGTGACGCCGGTGGTGTGTCGTGCCACGGTCTCCAGTACGCGCAGGGCGTCCTGGGCCGAGTGGTACGGCGCGGTCGGCTCGTGCTTGAGCGCCACGGTTCCCCCTGCGCTGCTTGGCCGTTCTCGGACGGAGGCTGCTTCCACGATAGCCGCCAAAGGGCTGCAGGGGAGGGGCTGTTGACGAGAAGGGTGGCGCGTTCCGGCGCTCTCAGCAGGAACGCGCCACTCTGGCATATGCCACAGTCAAGATCTGGCACTGCAACGCCGCGCCCCAAAGAAAGGCCTGCGGCCTCTATGGGGCGCGGGACCGCACCTCCGCTTACAGAACCGCGCTCAGGAACTCCCGAGTCCGGTCGTGCTCCGGGTCGCCGAAGATCTTCTCCGGGGGACCGGATTCCAGGACGCGGCCCTTGTCGAACATCAGGACCGCGTCCGAGATGTCCCGGGCGAAGTTCATCTCGTGCGTCACGCAGAGCATCGTGATGTCCGTGGTGCGGGCGATGTCCCGCAGCACGTCGAGGACGCCCGCGACCAGCTCAGGGTCGAGGGCCGAGGTGACCTCGTCCAGGAGCAGCACCTTCGGCCGCATCGCCAGGGCCCGGGCGATCGCGACGCGCTGCTGCTGGCCGCCGGAGAGCTGGGTCGGGTACTTGTCGATGTGCTCGGTCAGACCGACCAGTTCGAGCAGGTCACGGGCCCGTTCCTCGGCCGCCTCCTTGGACATGCCGAGCACGGTGACCGGCGCCTCGGTGAGATTGCGCAGCACCTTCATGTTCGGGAAGAGGTTGAACTGCTGGAAGACCATCCCGATGTTCTTGCGGACCTCGCGGATGTGCTTCTCGCCCGCCGGGACGAGCTTGCCGTTCTTCTCCTCGTGGGTGAGGTAGTCGCCGTTGACCTTGATCGTGCCTTCGTCGGCTTTGAGCAGGGTCATGAGCAGACGCAGGATCGTCGTCTTGCCGGAGCCGGACGGGCCGATCAGCGTGACGTGTTTGCCCGAGTCCACCGAGAAGTCAAGGTTGTCGAGCACGACGTTGCTGCCGAAGCGCTTGGTGACCTTGTCGAAGCGGATCAGCTCGCTGCCGTCCACCGGTGGGTTCTGGCTGCTCTCGGGTTCTTTCTGCAAAGGGGTGTCAGCGGACAAGACGACGCTCCAGGGCTCGGATCAAGAGGGAAGCGGGGTAGGCGATGACGATGAAGGCCACACCCACGACGGTGATGGCTTCCGTGGTGAAGGTCTCGTTGCTGAAGGCCTGGGCCTCGCCGAGCATGTCGAGGGCGCCGATGGTCGCGATCATCGGGGAGTCCTTGAGCATGGCGACGACGTAGTTGCCCAGCGGCGGGACGACGCGGCGGATCGCCTGCGGCAGGATCACCGTGCGCCACGTACGGCCCTTGGGCAGATTCAGCGCCGTGGCCGCCTCCCACTGGCCGACGGGCACGCCGTCGATGCCGGCGCGGTAGACCTCAGCGGTGTACGTGGAGTAATGCAGCCCGAGGCCGATGATGCCGGTGGTGAGCGGTGACATCGAGGGGCCGAAGTTCGGCACCACGTAGAACAGGAAGAACAGCTGCACCAGTAGCGGAGTGTTGCGGATGAACTCCGTGACCGCGATGACCGGCCAGCGCACCCACATCAGCGTGGACCGCTGCGCCATCGCCCATACGAGGCCGAGGGCGAAGGCGATCAGGGTGCCGATGGCCAGGGCCTGCAGCGTGACCAGCACGCCGTCCCAGAACTGCGGCATGAAGTCGTCTACGACTTGCCAGTCCCAGCTCATCACATGCCTCCCGCGGACTGCGAACCGGCCTGCAGGCTCTCGCCACGGGGGCTCAGCCTCCTGGTGATGCCGCCCGTCTTCTCCGGACGCTGCCCGATCCCGGCCTTCGCCTTGCGCTCCACCAGTCGCATACCGCGGGTGATGAGGAAGGCGAGTACGAAGTACAGGACCAGCAGCAGCGTGTAGATCGGGGTCGTCTCATTGGTGCCAAGCCGGACCAGACCGCCGGCGAAGGTCATGTCGGCCACCGTGATCACGGAGACCAGGGCGGTGCCCTTCAGCAGCTCGACCAGCAGGTTGTTGAACGGCGGCACCATCTCGGGCCAGGCCTGCGGCATCTCGATCAGCCGCAGCCGCTGCCAGCGGGTGAAGTTGAGCGCGATGCCCGCCTCCTTCTGCGCCGGGGCGACGGCGGCCAGTGAACCGCGGACGATCTCGGAGCCATAGGCGCCGTAGGTGAGGGCGAGTGCGCTGACGCCCGCCCACATCGGCACCAACTGCCAGCCGAAGAACGGCAGGGCGAAGAACATCCAGAACATCAGCACCAGGGCCGACATGCCACGGAAGATCTCGAAATAGACGCCGGCGAGGAAACGTACGATCCAGAACTGCGAATCGCGTGCCAGACCGATCCCGAACGCGATGACCGCGCCCAGAGCAGCCGCGTACACCGTCACCTGAATCGTGATCCAGATACCCGGCAGGAACCAGGTGGTGAGGAACTCCGAGCTCATCATCCGGCACACAGCTCCTTCGCGGTGAGGTCGGTCATGTCGGCCATGCCGAAACCGAAGGGACTGACGATCTTGAGAAGCTCCTTGTAGTTGTTCTCCTTGAGCTTCAGGAGTTCCTCGTTGAAGGCGTCACGGAAGTTCTGCTCGGACTTTCGGAAGGCGAATCCGCCCGCGCCGTAGACGGGCTCACCGTCGATCTCGGGCTGGAAGGGTTCGGTCGCGTCGGCCCGGTTGGAGCCCTTCACCGCGTCGCTGACTGTGATGCGGGTACCCGCGAAGGCGTCCACCCGCCCCTGGGCCACCGCGTCGAGGCCGGCGACCTGGTCCGGCAGGATGAGAATGTTGCCGATACCCGCGGCCTTGGCTGAGTCGATTTGGGCGTAGGCCTTGCCCGAGGCGAGCTTGAGACCCTTCGCCTTGACGTCCTCGTACGTCTTGATGCCGTGCGGATTCCCCTTCTTGACGATGAAGGCGTCCAGCATCAGGTAGTCCGGGTCGGAGAAGAGCACCTGCTCGCATCGGTCGGGATTGATGTACATCCCGGCGGACACCACATCGAACTGTCGCGCCTTCAGTCCGGGAATGAGGGCGCCGAAGTCCACCGGCACTGGCTTGATCTCGCCGATGCCGAGCCGCTCGAAGATAACCTTGGCGATAGCTGGGGCTTCTCCAGTGGCCTGTCCGTCGTCTCCCACATAACCGAACGGCGGCTCGCTGGCGATGCCGATTTTCACGGATCCCTGATCCTTCAGGGTGTCCAGCAGGCTGCCGCCCAGCACTTTTCCCTCGTCGGGGACGCGGCTGCAGCCCGCCACCCCGAGACTTCCCGCAGCGCCCAGCGCCACCGCTCCTGTGAGCAAGGAGCGGCGGCTGAGACCTCTGTGGGACCCGTTGTCGGTTCCTGATCGGTTTGCGTGTGGTCGAGCCATGGGCGCGCGGCTACCCGAACCAACGGAAGTCATGCCGGTCCTTCCCAGTCACTGAGTCCACTCATCCCTCAATGCCCGTTATATGAGGATTGGTTGCGCGTAGTTGGCCCGTTCGTGACCCCGTCGTGGGCGCGCCTTGACCCACACGCTCCACACGCCGCACAGGACCTGTCCGTGGATTCCGGTCCACACCGGGGTACGGGTGTGACCATGGCCGACCGTTACATCGACGTCTCCCTGACCAAGCGCGGAGTCCACTGCACCGCAAAGCTCCTCGACGACCGCGCCCCCATCACCTGCGAGGCGGTGTGGAACGCGCTCCCGCTGGGCAGCGACGTCTACCACGCGAAGGTCGGCGCGTCCGACGGGACCGTCGTCGTCTCCTCGACCCTCGACTCCGTCGGCGCCGCCGCGAGCGAGCTGGTGGCCGCCGGACGCAAGCCCGATACGCCGCTGACCGTCACCATCGCCG